>JAYVNN010000507.1:0-2888 GCA_043758435.1 Chthoniobacter sp.
CGCGCCGAGCCAGTGGAAAAAGTTCAGCACCTCGGGGCCGCCGATGCCGGGGAACAGGTATTTGTTACCGCCCGAAAAACCGACGACCTCGTGCGGAAAAACCGGCCCGCAGATGATGATCTGGTCGTAGTCGAAAATCCGCGCATTCACTTTCACCGGCACCTCCAGCGCGAGCAGCCCGTCGGTCAGCGCGCGGGTGTCGTCGAGCGTGAGGTCGCCGATGTGGCGCAGCGCGGCGTCATTGTCCCACTCGTGGTTGAAAAACCGCACGCCCGCGTATTGCGTGCGCCTTTCCTCCGCGCTGATTTCCAGCCGCTCGCAGATCGCCTCCTCACTCATCGGCTGGTGCGTGCCGAGCGCGATCATCACGTCGAAGGCTTTCACCACCGCGCCGAGCTGCGCGTGCAGCCCGGCGAAGAGCATCCCGAGCGGACACGTCCGCGTGGCGTCCGGCACGATGAGTAGGATTTTCTTGTCGCGATAATCCTTCGCCGGACACGCCTGCGCGATGAGCGCAAGGGCTTGCGTAGCGTCGAGAAAGGTTCCGGCGGGGGCGATGTGGGAGAGCGTGGACATGGGCGGAAGTTTTCCCGCAAAGGGGCAAAGGCGCAAAGACGTTTCCGCACCGGCGCAGAGTTTGGAAAATGAGATTGCCGCGGGGAGGCTTCTCGTTACCGTCTGCGCCATGCTTAGAAATTTCCCCCTCAGCGTTGTCGCCCTCGCGGTCGTGGCCTGCCTTGGCGCGGTTTCCTCCCATGCAGCGAGTTCCGGCGCGCTGGCCACGCAGGTGCAAAAGGACGTTTCCAGCGCGGGCGCGCCTTTGAAAAATGGGGCCACGGCCCCCGCCGGCGTGCCGGTCGTGACGGGCGCAAATTCCCGCGCGGAATTGCAACTGCTAAACGGAACGACGGTGCGGGTGGGGCAGGGCTCCAGCGTTTCATTCGACGGCGCGAACCTCTCGCTGGCCCAGGGTTCTGCGCTTTTCAAGCTCGGCGGCGGCAAGGCGAAGATCGCGACACCTTCACTCAAATGCGCCGCAACCGCAGCGGTGATCTCGGCGCACTGCGCAAAGAATTATGAAGCGTTCTTTGTCATCGAGGGCAGCGCTGCCGTCGATGGCGTGAACCTCAAGGCCGGGGAAGGCTGGGTGCGTGAAAACGGGAACGCGCGGAAGATCGCCTTCGATGTGAAGCGGATGCTCGAGACGTCGTTTCTGGTGACGAAGTTTGGCAAGGCATCGTGGGTGGTGCAGGCCTTCGCGGCGGCGGCGATTCAAAGTGAACTGCTCGCCGCCAACCGCGCGCAAAGTGTATTGCTGAGCGGACGCGCGCCAGCCGCGGGCACCGGTGCCGCGGGCAAAGGCCATGCGGCATCCTCGCCAGCGGTCGCGGTCGCAGCGCGCAACTCGTCGGCCAGCGGGACGGGCACGGTCGCCTCGAATGGGGTCGTCGGGGTTTCCGGCGGGACTTTGAGCACGAACAACTGGTCATCGAACGCGGGTTCGTCCGGCTCAATCTCGACCGGGTTCAGCACAACTGGGGTTGCGCTCACCAAGACAGGGAGTGGCGTGCTGAACTTGAGCGGGACGAATACTTACGCCCCCTTATCGACCGGAACCGTGAATACCAATACAACTCCCATCACGACCGGTGGTGGCAGTGTCGTCATCAACGCGAACTCCGCGGTCAACGTCACCCATTCGCAAACGCTCTCGAACCTTACCATCGCAGACGGTGTCGAGGTGAACTTCGGCGATGGCACGCCATTCAGCGATGGCACGGTGAGATCCGCCGCGGCGCTTAGGTCGGCGCTACCGAAGCGCTGATTTTTTACGCGTGAAACGGTTCGGCGCTGCTATCGCCGCCACGGTTGGTCTCGCGGCGTTTTCCGCTGCGCAGGATGCCGCCGTCGAGCGCGTCCGCGCGACCGCACCGGCGACGGCTTTGGGCGAAACCGGCTCGCTCAAAATGCTCGAGGAAGAGCGCGGCGAGGTCGTGGACATCAATGCCGCGCCCGCCGCCGCGCCGAAGTTTCGCGTGACTGTGCAGATGAATGTCGAGCACCAGTCGAATGCCGCACTGAGTCCCGCGCAGCATGTGGATGACTGGCTGCTCCTGCCTTCGCTGGAAGTCGGCTGGAACACGCCACTCGGCCACGGGTTCAGCCTCGATCTCGCGGTGCGCGCCGACCTCGCGAAATATCTGCGTCTCGACGAAAGCACCTACTGGGGCTCGTCCGCCACCGCGCTGCTCGAGTACCGCGCGCGCCCGCAGTGGCCGCGGCTTTACGTGGGCGGGCAGGGCTACCGCTACGACCTCATCGACCCCTCGCGCGAGATCACCCGCGCGGGCGCGCTGCTCGCGGGCTTCGATGTCTCGTGGGCCTTTCACGGCGGCCGCACGCAGCTCGCGGCAGGCTACCAGTTTGCCAAATACTGGGCCTCGCCCGCCGCCGAGGATCGCCTTTCCCACGCCGTCTTCATCACCGCCACACGCCAGCTCCATGGCGCGCTCTATGCGCAGCTCGCCTATTCGTTCCAGTCCACCGCTTTCGACCGCCAAAACATCCTCGATGCCGACGGCCTGCACGAGCGCAACGACCGTCGCCAGACCGCCAGCGCCGCGCTGATCTACGCTTTTTCCAACGACGCCTTCCTGCGCCTCTACGCGACCTACATGCGCAACCATTCCAACAACCCCTTTGCCGATTATGAGAACTTCACGGGCGGCATCGGCTCGGCTTTGACGCTGCGTTTCTGAGGCTTTTTCACCCTTGGGCGAAAAGGTTGCGCCTTGGGACTCGGGAGGGGGTTTGCCGAGGCGGCAGCCACAAAAAGCCGGTATCGCGATTTCATCCGCACACGTATCATTTACCGTGAATCTTTCTAA
>JAYVNN010000508.1:0-2883 GCA_043758435.1 Chthoniobacter sp.
CGATTTCCGAGATGAGCGCATCGGAAAAATCGCGTTCCACGCGCGGCGTGAGCGGTTCGAGTTCGCGGAGATTTTTTGGCAGCAGCCGGAGCAGTCCGAGCTTCCGCACAAGGGCCTCCATTCCGCTCGCCTGATAGATCCGCAGCACGCGGCCGATGAGCCGCAGCAGCCACGGGCGCGTGAAGACTCCGCGCAGCATGATGCTCCGGATCCAGTTCCGCTTTTCCGTGTTCAAAATTCCCGCGCGCTCGATGTCCGCGCGCGCTTCCTCAAACATCCGCGTGTAGTCCACGCCAGCCGGGCAGGCGGTCTCGCACGCGAGGCAGCCGAGGCAGAAATACATCTCGCGCCCAAAATCCTCGGTGAGATCGAGCCGCCCCTCGGCGACATTCCGCATGAGCTGGATGCGCCCGCGCGGACTGTTCTTCTCCAGTTTCGTCGCGTCGTAAGTCGGGCAAGTCGGCAGGCACAACCCGCAATGGATGCACTGCGTGAGCACGCTGAAATCGAGATGCTTCAAATAAAACGGCTTCGCGCCGGGCGAGGGCGGGAGCGGGGTTTCGGCAGTCGGTGCATGCATGGGCAAGAGCGGACGGTGCGGAAAGAAGCGCGCAGCGGGCAAGCGCGCACGTTCGTTTTCGGTGGATGGCAAAGGGCGCGCAGTCCGACCCGGCGATTTTCAGAAGCGGGATTGATGCGATCAAACTTCCCCAAGCCGTGCCAACCTGAACTTGCGGGGCGAGCGCGGCACGGTGGCTGGCCTGAGGGTTGCTAGGTCAGGATTGAGATGCGCATTTTGTTCAAACTCCTGATGAAGCTGGCGATGTTCGCCGCGATCTTGATGCTGTCCGCTGGCGGGCTGAGGCACGCCAGCGGCCTCTTTACCGGGAAATCGGGGGGCGCGGGAAATCTGATCGCGGACGGTGCACCGGTGACGGATGCGGAGTCCGATTTGACAGGAACCGTCTTCAAAAGCGCGGTGCGTCTCGTCTCCGGGCAGGCGAGCCGCAGTGAGCTGTCGAATGAACTGAACGGGAAACTCTACGGCCAGCGCGGCGATCCATCCGACATGGCGGAACTCGGCATCGAATTGGTGACACCCAAGGGAGGCGCACCCGTTCCACTCGGCGGTGGCAACGCTGCCGGCTCGCCCTCGGCGGGAAAACCGGGCGACAAGCTCGATCCGAAGCTCGCTGCGAAACCCGGTCAGAATCCGGCTGCGGCGCAGAACGCCGCCGTTCCGGGAACAACCGGTGCGCCATCTGCGGCCAAGTTGCCCGCAGGTGCGGAACTGGTCTCGGGCAAGGGCAAGGCTGCACTTTCCGAAATCTGGCAGCGCCTGAAGCAATACACTGTCGAACTGAGCCTGCTTCCGGTTGTGTTCGTCGGGATGGTCTTCGTGGGGCGGGTCAGACGGCGGAAACACGAGCGGGGGCTTGCGATAGATTTCGTCGCGGCGCTGCCCGAGTCCGATTCCGAGAAATATGCCATGAAGCACCAGGTGCAGTCGCTCACGGCCGAGGAGTTCGAGCTGCTGGTCGCGCTGATTTATCAGCGGCAGGGTTATCGCGTCTCGATGCCCGCGGCGCTGAACGGCGCGCGGTCCAGCCAGTTCAAGCTCGCGCGCAAATCGGAACGGCTCCTCGTGCAATGTCACAATTTCAGGGACTTTCACAAGGTAGAGGTGCAGCTCGTGCGCGAGTTGCACGATGCGATGGTGGATGCAAACGTGACGGGTGGCCTCTTTGTCGCTTCGTGCCTCTACACGTGGGATGCGCGGCATTTCGCCAAGACCAGAAATATCAAGCTGATCACCGCCAAAACTCTCGACCTCCTGCTCACCAAGGCATGTGCGATGCCGGAGGAGAAGCTGCTCGAAATCACGCCGTGGCTTCCGAAGTTCATGACCAAAGTGGAGATGGCCACGCCGCACTGTCCGGAATGCGGGGCGGAGATGGACGAAGCCAAGGCCGGCGACGGCTCCGCCTGGCTTTGCAACCAAAGACCCGAATGCGGCGGACGGCGGGACGTGCGCAAATATCGGAAGGGGCTGCGCGTCGCTGCGCCTGATGGCGGAACCGGCGACGAGTCGGCGAAAGTCGAGGCCATCGTGAGGGACGTGATTCCGGGCCGCGCTCGCACGCCTGCTCTCGTCAAGCAAGGCATTCCCCCATCGAATACCCAGCCGGCTTCGTCGCAACCAGTGCCCGCCACCGTGGAAGGCAAGCCGGCTGAAAAAAGTGCTGATGCAGGGGACGCTGCACCCGCTGCTTCCAGCCAGGGCCAAGTGCCGGCACCGCAGCCGCCGATGCCGGATCCCGCATGTGTCCCCGCGCGAGGCGCGGGCGCGAAACGAAATGGCGGCCTGCTCAGCAGCGTCGCCGAGGATTTCAGGCGGCGGGGTTTTCGGCTGGAGCAAAAGCCGCTGACGAAGCCGAAGCCTGCAACCGGCCCTGCGCGCGGTGCGGGCAGCACTCCACCGGCGTCCCAAAAACGCGGGAGCCATCGCTTGGAGGAAGCGAAGCCAAAGGCAAAGGCACCGTAAGCCTGCGAGACCGCGTCCGTTCACTTGCTGCTTCGGCAGCATCTCCATGCTCACTCTTTGGTGCGCGCCGCGGCGATCCGCAGGCGCGGGCGGGAGCCCGCGTCCGCGCTGTCCCGAGCGCGCCTGCGATCCGCGAACCGTCCGGTCGCATTTTGCGAGAGGGTATCAGTCGAAAATTTTCCCCGGATTCAAAATCCCGAGCGGGTCGAGCGATCGTTTGAGCAACTTCATCAGGTCGAGGCTCGCGTTGCCGATGGCTTTTCGCAGGAACGGTTTTTTCGCGAGGCCGACGCCGTGCTCGCCGGTGATCGTGCCGCCGAGGCTCACGGCGAAGTCGA
>JAYVNN010000509.1:0-2883 GCA_043758435.1 Chthoniobacter sp.
GCAGACCGAGCGGCTCATCCAGCAGGCGCTCGACCGGCTCATGGCGCAGCGCACCAGCTTCGTCATCGCGCACCGCCTCTCGACCGTGCGCCACGCCGACCAAATCCTCGTCATGGACCGCGGCCGCATCGTCGAGCGCGGGCGGCATGAGGACTTGCTCGCGCTCGGCGGCATCTACGCGCGGCTTTGTGAGAGCAGCTTTCTGGAAAAAGCGGACGCCCCGATATTTGCGGCTCAGGCTTAGTTACCAGCGTGCCGCAGCGCCCACCAAATCCACAGACCGAGGTGGGCGGCGACGATGAGCCAGAAGATGACTTGGTAGCCAGGCTTCGCGGTTTTGTGGCGGAGACACTGCTGGGCAAAGAGCGCGCCGGGCCAGCCGCCGAGCAGTTCGAGGAAGTGGAGGGTGTTTTCGGAAACGCGCCATTCCGTGTCAACGGCCCTGGCTTTGTCCAAGGCGTAGGCGATGAAAGTAACACTGCTGACGGCTCCATAGACCGCCGGCACCCACCATTCGAGATAGTGAAAGTGCGCAGCTCCAGCCAAAGCGCCGATAAATCCTGCCGCTCCGAGGAACGCCCAACCCACGGACGACGACCGACGAGAACCCTGGCGGCGGCGCTGGGGCGCAGGCGCGGAGCGCGGTTCCGCGTGCATAGGCAGCGGACGAAACGTGGGCTCTGCCCGCCGCCCGCCAGCTTCCAACCGGGCGAAGGAGGCGCGCGGACGTCCGATTTCGTCGGTGGTGATACTATACGTGACCTGCGCGCCTTCGACTGGGCGGGCGGTGTTTTCACCGAAGGCTTTGATGTGGAGAAAGACATCCGCGCCACCGTCGTCGGGCTTGATGAAACCGAAGCCTTTATCGTCGTCCCACATGCGCACGGTGCCGCGGGTGCGGCGGAGCGGATTGAGCGGTTTCACGGGTGGGCGGTGTGGAGATCGAAGGCGGGAGAGACCGGCATTTTTTGCTCGCGGAAACGGGCATGGTTTCATCCCGCAGCAGCGCGCGGTGCAAGAGCGAAGTGCGTGCGTGCGGCCAACTAGGTTCTGCATTGTGACGCGTGCCCTGCGTGCGGCATCCTCCCGCGCACATGCCTTCGTCTTCCTCTCATCCGCGCGATCCTTTGCATGGGGTGACGCTGGAGACGATCGTCCGCCAGTTGGTCGAGCGGCATGGATGGGAGGTGATGGGGTGGCGGATTCCGGTGCGGTGTTTCCAGCTCGATCCGAGTGTGAAATCGAGCCTCACCTTTCTGCGCAAGACGCCGTGGGCGCGGAAGAAGGTGGAGGCGTGGTTTGCCGAGGAGGCGGCGGATGCTCCGCCGGAGGCGAACGAATGACGGGCATTTCCAAACGCGCGGATCGCGGCTAGGCTCCGCCCGCCAAACCGATGAACGTCCTTTCCGCCAAATTTCAGACCAGCGCGCCGAATGTGGAGTCGTGCCCGGTGTCGGAGTTGCCGGAGTTTGCCTTTATCGGGCGGTCGAATGTGGGGAAGTCGTCGCTGCTCAACATGCTCGCGGGGGCGAAGGCGCTGGCCAAGGTTTCGGCGACGCCGGGGCATACGCAGCTCATCAATTTTTTCACGGTCGGCTCGACGTGGACGCTCGTGGATCTGCCCGGCTATGGCTATGCGCGGACGGCGCGGACGGAGCGCGACCGTTTCCAGCAGATGATCGCGGGCTACCTGTGCGGGCGGGCGAATCTGGCGTGCGTGTTTGTGCTCATCGACTCGCGGCATGAACCGCAGGCGATTGATTTGGAATTTGTGCAGTGGCTGGCTGGCGAGCGGGTGCCTTTCGCGCTGGTCTTGAGCAAGGCGGACAAGGTGTCGCCGGGCCGGGTGCGGGCGAATGGCGAGCTGTTTCTGGCGAAGATCGCGACGTGGTGCGGGGAGTTGCCGCGGGTTTTCACGACGTCCGCCGAGACGCGGAGCGGGCGCGCGGAGCTGCTTGGTTTCATCCGGGAGCAGGTGGAGCAGGTGGAGCAGGCGGGCTCGGCGGAGTAAGTGCGAAGACCGATGGCGATGACCCTGGAAGACCTCGGATGGAATGCGGAGTTTGCCGCGGAGTTCGCCCCGTATCTGCGGGAGGGGTGGAAACCGGCGCGCTTGATCCGGGACAATAAGATCACCTACGGCGCGCTGCTCGCCGACGGGGAGGAGCTGGAAGTCACGATGGGCGGCAAGGTTTACCACGACGCCGCGACGGATGCCGAGCTGCCCGCGGTGGGCGACTGGGTGGCGCTGGAACTCGGCGGCGCGGATGGCGAGACGATGATCCGCGCGCGGCTCCCGCGCCAGACCTGTCTCTCGCGCAAGATGTCGGGGCGGAGCACGGAGGAGCAGGTCATCGCGGCGAATGTGAGCGTGGTCGTGGTGGTGACGGATGCGGGGCCGGATTTCAGTCTGCGGCGGATGGAGCGTTATTTTGCGATCATCGGGAAGAGCCGCTCGAAGGCGGTGGTGCTGGTCAATAAGTCGGACCTGTTTTCCGCCGCGCAAAACCAGGAAGCCGCCGCGGCGATCTGCGCGCTGAATCCCGAGGCGGATGTGCATATCACCAGCGCGGAAAAAGGGACGAGCCTGAAGGTGCTGCGGCAGTATCTGCGGCGCGGGGTTTCGATGACCCTGGTGGGTTCGAGTGGTGTGGGGAAATCGTCGGTAATGAACCATCTGCTCGGCGAGGATTACCAATGGACGGATGTGGTCAACGAGACGACCGGCAAAGGCCGGCACAGCACCACGGCGCGCGAGCTGATCGTGCTGCCGGGCGGCGGCATCCTGATTGACAACCCCGGTATCCGCGAGGTCCACATGTGGACGGATGAGACGACGCTGAGCGAGCGGTTCGCGGACATCGAGGAGCTGGCCGCGCAGTG
>JAYVNN010000510.1:0-2881 GCA_043758435.1 Chthoniobacter sp.
GAGATCGGCGCGGCGCAGGCGGCGGTCACGCTCGGCGGGGTTTTGCTCACGCAGGCGCTGTGCTCGCGGTTGTGGAAAGTGGAGCGCTTTGATCCGCGCTGCGCGCTCATCTCGGGGCTGTCGCTGTGCCTGCTGCTGCGGACAAATTCGCTGGCGCTGGCGGCGGTGGGCGCGGTCGTCACCATCGCGGGAAAATTCACGCTGCACTGGCGCGGGAAGCATGTTTTCAATCCGACGAACTTCGGCCTCGTGGCGATGATGCTGGCGACGAACGGCGCGGTGTGGGTCTCGCCGGGGCAGTGGGGCAATGTGGCGTTCTTCGGTTTTCTCATGGTCTGCATCGGCGGGCTCGTGGTCATGCGCGCGGCGCGGAGCGATGTGACGCTGGCGTTTCTCGGCTTCTACCTCGCGCTGATGTTTGGCCGTTCGCTGTGGCTCGGCGAGCCGATGACGATCCCGCTCCACCGGCTGCAAAGCGGGGCGCTGCTGCTCTTCGCGTTTTTCATGATCAGCGATCCCAAGACGACGCCGGACTCGCGTGCGGGGCGCATCGTCTTTGCGGCGCTCGTCGCGTATGCCGCGTGGTACGTGCAGTTCCGGCTGTTCCGCACGAATGGCCTGCTGTGGTCGCTGGCCGGGCTTTCGCTCGCGGTGCCGGTGCTCGACTGGCTGCTGCCGGGGCGGCGCTACTCGTGGCAGGGGCCTTTGGCGAAAACGTCCAACGTCCAACTTCCAACGCTCAACGTCCAACAAGCTCCGATATGAAAACGAAAACCATCCTCATCGCGCTCACGCTCGCGCTCGCGCCGGTCGCGGCCCACGCCTTCTGCGGATTTTATGTGGCGAAGGGGGACGCGAAACTTTTCAACAAAGCCTCGCAGGTCGTGCTCGCGCGCGATGGCAACCGCACGGTGCTGACGATGGCGAACGATTACGAAGGCGAGCCGAAGGATTTTGCGATCGTCATTCCCGTGCCGACGGTCATCAAAAAGGAGGCGGTGCAGATCGTGGACAAGGCGGCTATGGATCACATCGACGCCTACTCCGCGCCGCGGCTGGTGGAATACTGGGATGAGGATCCGTGTGAACGAAGGATGGACAAGGAGATGGTGGCGATGGGAGCTGCTGCGCCGGGAGGAAAATTCAAACACGACGACGGCGCAAAGGCGCTCGGCGTCAAAATCGAGGAGCGTTTCACCGTCGGCGAATACGACATCCTCGTGCTCTCCGCGGAGCAGAGCGACGGGCTGGTGACATGGCTGACCGGCAACGGCTACAAGCTTCCCAAAGGCGCGGGCGAAGTGCTCGGCAACTACATCAAACAGAATGTGAAATTCTTCGTGGCGAAGGTGAATCTCGCGAAGCACGAGGCGGCGGGGTTCACCTATCTGCGCCCGCTGCGGGTGGAGTTCAAGTCGCCGAAATTCATGCTGCCCATCCGGCTCGGCACGGTGAACGCGAACGGGCCGCAGGACCTTTTCATCTACACGCTCACGCGCAAAGGCCGCGTGGAGACGACGAACTACCGCGCGGTGAAATTGCCGGGCGATGTCGAGATTCCGCTTTTTGTGCGCGACGATTTTCCGCGCTTCTATCGTGACATGTTTTCCCGCGCCGTGCGGCGCGAGGACGGGCGCTGCCTTTTCACCGAATACGCGTGGGATCTGGGCTGGTGCGATCCGTGCGCCGCCGATCCGCTGACGAACGACGAGCTGCGGAAATTCGGCGCGGACTGGCTGCGCGGCAAAGGCGCGGAGCGGCCGGAGGAAGGGCAGGCTTTCATCACGCGGCTGCATGTGCGCTACGACCGCGCGCATTTTCCCGAAGACCTGGTGTTTCAGGAAACGGGGGACAAAGAAAACTTTCAGGGGCGTTTCGTGATGCGGCATCCGTGGAAGGGAAAGGTGGAGTGCGAGGAGGGGAAAAAGTATCTCGCCGCGCAGCCGAAGGCGCGTGAGCGCGAGGCGCAGAATCTCGCGCGGCTCACGGGCTGGGACATCGGCACGATCCGCGAGCGCGCGGCGGACTACGTGGACAAGGCGAAGCGGCCGAAGGAGGAGTGAGGAGGGGAAAATCGAAAACGTCCAACGTCCAACTTTCAACGCTCAACAAAACTCCGATATGAAAACGAAATCCACATTCCTCGCGGCTGCGCTTTTTTGCGCGGCGCTTTCCACTAGCTACGCCTTCTGCGGCTTCTATGTCGCGAAGGCGGATACGAAACTTTTTAACAAGGCGTCGAAGGTCGTGCTGGTGCGCGAGGACGACAAGACGGTGATGACGATGGCGAATGATTTCGAGGGCGAGGCGAAGGATTTCGCGGTGGTAATTCCGGTGCCGACGTTCATCGAGAAAGGGCAGATCCATGTGGCGGACAATGCGCTCGTCGAGCATCTGGACGCCTACTCCGCGCCGCGGTTGGTGGAGTATTTTGATGGCGATCCGTGCAACCCGCCGATGCCCATGATTAAATTCGCTGCCGCTCCCGGAGGCATGCGGGATCGGGCCGGAAAGGACGAGCACGACAAAGCCCTCGGCGTGAAAATCGAGGCGGAATACACGGTGGGCGAATACGACATCATCATCCTTTCCGCAGAGCAGAGCGGCGGGCTGGAGACTTGGCTGAAGGAGAACGGCTACAAGATTCCCGAAGGCGCGGGCGGGATTCTGGAAAGCTACATCAAGCAGAAGATGCGGTTCTTTGTCGCGAAGGTGAACCTGGAGGAAAAGGCCAAGGCGGGCTTCCATTATTTGCGCCCGCTGCAGGTGGCGTATGAGAGCCCGAAGTTCATGCTGCCCATCCGGCTCGGCACGGTGAACGCGGACGGCCCGCAGGATTTGTTTGTCTTTGCCCTCACGCGCAAGGGCCGCGTGGAGACGA
>JAYVNN010000511.1:0-8985 GCA_043758435.1 Chthoniobacter sp.
GCTGCTCGTCGGCAAGGTCTCCATCGCCACGCTCGTCGGCCTCATCACCCTCGCCGGCATCGCCTCGCGCAACACGATCATGATGATCTCGCACTACATTCACCTGATGGAGCACGAGGGCGAAAAGTTCGACGAAAAGATGATCGTCCGCGGCTCCCTGGAGCGGCTCGTCCCTGTGACCATGACCGCCGCCGTCGCCGGACTCGCGCTCGTCCCGCTCGTCCTTTCCGCTGGCGAGCCCGGCAAGGAAATCCTCTACCCCGTCGCCGTCGTCATTCTCGGCGGCCTGTTCAGCTCCACGCTGCTCGACATGGCCGTGACGCCCGCCGTCTTCTTCAAATTCGGCCGCAAAGCCGCCGAGGAATACGTCGCGCGCGAGGAGGTCGATCCGCTCGACGCGGTGGAAGTCGCGCCTGCGTTGAGCAAGCGCGTCCGGCCGCCGACCGGAGCGCTCGAAAATAGCGCAAATGAGTTTGCGGGATCATCGAAGGAACGTCGTTAGAACTATTCACAGCAACCACCTTCAGCGGCGCACACCGCGTCCTGTCGAAACCAAAACCAGAAAAACAAACCTACATGAAAACAAGCAGACTCCTGACCCTCGGCGCGTGCGCCGCCTTCGCCTTCACCGGCCTCACCTCGCAGACCGTCTTCGCGGCGGAAAAAGAACACGCCGAACACGCCGAGAAAATGGTCATACCCGCGACCGTCGATGGCATCATGGAAGCCATTCACAAAGCCCACGGCGAACTCGGCGAAGTGGTCAAAGCCAAAAAGCTCGCCGACGTGCATCACAAGGCGTTCGCCGTGCGCGATCTCGCCAATGCGCTGCCCGCCAAAGTCGCCGCCGACAAAAAGGCGCGCGTCGAAGGCAGCGTGAAGAACATCGCCAAGCTCGCCGACGATCTCGACAAGGCCGGCGACGACAACAATCAGGCGGCCACCGAAGCGAACCTCAAGAAACTCGACGGCGTGCTCACCGCGCTCGCCCAGCAGGTCAAGTAACCCCGCGCCTTTCCCAACAACTCCAAGGATGGGCGGGAAGTCCGCCGCGCGGCTTCCCGCCCATCTCTTTTTCATGGCTCGCAATTACGATTTCGTCGCGCCCTTTTACCCGCTCTTGGAGCGGGCCGCTTTTGGCAACGGGCTCACCGAGGCCCGTCTTGCTTCATTAAAGCAGGTTCTCTCCGCCGAGAGCGTTCTCCTGATCGGCGAAGGCAACGGCAGATTTCTCGCAGACTGCCTGAAAGAAAAGGTCGGCGGCTCGATCACGGTGGTGGATTCCAGCCGGAAAATGCTGGCGCTGCTGCGCGCCCGCATCCGAGGGATTGCTGCCCGGACGGAAGTGGAGCTGCATCACGCCGACTTTCGCCAGTGGCCTTCTCCTGCACCCCGTTTCGATTGCATCGTCACGCATTTCTTTCTCGACCTCTTCCGCCCGGACTCGCAGCGCGAGTTGATCGGAAAAATCACCCGTCTTGCGGGGGAAAACACGGTGTGGTTGAACCTGGAATATCGGCCGGTCATCCAGTCCTCGCTCCACCGCTGGGTGGATTGGCTACAATATCGTTTCGACCGACTCGTGAGCGGCATCGAGGCCGACCGCCACTATGATCCTGCTCCGCTGATCGCCGGGCACGGATGGCACATTCAGGAAGAACGGCAGTTTTGCGGCGGCACCATTTTCTCGCAGCTTTTGACCGCGCCTCTTCCGGTCAAGCCCGCTGACGATCACGGATTTTCCGAGCGATCTTCGCCCGCTGTGTTCACCCGAAGCGGGGCATTGGACGGGACTTTGAATCGGCAATCATAGAGCGTCCGACATCCCGCTTGCCGCCGTAATGATTCACGTCAATCCTTCACCCGAAATGCACTACCGCCAAACGAGCCTCGCCGTTCGCTGCACCGCGCTCATCGCGGTGCTTGCATGGTTCGTCGCGAGCAACCACTGCGCGTTTTCCGCATTGGTGGAGCGCGTGGCGAAGGGTGCGGCTCCCGCGGCGGAGTGCAAAAACTGTCCGTCCAAGGGCGGCGGTGAAGGCAAGTCGGGCGGGATGTCGGGCTGCTGCAAAGGGATCAAGGCGACGCCTTCGACGCCGGGGTTGGCTGACTTCGACGCGGGGCTTTTTGGCAAGCTCGTCCAAGCCGTTGAATTGCTGCTGCCCCCGCCGCGCACCGAGGGTGCGGTGCCCGGCATCGCGGGCACCGGGCCGCCAAGATCGTTGTGCTTCGCGGAGGCCGTTCTCTCGCGGAGCTTCCAAAGCCACGCGCCTCCGTTCGTCGGCTGACGGCCTGCCCGACCGCGCACTCGCGCGTTCGTCCGGTCGTTGCGGCATCAATTCGGTCATCACGCCGATGACCGTTTCTCGCGGGCATTTCCTGCCCGCACGCCTCCCGGAACAAGCCTGGCAACAGGTTTCAAACCAAAACCAATCCACATCAAATCCATGAAACTACGCATCGCATCCACCACACTCGCCATCGTCCTTACCGTTGCCTTCGGCACTGCCGCCGTCCGCGCCGAGGACAAGCCCGCCGCGAAGCCTTATCCGCTGACGACCTGCATCGTCTCCGGCGAAAAGCTCGACTCGATGGGCAAGCCCTTCGTCTATGACCACGAAGGCCGCGAGATCCGCTTCTGCTGCAAGAACTGCGTGAAGGACTTCAAGAAGGAGCCCGCGAAGTATCTCAAGCAGCTCGACGACGCCGGGAAGAAGTAGCCCGGAAAACCTGCGCGCCGCCGCGTCCGATCCGCGCCGGCGCGCTCCCGAATATTACGACCCATGACCCGACTCCATCTTTTCCCCCTCGTCTCGGCGGGCCTGCTCGCAGGCTGCTCCACGCCGCCGCTCGTGCTCGACCGCACCCACCCGGCGAGCACCGATTCGCCCGAGGCTGCCACCGCGCCCGCGCGCCCGACGCTCCGCGCCGACGAGAACACGCAGCGCACGCGCGAACTGTTCAAGCAACGCGAGGCACAAGCCAAGGCTGCCGAGTCTGAGATGCCCGCCGATCAGACTTACATCAATCCGAACGCACCCAAACCCGCAGGCACCGCCGCACCGGCGGCTCCCGCGAAACCGATGAAAATGGAGGGCCATGAAAATCACTAAACCAATCACCGCCGTCATCCTCGCCCTCGCTTTCACGCTGACGGCGATGGCGAAAGACAAACCCTTCGCGCCCGTCGAGAACGCGGTGCAGCAACGCACCAAGCGCACCGTGCGCTGGGAGGAGGACATGGCCGCGCGGGCTGAATCGCAGGCGCAGGCGCGGGCGCTTTTGAAAAAGCCGCTCACCGTTTCCAGCGCCGTGCAAATCGCGTTGCTCAACAATCGCGAGTTGCAAGCCACCTTCGGCGAAATCGGGCTGTCCTACGCCGATGTCCGGCAAGCGCGCACGCTGGCGAATCCCGTGGTGGACTTGTCGGTGAAGTTCCCAAACGCACCGCCCACGCACCCGCTTTACGAATGGGGCATCGCGCAAAACTTCCTCGACCTGCTCATGCTCCCGCTGCGCACGCGAGTCGCGAGCGATCAACTCGCGGCCGCGCAGTTCCGCGTCTCGGATTCGGTGGTGAAGCTCATCGCCGACGTGAAGACGGCTTATTACGAAATGCAAGCCGATCAGGCGCTGCTCGCGCGGCTGCGCATCATCCTCGATGCGCAGGAGTCTTCGCTCCAGCTCATGCAGAAAATCCACGCGGCGGGGAATACGAAGGATCTCAATCTCGCGCGTGAGCAGGCGGCTTACAGCCAGGCGCGGCTCGAAGTCGCAATGGCCGAGTCCGAGGGGCGCGAGCATCGCGAAAAGCTGAACCGGCTGCTCGGCGTGTGGGGCAGCGATACGACTTGGAAAATCACCGGTGAGCTGCCGCCAGTGCCGGATTCCGAGCCGGGAGTGAAAGGACTGGAGACGCTCGCGGTCGGCAACCGTCTCGATCTCGCTGCCGCTCGCAGCGCATTGGAAAGCGCGGTGAAAGCGCTCGGATTGGAGAAGAAATTCTGCTTCATCGGCGCGCTCGATTTTGGGCTCGTCGGTGAACACGATCCAGACGGCGTGAGCCTTGCCGGCCCGGCGGTTCGCTTCGAGTTGCCGATCTTCAATCAAGGGCAGGCGCGCATCGCGCGCGGGGAGGCGCAGCTCGGCATCGCGCAAAGCAAATTCGAGCAGCTCGCCATCGACGTGCGTTCCGAGGTGCGCGAACTGCGCGACCGGCTCATCACCAAACGCGACATCGCTCGCTTCTATCGCGATGAACTTCTTCCGACGCGGCAGCGCATCGTGGGACTGACGCTGCTCGACTACAACGGCATGTTGCTCGGCGCATTCGAGCTGTTCACCGCGAAGCGCGAGGAGATCGAAGCCGAGCACGTCTTCATCCAGGCGACGCGCGATTACTGGATCACCCGTGCCGCGCTGGAACGCGCTGTCGGCGGCGATCTCGAATCCAGCCCGCGCCCGCGCCCGAAGCCCGTCACCACTTCCACGAAAACCGCCACACCCGCGAACCATCCACATCACTGATCTATGAACCGACGCCAACTCATCGGCAGCGCCGCGGCCTTCGCCGGAGCCGCTGTCCTCAATCGCCGCACCGCCCTTGCGCAAGCGGCGGAACACGCCGGCCATGCCGGTGGAAAAATGAAAGCCGCAGACGGCAAGATGCCGCAGCCCGCGTGGATGCGCGACCCGCATCCCGAACCCGGCGAACCCGGCAAACACTACACGCCGACCGTCACGCTCAACGGTTCCACGCTCCCGTGGAAAGTCGTCGATGGCGTGAAAGTCATGCACCTCGTCGCGGAGGAAGTGTGGCACGAGTTCGTGCCCAAGACCGCGAACAACGAAGCCCTGCGCGCGATGTGCTGGGGTTACAATGGGCAGGTTCACGGCCCGACCATCGAGTGCGTCGAAGGCGACCGGCTGCGCATTTACGTGACGAACAAACTGCCCGCCGCAACGGCTGTCCACTGGCACGGCATCATCCTGCCGAATGGCATGGATGGTGTCGGTGGCCTTACGCAAAAGGCGATCCAGCCGGGTGAGACGTTCATGTATGAATTCACCGTCTGGCAGCACGGCACCTTCATGTATCACGCGCATCACGACGAGATGACGCAGATGGCGCTCGGCCTGCTCGGCGTCATCGTCATTCACCCGCGCGAGGAAAAGGAGCCGCGGCCCGACCGCGACTTCGTCTATATGCTCAGCGAGTGGAAAATAGTCCCCGGCACCTCGCGGCCCGATCCCAATGAGATGACGGATTTCAACATCCTGACGCTCAACGCCAGAGCCTATCCCGGCACCGCACCAATCGTCTTGAAGCAAGGCGACCGCACGCGCATCCGCATCGGCAACCTTTCCGCGATGGATCATCACCCGATCCATTTTCACGGCCACTACTGGTGGGTGCGCGAGACGGATGGCGGCGTCATCCCCGAGAGCGCGCGCTGGCCGGAGACGACCGTGCTCGTGCCCGTGGGCAGCACGCGCACCGTCGAGTTCATCGCCGACAATCCGGGCGATTGGGCGATCCACTGCCACATGCCCCATCATGTGATGAATCAAATGGGCCACCAACTGCCGAACCTCATCGGCATCGACCCCGGCAAGCTGGATCAGCGCATTCGCAAATGGCTCCCCGGTTACATGACGATGGGCGAAGCCGGAATGGCCGACATGGGCGACATGGGAATGAAAGTCCCGCCCAACTCGGTCCCGATGGTCGGCGCACCCGGCCCGCATGATTACATTACGATGGGCGGCATGTACACGAACATCAAGGTGCGCCCGAACTTGGAGAGCTACGACAAAGACCCCGGCTGGTATGAGCAGCCCCCCGGCACGCTCGCGACCGTCGCCGACCCCGAGCGGATGAAACGCGACCTCGGCTTCATCCCCGACGCCACGCCGAAAGGCAGCGCGCCGATGAAGCACGAACACCACGGATAAAAAGTGAGGGATGCCGCCAGTGCCCTCATTTAACGCCCTACGAATATGATGAACCAAAACCCTGGAGAAAGAATGTCTTCACCGCCGATTGCTTCCGAAAAAATCGTCAACGAGCGGAAGATTTTCTTTCTCGATCTGAAAGAGAATCAACGCGGCCGGTTTCTCAAAATCACCGAAGACGTGGGCGGTCGCCGCGACACGATCATGCTCCCCGCAGAGGCGTTCAAAGACTTCGCGGAAGCACTTGAACGGTTGATTGAGTTTGAGGCCAAACTTTGACGGGAACTCCAGAAGCCATGAGACGGGAGCATCCAGCGAAAGACGCTACGCTGCGAAAGCCGCACCGTTATTCGGTCGTGCTCATCGCACTCGCTGCTGCCGTTGTGGGCGCGGGCGCGACGTGGTTTTTCACGCACCGCGAGCCTGCTTCGCCAATCGCGCCCGCTCCTTCCGCACTCGTCGAAGCGCCGCCGAATGTCGCGGGCCTTCCACCGGCCCAAGCCGCCATGCTGCTCGGCAACTGGCATTATGACCGTCAGCGCTGGACGCAGGCTGTCGAGCAATACGATGCCGCCATCCGCCTCGGCCTCGACAATGCCGATGTCCGCACCGACCTCGGCAATTGCTACCGCTTCCTCGGACAGCCACAGAAGGCGTTGGAGCTTTACCAAAGCGCGCAGCGGCAGAATCCGCAGCATGAGCAAAGCCTTTTCAATCAAGCCGGGCTATATGCTGAAACGCTGCACGACACCACAAAGGCAAAAGCTGTGGCCCGCGAGTTCATCGCGCGGTTTCCTGGAAGTAGCGGCGTGGAATCCGCGCGCCGGTTGATCGCCCGGCCCGATGGCGAGGGGAGCGGTGAAAAACAGCGCCTGGTTGATTTTCTGAACGCCAAGCCGTGAAAGCGAATTGCGCCAAAGCTCGTCAGGAAAAGGAGGCTTTGGAGACGGAAAAGCAGTGGCGGAAAGTGCGCTGGCTGCTGGCTGGTGTGCTCGGCATGGCATCAGTTGTTACGCTCATGCTTCTCGGTCTCTTGCGTCTGCCGCTGACCGCCGCAGACCGCGCGATGCTCCGGGAATATGAGGCGATCCGTTCGGCCCTGGCCCACGATCAACTCGATGAAGCGAAGTCTGCGGCGCTCGTGCTCGCCAGTAATCCGGCGGTGAAGCAGAAAATTGCCGACGAGGCGCGCGTGATTTCGCAAAGCGATTCACTGGATGCTGCGCGCACGGAGTTCGTCGCGATGAGTGAAACGGCGGTCGATCTGGTGGCGCATCGCACCGGCTTTTTTGTGATGCACTGCGCCATCCAAGGTTGCGCGGAGCCGTGCAAGGATTGCCCGATGGAACGGTTCGGGCGCTGGGTGCAGACAAAGGCGGAGGTCGAAAATCCCTTCATGGGCCTGCAGCACTCGAAGTGCGGCGTCGTGGACAAGAGCCTTTGAAATAACCACCTCACCATGAAAACTCCCGATACCGCTTCCACTCTGCGCGATCCCGTCTGCGGGATGGTCGTCGATCCCACTTCCGCTGCCGGACACAGCGAGTTCCGCGGGCAGACCTACTATTTCTGCTCGGCGCATTGTCAGCAGAAGTTCGATGCCGATCTCGCCAACGCACTGCCCGCCAAAGTCGCCGCCGACAAAAAGGCGCGCGTCGAGGGCAGTGTGAAGAACATCGCCAAGCTCGCCGGTGATCTCGACAAGGCGGGCGACGACAACAATCAGGCGGGCACCGAAGCCAACCTCAAGAAACTCGACGGCGTGCTCATGGCGCTCGAAAAACAGGTCAAGTAACCCCGCACCCTTTCCGAGCAACCCCGGTGGTGGGTGGGAGGTGCGCCAAGCGTAGCCTCCCACTCATCATGCCGGTCGGGAATGCGTCTGATAACTCACTTGCCGTCGTAAGCTCCCAAACTAGCAACCGTCTTTCACTTGGCGTCGTAACTTCGCGAAAGATTGAAGGATGGTCGGGCATCGGGCCGACACCACCGCGCCGGCAATTCTTCAGGTCGAGCAAAGACGGCGTTGCCGCTGCTTTCCCTCTCGATGGGTTGCGGCAAAACTGTCGAGACACCTGACTTTGCGACCCCCGCTCACATGCTACGCGAGAGGTCTTTCACGATCTGGATGTAATCCTTGAGCGGCTTGGAGGGATTGTCGCCGCGCCAGGCGATGGTGGATTCGCGGCGGAGCGGCGGGGAGAGCGGGAGAAAGACCACGCCTTCGTGCGGCAGCCCGGTCACTTGCTCGGGCATGAGCGCCACGCCGAGACCGTCGGCGACGAAGCGGATCGCAGTCGGCTCCACGTCGGCCTCCTGCAAAATCTTCCCCGCGAATCCGGCGCTCGCGCACGTTTCGAGCAGCCATTGCCGCGCGCCGGGATGGGTCTTCGCCGACATGCTGATGAAGGAGTGCGGGGCGAGTTCGGCGAGTTTGATCCTCGCCCGCCTGGCGAGCGGATGGCGGGCCGCGACGGCCACGACCATGGTGTCGTGCGCCATGCCTTCGGCGAGCAAATGGTGATGGGAGATGGCGGGGCGCAGGCCGATGAAGCCGAGGTCGATCTTGTGATTTTCGAGCGCCGTGAGCTGCTCCGCGCAGGTCATGTCGAAAAGATTCAGCGCCACGCGCGGGCAAAGTTTGCGGAAGGCTCCGAGCGTCGCGGGAAGCAGCCCGTAGTGGATGTTGGCGATGTAGCCGAGGTTGAGATGGGAGCTTTCGCCGCGCTGCATCCGTTGCACGCTGCCGACCATTTCGACGCTCGTGGCGAGCAGCCTTTTTGACTCGAAAAGAAACAACCGCCCTTCCTCGGTGAGCACGACCCGGTTGTTCGCGCGGTCGAGCAGACGCACGCCGATTTCGTCCTCCAGATTCCGCACCTGCCGCGTGAGCGACGGCTGGGCGAGCCGGAGTTTTTCCGCCGCCTTGGTAAAGCTGAGCGCCTCGGCGACGGCGACGAAATACCGAAGGTGGCGAAGTTCCATTTCGCGGAGTGTCGCTGGGATATAGCCCAAAGCTATCACCAATGT
>JAYVNN010000512.1:0-2877 GCA_043758435.1 Chthoniobacter sp.
CGCCTCAGAGCCGCAGCAGCCACGCGAGGAGGGAGAGGAGGCCGCTGAGGAGCAGACAGGTGACGATGGGGAAGGAAAACGTCGAACTGCCCTTGTGGAGGGTGATGTCGCCCGGCAGCCGCCCGAGCGGGCCGAGCCCGCCGGTCTTCCCCATCACCGTGCCGACAAACGAAGTAAGCCGCCCACTTCATTCAATGGCACCGGCGGCAATCACCAGCACGATGCCGGCGGCGACAAGCAGTTTGCCAAGGTCGCTCATTTGTGCGCACAAAGACCTAAAGAGAACAGTCAGCTACAAGCGGAGCTTGTTAGCTGCATCGAATAGGCGCTTCGTTCATAGTTTCCGGCTAACCTCCTTGGCTTTATCTGTTCGGCGCTGTGTATCTTCGTTTGAGCGCTTGGTGTCCTCTGCTTGCGCTGCCCGTTTAGCAGACAGGCTGCGAAAGGTCACTGTTGCGGTTCCATCACCCCAGTTGGTGTAAAAGATGACTTCTGTGTTGTGTCCGCTCCAAGTTCGCAACTGGCATTTCTGCGCCTCCAGTTGATTTTCAGTTGTGGGTGGCCCATATTTGTGGCCAAACGCCTCATGCAGCACAAGCCATTGGTCTGCCGTTTGATTGAACCACAGTTCGATTTCGCTCACGACGTCGTAATCGAAGCGGACTTTGACCTCTGAGATAGGCACGCCACCCCATTCACGCTCGTCGGGCTCAAGTTCAGCAACTGTTCGCAATTTGAAAGAGTCAAAACGCTCGCTCGCCAACACATTGGGCGCTACCGGCTTGAAGCGTGCGGAAAGTTGTTCAAGCTTTGTTCCGAGCTCAATTGATTGGAATCCCTTGATACTATCCACTGCGGGAGGCATGTTCGTCACCATGCCCGAGTCGCCGGTGCCGTAGGGATTCTTGATACTATCCGCTGCGGGAGGCGTGTTCGTCACTGCGGCTCTGTTACATCCACTGATTAGGAGCGCAACACCTACGAAGCAGGAAAATAGGATGGTTTGCATATTCAATTCTAGAAGACCAAGAATCAGGAATGACAACGTATCATGCAGAGATGCTGTCCGGACGCGCCGATGGATTCTGGTGGTGCTGCCGTGCTCCATCTGCACCCGCATAAAACTCCTCCATGCGAGCGTTGAAATCGCGTTCTGGATTTTGGGTTGCCGCTAACTCGCTCAGCGCGGCTGCCATTGCGTCGAGCATTCCGAGCGCAAGGTTTAGCTTGCGATCGAGTAGCTCTTGTTTGGCGAAAATTCGTTCGATCTGTTGTTGGTCACTCATAAGAAAATGCTAATTGAATTCGGGAAGATTTGGATTTCGGCTGGGGGATAATCTTTCAATGTAACATGGAACAGATTTTTGCAAACCTACGCCAGCCCGCCGAGCGCGCCCGTGCTGTCGCCCACGAAGGGGCCGCGCACATCCATGCGTTCGAGAAGCGCCTGCCAGAGGTTGGCGACGGGGCGTTTCCTTGGCCACGCGGAGGTGGCGGCCGCTCTGGATGGTGCCGCCGCGGGAGGGGAGGTGGTGCTGCATGGTGCGGGGAAGGTAGCGGCAGTTTGGGAAATGGGAAGCGCAGGCTCGGGCATGGATTGGCCTTCGCAAAATCGGCGACAGGTGATGGCTTGCCGACTGAGGCATCCAACCGTAGCGTCAAACCATGACCATCACCATCCCCGACGAAACTCTCGGTGATCTGCGGCTCACGTCGGAGCAGACGCGCGTGGAGATCGCGGTCGGTCTTTTTGCCGACAGGCGTGTGACTCTCTCGCGCGCTGCGAAGATCGCGGGGGTTCCTTTCCTCACCTTCCAGCGCGAACTGGCGAAGCGCCGGATTCCGCTGCACTACGAGACGGCGGACTTTGAGGCGGATGTCCGGACGCTGGCCGGAATGGATCCGCAGTGATTGTCGTCAGCGACACCTCCTGTGTGACGAATCTGCTCGCCATCGGGCGGGCGGTGCTTCTGCGCGAGCTTTTCGGCGAGGTGGTCATCCCTTCCGCCGTCGCCCGTGAACTCCGCGCGGCACACGCGGCGCTTCCCGATTTCATCCGCGAGCAGCCGGTGAAAAATTCGTCCCGCGCGCAGGCTCTTGCGATCGAACCACTCGACGAGGGCGAAGCGGAGGCCATTGTCCTCGCCGAGGAATTGCACGCGGATTACCTGCTCATGGACGAAGCCGCCGGACGCGGCGTGGCGGTTCGCTGCGGTCTGCGGGTGATCGGTTTGCTCGGGCTTTTGGTGCGTGCCAAACAGCAGGGTCTGGTTCCGGCAGTGGCCCCGCTGCTCGACGCGCTCGAACGCGACGCCGGTTTCTGGATGACGGCGGATTTGAAACGCCGCGTGCTCGATCAGGCTGGGGAATAAGCTGCGGTGGCACCCTACGCCAGCCCGCCGAGTGCGCCGGTGCTGTCGCCGATGAAAGGGACGCGCACGTCCATGCGTTCGAGGAGCGACTGCCAGAGGTTCGTGATGGGCGTTTCCTTTTGCACGCGGACATGGCGGCCTGTCTGGATCGTGCCACCGCCGCGGCCGGCGAGCAGGAGCGGGAGGTCGTCGTGGTTGTGCCGGTCGCCGTCGCTGTTGCCGCTGCCGTAGGCGATCATGCAGTGGTCGAGCAGGGTGCCGTCGCCCTCGCGGATGGATTTCAGCTTCTGCAAAAGGTAGGCGAGCTGTGACACGTGGAATTTGTTAATCTCGCGAATCTTGCGGATTTTCTCCGCGTCCTTCCCGTGATGCGAAAGCTCGTGGTGCCCCTCGCGCACGCCGAGCGTGGGGTAGTTCTTGTTGCTGCCCTCATTCGCGAGGACAAACGTGCAGACGCGCGTGACGTCGGCCTGGAACGCGAGCACGAGCATGTCGCACATGAGCT
>JAYVNN010000513.1:0-2875 GCA_043758435.1 Chthoniobacter sp.
CGCTGCGTGCCCGCGCTGGTCGGCTCTTCAAATCCAAAACGCGTGTTGAAATTCACCACGGAAGTCGGCCCGAGCCGATAGCCGACGGTGCCCTCGAGATACGGCGTGGCCGAGCTGTCGCCGGATTCGGTGAAGCTCCGCAGCGATTCGCCGAACCGAAGCGAGCCGGTGAGGCGCTGCGAAAATTGCGCCTCCGCGCCGAGGAGGAAAAACAGCGTCGTGGAGTCGCGCGCCGTGTCCTGCGAGTAGCTCACCGTGTCGTATCGGCCCTCGGCCAGCAGGGTCAGGCGCGGGCCGTAGAGGTAGCGGAATTCGGTGCCGAGCGCGATCTCGTTGTAGTCGCCGGATTGCTGCGTTTTTTCCTGAAAAAGGAGCGTGTTGTCGCTGAGGCTCACGACCGTGGTGAAGCGCGGCGACCAGCGATACGAGAGGTCGATTTTCGCGTTCGTGTTGATGTAGGCGCCGCCGGTTTGCTGCTGCGGCGTGTTGATGCGCGAGAGGTCGGGCTGCGTGAGATACGCGCCGTTGAGCTGCGCCGTGAACTGCATCCGCGGCGTGATCCGGTAGAGAAAGCTGAAGACGAGCGCGCCGTTGTAATCGGTCTGCTTTTCCGTCGGCCGGCTCCAGTAATGATCCGCCCCGCCGCTCAGGTCGAAGGTGAAGAGCGAACGCGCGGAGTAGAGCTGAATATCGACTCCCGCGCCCCCGCGCGTGACCGCGCTCCCCGCGCGTTTCTGCGCCGGGACGGCGGCCTGCACGAGCACGCGTCGGATCGTCGGCGCGGTGCCGGGGACGAGCTCGAGGCGGGTGCCGGTTTGCACGGTCACCGGGGCCGTCCCTCCACCTGGGATGAATATTCTCGTCGTCGAGAAAACGGGCACCTGCCGCAGCATCGGCGGCGTCCCGGGATCGACGAGGACTTCCTGGAAAATATCCGGCGTTCCCGTGGTCGTCGTCGGCGTCTGCTGCGTGTTGTCGTCGTAGCCGAACGAGAGCGAAACATTGTAGCGAAAACGCGGGCGCGCCAGCCGCCCTTCACCCGCCGTCAGCGTCGTCGCCGACGCCCCGTAAAATCCCGGCAGCGTGAACGACGGCGGCGCCGCCGGTGGCGTCTTCGCCGTGCCGAATCCCGACCCCTGCAACGACGACTGCGAGCCTGTCGTGGACGCGCCACCGCTCGTCGCCCCGGTCCCCGGCTCCGGCACCGTCGGTGTCGGCGCGGCGCCAAATGACGACGACGCCCCGCCTGCCGGAGCCTGTGAACTGCCAAACCCCGAGCCGAACCCGGAGCTCGCGCCCGGCGCAGTCGCGCCGCTTCCCGAAGCCGCAGGCGTGCCACTCGCGCTCCCGGGGGAAGCCGCATTTCCCGCCCCCGCATCCGTCTGCGCCACCGCCACGCGACACGAGCAGCAGCCAGCGACCATCATGGCAATCCAAGGCCGGTGGAGGATCATGACGGGACGTGAGGCGGGGAAATTCTGCGCAGGGTGGGCAAAGGGCCGATGGGATTAGCGAATGCCCGGCCCGCGCGCAATCCCAACGTCCTGGCGGGCGCGAAATCTCTGCCCCCGCGAGCTCGCCGCCAGAGCCGATGGAATTGATAAAATCATTTGAGAGCCGGGACGGTGCAGCCAATGCACGAATTTACAAGTGCCGCTCGCACAAGCCGGTTGACCCATCCTTCGGCATATTTAAGGTAAACGCCCTTAACCTTATGCCGACCCCCCGTGAAGAAACGAAAATGCGCGTCGATGCCGAGCGTCTCGCCGACATTTTCACCGTCCTCCAGCGCTGCTTCATGCTCAATCTCTCGAAGGAGCTCTCCCGCGGCAAAGTCTCCTTCCCGCAGTACTTTCTCCTCGGTTTCCTGACGCACGAAAAACAGCTCACGATGACCGAGATTTCCCAAAAAATGGGGCACACCACCGCCGCCGCCACCGGCTTGGTCGATCGCCTCGAAAAGCTCGGCCTCGCCAAACGGACACACGCCCGCGACGACCGCCGCAAGATCCTCGTGCAAGTCACTTCCTCCGGCTCCTCGCTCGTGGAAAAAGTGCGCGAGGACATGATCTCCAATCTCCTCAAAATGATGTCGCACCTCGACGCCGAGGAGCAGCGAAACTGGGTCACGATTTACGAAAAGATTTTCACCTACTGCCAGCCGAAATGACCCGCCGACTTCTCGCCGCCGCTCTGTTTTTCACGGGCATCCACTTTCCACTCCTCGCTGCCGAAGTCCGCACCGCGCACGCCGTCGCTCGCACCGTCACCGGCGACCTCACGCTCGATCGCGCGGTGCAGATTGCCGTCCGGCAGAATCCCGAGATTCTCAAAGCCCTCCAGGAAATCGAGCGCACCCGCGGGCAGGTCATCGAAGTGCGCGCTGCCGCCCTGCCGCACCTGACTTTGAGCGGCACCTACAACCAGCAGGACAAGCGGCTGCTCGAAGGCGGCGGAGGAGGAGGCAGTCGCTCCGGCAGCAGCCTCTCGCAGGGGCAAAACTCCGCAAACAACAACAGCCAGAACTCGCAAAACGGCACCGATCAAAACGGCCAGACGACGCAAAACAGCTCGCAGAACCAGCAGCAGAGCCAGCTCGCGAGCCTCGGCAGCGATTCTTTTTCCGGCCAGACCGGCTCGTCTGGGAGCGGCGACAAATCGTGGCAGGTCACGCTCCAAGTGCGCCAGGTGCTCTACGCCGGCGGGCAGGTGAAGGCCGCGCTGCGCATCGCGAAATTCACCGAGGACACGAGTTACTGGCAGCTCCGCGACACGCTCGATGTGATCATTTCGCGCACGCGCCTGCAGTTCGTCACGGTGCTTTTGAATCGCGCGCTGATCACCGTGCAGGAGGAATCGATCAACCTTTTGACGA
>JAYVNN010000514.1:0-2874 GCA_043758435.1 Chthoniobacter sp.
CGCATGAATGCGCAGTCGCGGCTTTTCGAGACGACGTTGCGCGACCTGAAAATCCCGTACCGTGTCGTCGGCGGGAACAGTTTTTTTGACAGCCGGGAAATCAAGGATGTGCTCGCCTACGCCGCGTGCCTGATGAATGCGGACGACGATGTGTCACTGCTGCGCATCGTGAACACGCCCGCGCGCGGCATCAGCGACGGCACGGTGGAAAAGGCCACGACTGCCAGCATCCACAAGCGATGCTCGGTTTTCGCCATCATGCGCGACGACGAGTTCCTCGCATCGCTGACCGCACGCACGCGCGGGGCGGTGGAAAAATTCACCGCATTCCTCGACGACACGGATTTGCGAATGCACGAGCCGCTCGCAAACCAGCCGGGCGTCCTCCGCGTGATGCTCACCGACAGCGGCTACCTCACGGACCTCCAGCGCACTTGCAAGACGCCGGAGGAATGGCTGAAGCGGGAGCAGAACGTGGCGTATTTGCTCAACGATTTTCAGGCCTATCACGAGCGCGGCGGCAAGGGTCTCCGCGAATGGCTGGACGCGATGCTGCTGCGCCACGAGCGCGAGGAGGAAAAGGAGGAGGAAGTGAGCGGCGTCACGCTCATCACGCTGCACGCATCGAAGGGGCTGGAGTTTCCGCACGTCCATCTCATCGGCTGCGAGGAGGGCGTGCTGCCGCACGAACGCTCGAAGCTCGAGGGCACCGTGGACGAGGAGCGACGGCTGCTCTACGTGGGCATCACCCGCGCGAAGCAGACACTCGCGATCACCTGGTGCCGCAACCGCACGAAGTACGGAAGCGCCGTGTCATGCACGCCGAGCAGTTTTCTGAAGGAGCTCGATCCCGATCTGATCGAGCGCGTGGACGGCGGCGAACTCCTCAACAGGCCCGTGACGCAGGAGAAGGCCACGATGAAATTCGACGCGATCCTGGAGATGCTCGGGAAGCTGTGATGCGGGCGGGTTGAAGGAAACTGTGCTTGTCCGGTTCGTTGAAAAAATCGGGGTCATGCTGAACGGAGTTGTGTCGTGGGCGAAGGTGCCGGACGGAGCGGAGTCGAAGCATCCCGAGGACGCCTTGTAGTGCGGTGGCAAGCGAAGCGCGACACCGCCTTTGCCTCGCGCGCGGGACCAGGATCCGAGCATCGGTTCGCATTTCCGCAACAAGGCGGCGTGGCGCTCCGCTTCCCGCCGCACTACAAGGAAACGCTGCCTTCAGGATGACTCGTTATTTTTCAGCGAACCGGGCAGGCATGGAAAAAACCACGCCTACTTCGGCGGCACTGCTGCATTCGCCGAAAATGGCGCGTGGCCCTGGACCGTGATCTGCGGCTTCGTCGCATCGCCCTTCACGCTGAATGTAAACGGCTGCGACTGATACGTGCCCGTGCCCACGGCCTCGACGGACGGCGCGCGCGGCTTCGCGAGATCGAGACGGCCACCGATTCCAAAATCACCGTTCACGAAGCGCCCAGTCGCCTGCTCCATGCGGACCGCATTGCCTTCGAGCGTAAATTGCGCGCCCACCTCGCGCACCGCTCCGCCACTCCAGTCGAGCGGCAGTATTCCGTGCGAAAGCTGCATGCTGCCGCCGAGCTTCACGGCAGTGAGCGGACCATCGGCATTCACCGTTCCGGTGATCGTCCCCCCGAGCGGCCAGTCCACGCCGGTGAGCCGGGACACCGCTCGAAGGTCCAACTCGCTGGCCTCGAGATGCACGCGGCCCACCGTGTCGTCGTTGAGCAGTCGCGCGAAATTCACATCCGGCCAGCGCTGCCACAGATCGAGCGGGAGAAAGGCGTCCCCTTGCAGGCACACGCGGCCGTCATGCAGCAGACGCACACCGCGGAGATTCACCGCGCTCGGCCCGACGCTGATGCCCGCGGTGAGCACCATGCCGTCCTCCGCGAGGCGGAATTTTTCACACTGCACCTCGCCGGGCCGATACACGCCCGCCGCCTCGGCATCGAGCGGCAGCGTGCCGCCGGGGCCGAGCAGGCGGAAGCTGCTCAGTTTCGCGGAAAATTTCCCCTCGTGGTTTTCGCCCGCGCCTTTTCCAGACCATGTCGCCTCGATGCCGCCGCCGAGCGGCGTCGGCAGGATGTGCGGCGTCAGCAGGCTCCGGTACACGCCGAGGTCGCGCGCCGAGAGCCGCCATTCGCCGGAGTAGCTGCCGTCGGCGAGGCTGATGCGCCCGGTGCCGCGCAGGATGTCGTCGGCGTGCAAGACTTGCGCGCTGATGATTTCCAGCTCGCGGTCGTGAAAGATCAGCGCGGCGTTCACGCTGTCCACGGGCGCCGTGCGCCACTGGAGCGCGCTGCCGGTCACGATCATCTGGCCCTCGTATTTTGCCGGCGCATCCGCCTGCGCGCCGCTGCCGCTCACCGCACCGCGGATGAAGAGCTGGCCCGCGGTGTACTTGAACTCCGGCAGCATCAGCGCGGACAACTCGGTGAGATTGCGGATGTCGGCATCCACCTTGAAATCGAACTGCCGGTCCCACCACTGCGCGCCGGGCTGCGGCAGCGCCATCGTGCCTTTCACGGCGAGCCGGTTCTGCCCCTGCCGGAGTGCAAGCTCGTGAATCTGCAGCCGCTGCTCGACGAGCGAGAGGCCGAGCACCAGCGAATCCCACTGGCGCGACTCCCACTGGAATGCGCCTGCATCGAAGCGCAGTGTCGCCTCGGATTTCGCGACATCGGCCGGTGTCCCGTGAAAGGTGAAGTTCCCCGAATTCAGCACTCCGCCCGCGGCTTCGCTGAGGCCGAGAAATGAGGCGAGTCCCGCGACGTTGATTTTTTCAAATTTTCCGCTGCCGTCGAAGCGCAGCCGCTGGTCACGGAACGAAGCCTCTGCGTCGGCCTCGAT
>JAYVNN010000515.1:0-8968 GCA_043758435.1 Chthoniobacter sp.
GCGCGATCTTTTCGCCGGCCCGGCGACGGCGGCGGAGAGCGCGGAGTATCTCGAATGGCGCGTGACGATGGCGGACCGCTTCGGCGTGAGCTTCGACAAACCCAAGGCCGCCGAACCCGAGCCTGAGCGCGAGCACCCGGGTCCGAATCCCGCGTTCAATGCGGAGATCGAGCGGCAGCTTGCCAAAGCCTCGCCGGCGCTGAAGCCGCACTGGCTCTATCTCCGCGCGGCGGCGGACTGGCTGGGCGGCAAAATCCCCGAAAGTCAGACGCGGTTTTTGAAGGTGGCCGCGGATTTCCCGAAGCACCCGCGCGCCGAGACAGCGATGCTCATGGCGCTGCGCGGGGCGATTTGGAAAACGCGCAAGCCAGCCTACACGCAGACCGACCGGCAGCTCGACGAGGGCGAGCGCGTGCAGGCGAAGAAGCTCTTCGACGAATACTTCGCGAAGTATCCGCACGGGCGTTTTTACGGCGATGCGCTCGGCTGGCGGGGCGCTCTGGCGTGGGACGGCGGCGATTACGCCACGGCGCTGCGCTGCTACGCGGAGCAGCTCGATCTGCCGGGGCACCCGGAGCTTTTCGACTCTGCGGCGGTCATGATCGAGAAGACGCTTTCGCGGCTCTCCGCGGAGCCGCGCAACGCGGCGCTCGCGGAGGTGGCGCGGCATCCCGCCGCCGCGCAGGCGCTCGCGTATCTCGTGCTGAACACGAGCGAGTCGGACAATTACAACGGCAAATTCGATTCCGTGGACGAGGTGCGCGGCTGGCGGAAAAAAGTGCTGCCGCGGCTGGCGGCGGCGATTTCCGGGGAGCAAAAACTTTACGCCGGAGCGGAATGGAAGCCGCGTTATCTGGCGATGCTCGCGGGCGCGGCGAGCGGAGCGGGCCAGCATGAGCAGGCGCTGAAGCTGATCGAGTCGGCGGGCGCAGCGGTGGAGAAAAGCGACGATCTGCTTTTCGCGCGCGGCGTGGCGCTGCATCGCGCGAAACGTGCGGGCGAAGCCGCGGCGGTGCTGCAAACGCTGCTCGCCAAATTTCCGCAAAGCCCGCTGGCGCGCGGCGCGCGGCTGCGGCTGGGGCTGGCGCTGACAGACGATCATCGCGGCGGCGAGGCGGTGCTCGCGCTGGACAAGCTCGTGCCGAAACCGCCCGCCGCGGACGCGCAGCCGAAAGACGGCGATCCCGCAAGCGAAGCCGCTCTCGAGCACGAAAGGCTCCTCAACGAAACGCGCCCGGACTCCGGCGATTACCCGATGCTTTTCGGCATCGATGTGAACCAGGTGCGTGCGCTCATCGACACGCTGCTGAATTTCGCGCCCATCGCCGAGCTGGCCGCACCCACGCAGGATGCGAAGCTCGATCCCGTGGCGCGGCTGCGTTTCACCGAGGCCATCGCGCAGCGGCTGCTCGCGCGGGAGCAGTTCGACGAGGCGAAAAAATACCTGACGCCGGCGCAGTGGGAGCTTTTCGCCGGACCGCTCGCGCGGCTGACAAAGGCGGCGCAGGACGCGAAGGAACCGGCGGCCCGCGCGGCGGCGTGTCGCAAGCTCGGCGATGCGTGGGCCGCCGCGCGGGGCAAGCTGCTCACGTATCCGCTCGATACTGATGAGACGCGCCGCGAGGTCTTCATCGACTTCTGGGCGGAGGCAAATGTGCGGCGCGCGGCGAGTGCGCCTTTCGTCGGAGCGACGGGAAATGTGGCGCCCGATCTCGAAGGCCGCGACGAGCTGCGGCACGCTTTTGCGTGGTGGCTCGAAGCCTCCGACGCGCAGCCCGGCACGCCGCAGACGGCGCAGGCGCTGTGGCTGGCGCTGCGGGCGATGCCGCTGATCGCAGACGTGTCGCCGTTCACCTTCGAGCGCGCAGTCGCGCGGAAATGGAGCGACACGGCACGCCGGCTTTACGACCGCCTGCGGACGGAATGTCCGGCTTCCACCGAGGCGCAGCGCCTCGCGGTGGCGTGGGATTTCAGCGCGCCGAAAAAACGCGCAAAGACGCCCGACGATGACGGAGAGGAAGGCGGGCACCGCGACGCGGCGGGTGAGAGGATGCGCGGGATGGACGTGCTGAAGGCCGCGGAAAAGGAAAGCGTGCAAGGCTCCGCGGCGGAGGGGCTGGTCGCGCAGATCGACGCGCTGGAGAAAGACGCGGGCGCGGGCGATCCGGCGAAATTGAAGGCGCGCGTGGAGGCGTTGCGCGCCAAGGCGCGAAAGGCGTTCATCGGCTGGAATGAGCTGCGCTGGGTGAACCTGCTCGACGATCTCGCGCTCTTTTTTTCCGAGCCCGATCCGGGAACTGAGGTCCGTGAACGCTACGTGAAGCTGCGCTTCCGCTTTGTCCGCGAGTCCGCGATTGGCGGCGGCGGTTTTGAGGAAAAACCGAAGGCCGACGAAGAGCTGGGCGCGGCGATCAAGACCGCGCTGGCCGATCCGGCGGTGCAGTCCGTCGCGGATTATTTCGAGTTCCTGAACCTCGCGGTGGTGGCGAACCATTTCATTTTCGTAAAGCTCAACGGCAAGGACAAGGGCGGCGACGCGGACACCTACCGCACGCACGACTACCCGCAGCTCGCGAAGCTGGCGGCGGCGTTTTTGGAAAAGCATCCGCAGAGCAAAAAGCGCGAGGCGGCGCTGCTGCTGCATGCGCGGGCTGTCTTCCAAAGCTCGAAGGAAGTGGCGGCAAGGAAGTATGTGACCTGGCCGCAGGCCGGGCGCTGCGAGGGCGGCATTGAGACTTCGGTGACGTCGCAGGAGCCGTTCGACGCGAAGCGCGTGCTGGCGGCGCTCGATGGCTACGACCGCGCGTTTCCGCACGGGCGCTACGCGGCGGACATCCGCGACTGCCGCGCGGCGGTGGCGCTGCGGATGCGCGACTGGCAGACGGCGCTGGAGCTGACGGTCGCGCAGTTCGACGACAAGGATGCGGGCGCGCTTTTCACGAGCGCGGCGAACCGGCTCGGGGAGATTTTCGCGCAGCTCGCGGAGGAAAAATATCGCGCGGATTTGCTGCCGGTGGTCAGGGCGAACGCGCGCGGGCGGGAGCTGCTGGCGAAGTATCTGGCCGACGAATCCGATGCGCATCCGCTGCGGTATATGAAGGCGTGGCTGCGGGAGCAGTTGGCGGCGAAGTAGCGCGGGCGGGGCGGTGAGCCGCGTCCCAGCGGGACGCCCGACCGTAGCCGTGGGCTTCAGCCCACGGATGAAGGAGCGCGCGACCGTCGCGTAGCGACGTTTGAGCCGCCCTCAGATGTCGCTACGCGACAGGGCCATCCTGCCGTGCGGACCGTGGGCTGAAGCCCACGGCTACGGTCGTCCGTCCCGATGGGACGACTATTGCATCGTCCCTTCCAGTCGCGCGGCGACGAAGCGGGCGACGGCGGCGATGTCCGCCGCGGGCTGATGGGCGCTGGGTTTGGAGACGTCGCGCATTTGGTAAAGCGTGCGGTCTTTCCAAATCCACGCGGCGGGCTGGTAGGGGCCGACTTTGCGTGGGTCGCTCCAAGTGTGGAGGGAAAGGAGGCGCGGGGTGAGGGCGGCGGCGAGGTGCATGGGGCCGCTGTCCACGCTGACGGTGAAGGCGGCGCGGCGGAGGAGCCAGAGGAGTTCGCCGAGGGTGGTGCGGTTGAAGAGGTCGGTGGTGTTTTCGAGCGGAGGGAGGGTGGTGTCGGTGCGACCGGCGAGGACGATGTGGTGCGGTGCGAGCGCGCGGCTGAAGTCGGCGACCGCGGCGGCGGTGAGGGATTTTCCCGCGCCGCGGGAGAAAGGGTGGAGGAGGATGAAGGGCGCGGTGGCGTCGAAGCCGGCGGGCGCAGAACCTTGTGGGAGCGGCCATTCGAGCGGGGCGGCGGTGTCGATGCCGAGGGCGGCGACGAGGGCGAGGTAGCGCTCGACAGCGTGCGTGTGGCCGGACACGTCCACGGTCTCGTCGTAGAAATGGCGCGCGCCTTCGCGGGCGTCGGAGAGGCCGACGATGCGCCCGCCGTCGGCGCGGGCGAGTCTGGCGATGAGGGCGCTGCGGAGGAGGCCTTGGAAATCGAGGACGAGGCCAGCTTTGCAGGCGGCGATCTTTTTCGCCCACCCCGGAATGCGCGCCCAGCCGGCGGGGCCGCGGAACTGGCCGCGAGGGAAATGGACGACTTCATCAACGTGCGGGTTGCCGTCGAGGAGGGGCGCCCATTCGGGATTGATGAGCCAGCGGAGGTGCGCTTGCGGCCAGGCTTTTTTCACCAAGGCAACGGCGGGAAGCGTGTGGACGACATCGCCGAGGGAACTCGGTTTGATGACGAGAATGGACGCGGGCGAAGAGTTCGTTTGGTCGGAGGCGGTCACGCTGCGCCGTCGGTTGCACCCGCTCCGCGGCGCTTTGTCTTCTCCTCCTCTTCGCGCTCTTTTTCCTGCTGCCGACGCAGGTCCATTTCAGCGAGCTCCACATTGATCGCTCCGATTTCTTGCGTGGAAAGTTGCAGTTCCTCGGGAATCGGCGCCTCGCAGAATTCGCAGGCGGGGCGGCGACGGTTGTAAATCTCCCGGCGGCAGGCAGGGCACCGGGCGGGCTCGCTGGGCAGGGAAATCCGCACGCGGCGCGGCTCGATCATCGCTATTTCCCCAGCGCCAGCCGGTCCGCGAGCCGCTGCGGGAGGCCGGCTTCGATGATTTTGTCCTGCGCGGTCCAGATGTCGTACTCGAGGCGGCGGAGTTCGATGAGCTGTTTGTCGGGAGAATAGAGGACGTAGGACGCATGCCAGTCGCCATCGCGCGGCTGGCCCACGCTGCCGCAGTTGATGAAATATTTTTTCCCCGGCTCGATGGTGAGCTTGTCGAGGAGCTGGCTTTTCACCGAACCCTCGCGGATGTAGGCGCGCGGGGCGTGGGTGTGGCCATAGAAGCAGAGCTGGGTGTGCTGGTAGTTGAAGCTCGCGGCGGCATCGAGCTGGTTGAAGACGTAACCCCATTTGTGCGGGGTATCGAGGGTGGCGTGGACGATGGTGAAGTCGCGCACCTGGCGCACCATTTTGAGGTCGCGGAGCCACTGCTTGTCCACTTCGGAAAGCTGGTTGCGGGTCCAGTTGATGGCCTCTTCGGCGAGCGGGTTGAAGCCGACGAGGTCGTCGGTGATGGAGGCCTGCTCGTCGTGGTTTCCCTTGACCACGGGGCAGTCGAGGTTGCGCACGAGTTCGAGGCACTCCTTGGGGTTGGCGTTGTAGCCCACCACGTCGCCGAGGCAGACGTAGTTCGTGACCTCGTGCTTCTCGGCGTCGGCGAGGACGGCCTTGAGAGCCTCGAGATTGGCGTGGATGTCTCCAAAGATGGCGAAGCGCATGTCAGGGTTTGGGAGTAGAAATATCCACTTTCTGCGCCGCGGGAACATTCAATTTTTCCTGCAATTCACCGAGCAGCTTGAGCAGGGTGGGCAGACGCTCGTCGTCGCCCTTTTGGTAAAGGGCGAGCAGTTTCTCGTAAGCCTCGCGGTCGTGGCCGGGGCAGCGGGCGAGTGCATAGACGGCAAGGCGGTGCAGAAAGACTGGTGCATTCGGGCATTGTGCGCCGCGCGCGTACATCTCTGCAGCTTTGCAGTGATCGTGATACCGAGCGTCATAGACCATCATGGCGAGGTTTTTGTAGAGCGTGGCGTCGTCGGGATTGTTGGCGATGCCGCGCAGGGCGTAGTCCTCGCCGAGCTTCCAGTATTCGCGCTGGGCCTTCAGCCGGAGCGCCTCGCGGGGCTGCCGGGGGTTCTCGGCCACGGAGATGGCGGCATTGGCGTACATGTGCCACGCGGCCATGTCCCAGAACATGACGCAGCGTGGCTGGAGCGTGGTCACGGCGTCGAAATCGACCTTCATCGCGCCCCAGTCGGTGCGTTCAAAAAAGGTGTTGGCGTGAATCCACAGCGCATCGGCCACGAGCGAACGGAAGCCGCCGAGCGCGGCGAGAAAGCCCATCTGGCCGAGCTTTTCGCGCAGGTTGAGATCGAGCTGCACGCCGTGGAAGCGCTCGGCCCGCTGGGCGCGCTCGAGTTTCTGCTCGAAAGGCAGCCGCACCCCGCCGAACGCGAGCAGGGCGAGGAGCGCGAGGAGCACGCGGCGGTTCATAGCTCCTTGCCCGCGAAGATGAAGTAGCCGACGAGAAAATAGATCGCGATGTAGAACCCGCCGAGCCCCGCGGTCTGCCAGAAAAGCGCCTGCGAAATGATGTCGCCGGGATGCAGGTCGGAAAGCAGGTCGAAGGCTTTCATGTCCGGGATGAGCAGCGAGATGAGCGCGAGAAAGACTTTCGCGAGCGCGCCAGGCGCGCTGGTCGCCAGCCAGTACTCGCGCGCGATGGGCTGGACGTGGCCGATGATGTACACGACCACCGAGACGATGATCGTGAAGATCGAGGACGTGGCGAAGGTCGAGAGGAAAAGCGTGAGCGCGGCGCAGACCGCGGCTTTCACGTAGATGATGGCAATGCCGGGGACGAGGCTGGCCTGAAAAGTGGATGCGCGGACGAGCTGCTGCGCGGCGTCGAGTTCCGGGCCGGGCGCAAACTGGCGCACGTTGTCCGCGAGCGCGGTCTGCTCCTGCGAGTAGAGCACGGCCACGAACATCGCGACCATGAGCGCGAGCGCCACGGCGAGCAGCGCGAAGACGCCGAGCAGCTTGCCGAGCAGATACTCGAAGCGCGGCACCGGCTTCGCGAGGATGGTGTAGAGCGTGCGCTCCTCGATGTCTTTCGGCAGCAGCATGGCCGTGGCGAGCACGGCGAGGAGCCAGGTAAAAATGGACATCGCGCCGAGCGACACGTCCTGGAGCACTTTGAACTGTTCCTGAAAAGTCATCTTCACCGTGATGAGCGAAGCGCCGATGCCGAGCAGGGCGAAGAGCAGGAGAAAATAGAAGACCTTGAGCCGCACGAGTTCGAGCAGCGTGTTCGAGGCGATGGCGAAGACGCGCGCGGGGGAGAAGGCGCGGTGCGGGGTGGCGGCGGGGAGGGCGTTCATCGGATTATTTGCTGCCGGTCACATCGAGAAAGTACCGCTCCAGCGTCGTCTGCGGCTTCCGCTGCTCGACCACGCGGGCCTGCGATTTTGCGACCGCGGCCTGAATCTCCGCGAGCAGTTCCGGCGACGCGTTTTCCAAAATCAGCTCCGTCTGGCTCTCGATGGAAATCAGCTCGTCGAGCTTCCCTTCCCGCACCAGCACGCCCTGATGCAGGATGCCGATGCGGTCGCAAATCTCCTGCACCTGCCCCAGCAAATGCGAGCACAGCAGCACCGTGATCCCGCGTTTTTTGAAATCTAAAATGAGGTCGCGAATCTCCCGCGAACCCGCCGGATCAACGCCCGCCGTCGGCTCATCAAGTACGAGCAGCCGCGGCTCCTGCACCATCGCCTGCGCGAGCCCGATGCGCTGGAGCATGCCCTTCGAGTAGCCGCCGATGCGCCGGTCGGCGGCGTTTTCCAGGCCCACGAGCGCGAGCAATTCTTTCGCCCGCCCGCGCAGTTTTTCCCCGCTCAGCCCGCAGATTTTTCCGTAGAAATGCAGCGTCTCGGAGCCGGTGAGAAATTTGTAGAAATACGGATTCTCCGGCAGAAAGCCCACGTCCTCCCGGCTCTCCACCGTCCGCGAATCGCGTCCGAAAATCTCCGTCTTCCCCGCCGTCGGCGAGACCAGCCCAAGGACGATTTTCATCGTCGTAGATTTCCCCGAGCCATTCGGCCCCAGCAGCCCATAGACCTGCCCCGGCTCCACCGCGAGCGACAGGTCTTTCACCGCCACCACCTTCTCCCGCTTGAACGGGATGGGGTAAATCTTGGTGAGGTTTGAAATCGAAATGGCGGGGGGCATGCGGTCAGTAACGGTGATTAAACTCCTCGTGTGTTCCAATCCATTCCCAAAGAAAAATGTCGCCTGCAAACGCGCCAACCGCGCGGTAGTGGTCGCCGATGCGCACGGTCCACCACGGCTTGCGGATGCGTTTGAAACGAAGGGACGGGTGGGCCGAATCTTCACTCCAGAGCGCGTAATTCTTTTGCGCCAGGCTCCGCACAGCAGCGGGCAGTGCGCGGTAGCAGCGCCAAAAGTCAGGGCTGCCCCGGCTGGAGATTTTCACAGGCCTTCTTCGAGTGGCATGCAGCGTCCCGCCTGCAAGTCTTTGATCGCGCTCTCGTGCATGTCATCAAATTTTCCCGCCGCGGCATCCGCCTTCATCTGGCGATCCCAGTCGTCGTCCTCATTGTAGCCGAGAAGTTCCGAAAGCAGCGCCGCGCGCTCCTCGAGATCCAGCTTTTCGATGGCTTCACGGATTTCAGCGACAGTGCTCATGCGCGAAAACTAGGACAAACTCTCGCCGCGGGCAACGGGCGACTTTCACCGCGCAATCTCAAACCCGCGCACCCCGTCGAGCGGCGGAATCGGCTGCACCGTCACGCTCTTGATGTGGCTCTTCAGCTCGCTCTCGGCGATGTCTTCGAGAAAAGGTTCCACCTCGCTCGCCTCGCCGCTGCATTGCAGCTCCACGCGGCCGTCAGCGAGATTTCGCACCCAGCCGGCCACGTCGAAACCGCGGGCGATTTGTTTCACCGTGAAGCGGAAGCCCACGCCCTGCACGCGGCCTTCGTAGAAAACCTGGCGCGCGATCATTCGGGGAGCGCGACGGCGCGGAGGAAATCGGCGGCGGTCTCGGGCCAGACGGTGTTCAGCCAGCAGCCGGTGGCCAGCTCCACGCCGCCACGGTAGTAGAGCCGCGGGAGGATTTCGATGTGCCAGCGGAAGTCCTGCTCGATGGTCATCCAGTGGTCGGGCCGCGCGCTGCGCGTGGGCGCGGTGAAGAGCATGAGATTGTAGGGCGCGTGATCGAGCGCGCGGTTCAGCCGGCGCAGCGCGGACTTCAGCGCGTCGGCGAGCTGCACGGTCTCCTGGTCGCTGAGTCCGTGGAAATCCGGGCACTGCCGCTTCGGGTAGATCGCCAGCTCGAACGGCGCGC
>JAYVNN010000516.1:0-8961 GCA_043758435.1 Chthoniobacter sp.
GACCAGCTCCTCGTCCGCACCGACCGCAACATCGGCTCTCGCATGCAGGAGTTGAGCGTCGTTTTGGAAAACCTCAAAGTCGTCTCCACCCACGCCAAAGCCCTCACCCAATCGCTCGCCGAAAAACCCAGCCGCCTCATCTTCAGCGGCAAGACGAAAACGCTGACCAGCGAGGCGGACATCCTCAAGAGCAAGAAGCCGCTCCCGGCGGTCAAGGCGGAGTAATCGTCGCGGGTGGCGGGAGGTTCCTGCTGCTTTACCGTGTGAAGTCGAGGACGTAACCTACCGGGCCACCATGCGACACGAGACTCAGGCCGATGACATTCACCGCTTTATGCAGCGCCTCGGCGTGGCGATTCGCGAGGAGGGTCGGGTGTATTTCACCGGCGGCGTCTCCGCCGTGCTCCACGGATGGCGGGAGATGACAGTGGACATTGATCTGCGTTGCGATCCCGAGCCGCGGGGCTTTTTCGAGGCCATCCGAACCCTCAAGGAAGAGCTTGAGATCAACATCGAACTGGCCTGTCCGTCCGATTTCATTCCCCAGCTTCCGGGCTGGCGCGACCGCAGCATTTTCATCGCGCGGCACGGGGAGGTCGATTTCTACCACTACGATTTTTACAGCCAGGCGCTGGCTAAAATTGAGCGGGGTCACGACCGCGACGTGACCGATGTCCGGCGCATGCTCACCACCGGACTGGTGAAGCCGGAAAAGCTGGCTGAATACTTTGCCGAAATTCGCCCGGCACTGCTGCGCTTTCCGGCTATTGAGCCGTCCGCGTTTGCGCGAAAGGTAGCCGCTTTCACCGAGCCATGACCCACCCATTTCCAGCGTCGTGGGCGCAGCTCCCGGGAGGCGAATATCTCACCGGCGGCCTCGCCGACCTCGCCTGCCAAAAGGAATCGATTTCGTCCCTCCTGCTCGCCATCGCCGCCGCGCGCCTGGCCGCCGCCGGCTTGCGTCTGCCCGCGGCTTTCGGCGCAGACTCCGAATTGCGTCTTTACCGGCTCCTGCATGCTTTGCATGGCGACGACGCCCATAGCCAATACAACGCCCACCTCCGCCGCCTCGCCAGCCTCTGCCATGCGCTCGAAACGCGCGCGGCATCTTCCTCCAGCGATTGTTGATGCCCGTCTTCACCAATATCTCCGCCTACAAATTCGCTCCGCTCGACGGCCTCGGGCCGTTGCGTGAGCGGCTGCTGGCGCGGTGCGTGGGCGGTGGATTGAAAGGGACGATCTTGCTCAGCACCGAGGGCATCAATCTTTTCGTCGCGGGTGAGCGCGCTGAAATCGACGGGCTGCTGGCGGAGTTGCGCGCGGTGGAAGGGCTGGCGGGTTTGGCCCCGAAGTCCTGCGAGAGCGCGGAGCAGCCGTTTGCGCGGATGCTGGTGAAGATCAAAAAGGAGATCATCGCGTTTGGCGTGGAGGGGATCGATCCGGCGCGCGCGCCGTCGCCGAAAGTCGCGGCGGCGGAATTGAAGCAGTGGCTCGATGAGGGCCGCGCGGTGACGCTGCTCGACACGCGCAATGACTACGAGGTGAAGCTCGGCACTTTCCGCGGCGCGCGGTCCGTGGGCATCGACACTTTTCGCGAATTTCCTGCCGCGGTGGCGCAGCTTCCAGCGGAGTGGAAGGAGCAGCCGGTGGTGATGTTTTGCACGGGCGGCATCCGGTGTGAAAAGGCGGGGCCGTTCATGGAGCGCGCGGGGTTCCGGCAGATTTTCCAGCTCGACGGCGGCATCCTGAAATACTTCGAGGAGTGCGGAGGCGCGCATTTTGACGGCGAGTGTTTTGTCTTCGATCAGCGCGTGGGCGTGGACGCGGCGTTGCGGGAGACGGCCTCGGGCCAGTGCTTCCGCTGCCAGTCGCCGCTGAGCTTCGCCGAACAGCGCGATGCGCGCTTCGTCGCGGGGCATTCGTGTCCGTTTTGCTTTGCGCAGGTGGAGCGGGAGACGGCGCAAAATCTCGCCGCGCGGAATGCCGCGCTGCGCCGGCTGACGGTGCCGCTGCCCGCGGGCCAGCCGTACGAAACCCGCCGCCCGCTGAAGATTCCCGCGGCGTGCGACGGACTCGCGCTGGCCGATGCGCTGACGCGCATTTTTCCCGCTGCGACGCGCGAGGAGTGGGCCCGGCGGTGCGCCGAGGGCCGCATTTTCCACGAACTCGGCTGGCCGCTCGGGGCGGAGGAAATCGTGCGCGCGGGCGAGCGGTACGTGCGCGTGATTTTTGGGGACGCCGAGCCGGTGGTGAATGCGGACATTCGCGTCGTGCATGAGGACGAGGCGGTGATCGTGGTGCAGAAGCCCGCGCCGCTGCCGATGCACCCCGGCGGCGGTTATGAGCGGCACACGCTGCGGTGGTTGGTGAGCGAGCTCTACGCGCCGGAAAGTCCGCGTCCGATGCACGGGCTGGCGGCGGAGGCGAGCGGGCTGGTGGTTTTCGCGCGGACGCGGCATTTCGCGGGATTGCTCGCGCCGCAGTTTGCACGCGGGGAGGTGGAGATGGGCGCGGTGCGGTTGGCGTTCACGCATCCGGTGACGGGCAGGCGCGTGTCATTTTCGGTGTAAGAGTCCGCTTCGCTTGCGGGGGGTTTTCCGCGCTGCTAACGTCCGCACCTTTTCCAAATGGCCGACTCTCCACACAATCTCATCCAGGAATGCCCGACGTGCGGTGCGCTGATCGACGTGGCGGGGGAGGAGCCGTTTGCGCTCATGCACTGCCCGACGTGCGGCGGGGCGATGCGGGTGCGGCGGCAGTTCGACCACTTCGAGCTGCAGGAGCAGCTCGGCTCGGGCGGGATGGGCACAGTGTATCGCGCGCTGGATCAGAATCTCGGGCGGCAGGTGGCGCTGAAGCTTTTGCAAAAAGAGCATGCGACGAACCCGGAGTTCATCGCGCAGTTTGCGAAGGAGGCGGCGATCACGGCGTCGATCAACCACCCGCATGTGGTGAAGGTGTACAGCACGGGGGTGGATCACGGGCTGGTCTATATCGCGATGGAACTGGTGGACAAAGGCTCGCTCGACGACCTGCTCGCGCTGGAGGAGCGCGTGCCGGAAGTGCAGGTGCTGACGACGGGAATTCAAATCGCGCAGGGGCTGAATGCGGCACTCCAGCGCGGGCTGATTCACCGCGATGTGAAGCCGGGCAACATCCTTTTCGCGAATGCGCACACGGCGAAGATCGTGGACTTCGGACTGGCGGTGCTGATGGAGCATGCGGGCACGGTGATGGGCGAGGTGTGGGGCACGCCGGCCTACGTGGCGCCGGAGAAGCTGGACGACAAGCCGGAGGATTTGCGCAGCGACATCTACTCGCTGGGCGCGACGCTTTTCCACGCGCTCGCGGGCGTGCCGCCGTGCGAGGTGGAGACGAATCAGATGAGCGCGCTGCTGGTGGTGAAGCGCCAAGAGCCGAGCCTGCGCGCGGTGGCGAAGGACGTTTCCGCGGCGACGGCGTTCGCGATTGACCGGACGCTGAAATTCGAGCCGGCGGAGCGCTTTCAGACCTACGGGGAATTGATCGAGGCGCTGGAGTTTGCGCGCAGCGAACTCATCGCCACGGCGCAGGAGGAGGAGGCTGCCGCGCTCGCCGAGGAGGCCGCGGCGAACGCGCCGGAGAAGGACATGAGCTGGGTGACCTACGTGGTGGTGGTGCTGGTCGTGGGGCTGGGACTGGGTTTTTTCAAAATGCGCGAGCGCTGGCTGCGCACGTCCGCGGAGATCGAGGAGGAGGCGCACGGCGGCGGGGGGATCGACGGAAAATACCAGGCCGCGCGGATGCTGCTCGCGGGGAGCGACGGGCCAAAGGCGGCGGCGGCTTTCCGCGCGCTGGAAGCGCTGCCGAACGTGCCGCAGCCGCGGCTGAACTGGATCACGCTGCACGCGGGGCTGGCGGAATTTCTCGCGGGCCGGGTGGAGGAAGGGCGCGCGGATTTCGCGAAGCTCGAAGTGCGCGGGAGTTTTTCGAGCGACCCGACGGAGCAGCGGCTCGCGAATTTTTTCGTCGGCACGGCGAAGCTCGCGGCCTCGGATGCGGCGGTGCCGGTGGCTGCCGTGCAAGCACTGGAGCCGGAAGGCGAGGAGACGGTCGCCCTGCTCGTCTGCGCGGCGAAGGACTGGGCGATGGGGGATTTTGCCAGCGCGGGGCCGCTTTTCCGGCAGTTCGGCGAGGCCGCGCTCCCGGCGAAGGCCGCGTGGGTCGGGGAATACAAGGCGCTCGCCGCGCCCTTTGCCGCGGACTACGCGGCCTACGCCACGGCGGTCGCGGCGGCAAAAAACGCGGACACTTTGCCCACGCGCGAGGCGGCGCTCGCGGCGGTGGAGGCGGCGAAGGCGAAGCTCGTGCGGCCCGGCGCGCTGGTCGCGAAGCTGGAGGCGATGGCGGCGGATTTCCGCGCCAGGATCGCGCAGGAAAAAGAGGAGCTCGCCGGCCAGATGACGGCGATGGAAGCGGCGGATCAAAAGGCGCTCGTGGAGATGAAGGCGAAGCTCACGGCGCTCTGCGCGCAGTTTCGCTACACCGAAGCCTACGCGGCGGTGAAGGCCACGGCGGTGCAGAGCGAGTCCGGGAAAAAGACGCTCGCGGTGATGCTGAAAAAAACGGAGTGGCTGGCGCGGTTCAAAGGCACGCTCATCGCCGATATCACGGCCACCGGCTACGCCGCGCCGCTGGTGAAAAAGACCGGCACGCAGATGCCCGGCGGCGCGCACCGCGCGAATGAAACGCAGGTCGAGATCGTCACGCAATTCGGCTCCGTGCCCGTGCCGTGGACCGACCTCTCGAACGACTGCATCTACGCGATGGGCCAGTCCTTTCTCCGCGCGAACTACCCGCCCGACAAACTCGCCGACCGCGCGTGGTATCTCGGCGTCTTCGCCTTTTTCAACGGCAAGGACGCGCAAGGACGCGACCTGCTCCTCCAGGCCAGCCAAGGCAAGGAAGAATACCGCGACCAGCTCGGCTTTTTTATCGGCACGGCAGAGACGCAGTAAGGGGAAAAGGACTGATTGCGCGGCTGTGAAAGCCCCAAGCGGGGCGAAACAAGCCAGCCTAGGGCAGCGCCCTGGGTTCAATGGACAAATACAAAACAAGCCCTGAATGGGCGGGACAACGGATGTGCCGCCCCTAGAGGGCTCGATGAAATGATGCCGCATACGCTATTCAGCAGCGCTTCCATTCTCGATAGAGAGACTGGCTTGGATGCGCCCAGGGGAAGGCGGCAGAGGGGGAATCACCGCACGCTCACTTGGCCGTTCATCAGCATCGGCAGGAGCCAGTCGCGGAGGGCGGTGAGTTCTTGGTTTTGTTGTTCGAGCGTGTCTTGTTGGGACAGCATTGGTTTCAGGAGCTTGGCAAATTCAGTTCTTACGATTGACTCAGGGAGTTGAGTTTGAACCGCCTTGAGGGTGGCGGCTGAAATCTCTTTGAATGTGGAGCCAGATGCGTTCTGCTCAATGACCTTCATTTGGTGATTTAGGGTGTAGTAGATGAACTCGGTGGAATAGCCTTTCGAGGGGACGAACGACTTGAAGCCCTGATTGGTCGTAACCGGATTGCGAGCGATGGCTGTGTAACCGATGGGAGCGCGGGAACTCATCAACACGGTGCCAGCCGGAAGGAGCGTCAAGCGGGCGTTTTTGATACCCTCTTTGGTGACATCTGTCTCACCGCGCGAGATGAACTTGTTCTGTGAGTTAAGAGACATGTCCTTCGGGGTGATCCATGGCGTGCCGTCCGTGGTGAAGTGATCTTCCTCCTTCGTGCTTGGGGTGCTGCCCCCCATGATTTGGCCGAGATCGTTGAGGCTTCCGACGCACCACCCCGCCGGGATCTCGCGTTTGAGGGCTTCGTGGTGGATCATCTTGCCGCCGGAGGCGCGGTAGGGGTGGCCTTGGAGGTGGGGTTTGCCCAGCGCGGCGGCTTGGGCGGCGGTCATGGGGAAGTCAAACTGCACAAACCAGTAGTCGTAGAGCAGCTTCGCCATCCCCTCCAACTCCTCGTTCATCCGCTGGTTTAGTTCGATCTTCGCGTCGAGCGCGGAGAGGACCCGTGCAATTTTCTTTTGTTCCCCCACCTCAATGTTCCTGAACTGAAGATCATTAAGTATCCCCATTGTCAGGAACTTTGTCTGCGATCCCTGTGAATGATCTTTCAGCCGTTTGAGGAGAAGTCTGAGGGAATAAAAGATGAAATCGAGATCGTGAGTTTCCTTCAGCGTGAGCACATAAGTTCGCTGGTAGGCATTGAATTTGCCGGTAAATCGACTGACGTGAAAGTTTCCAGCCGCGTTGTTCCCTGCGATCAAGATTACTGAGTCATCAAATGCGTAGTTGTCAATTGCCAGCGGTTCTTTCGCACATGTGAAAAATGGATACTTTCCACCGGGGACAAACTCGTTTGAATCGAGCTTTCCGGTGGTTACATGACACGCCTGTTTGATCTTTCGGTAATTACTCAAGGTTTAAGCATTCCAGTTGGGTTTCGATCTCTTTTTCGATGGCGCGTGACTCTGCAAAGCAAGCAACCAAGCGAGACTTGTGCTCGGCCAGCTTTGATTGAAACGCTTGGCTTGTAATGTTCACATGCTCCGCCTGAGCGTCAAAATACTGCCCCGCGCTGAGCGAGTGGTTCTTCGCAGCAATGTCGTCATAGCTCACGACGACAGAGAAGTCTTCGATGGCTTCCTTGCCGTTGAAGACGCGGATGATCTGATCCTCGTCTGCGGCGGAGAGCAGGGTCTTTTGGTTTTTCCCTTCCTTCACCTTCTCACCGAGTTTGGAGGCATCAATGAGGACCACGTCGCCCTTGTTCGTAGCATCGAGAAAGAGGATGGAGACATTGGTGCCAGTCGTCGCGAAGATGTTGCTGGGCATGGAGACGACACCTGCGAGCATCTTGTGCGTGACGAGGTGCTCGCGGATGCCTTTCTCAATGCCGGATTGGGCAGTGATGAAGCCGGTGGGGACGACGACGGCGGCTTTGCCCTTTTTGCTCAGCGAATAGATGATGTGCTGGATGAAGAGGAGGTAGATGGCCATCTTGTCCTTCTCCTTGTTCGCGATTTTAGGGATGCCGGCGAAGAAGCGCTGCTGGTTGGCCTTGGTGGCGAGCTGGTCGCGGAAGTCGGAGAAGTCGAGCTTGAAGGGGGGATTGGAGACGATGTAGTCGAACTTGCGCAGGCCGCTGCCGCTGTCCTCCTTGTGGTAGGGCTCCAGGATGGTGTTCCCCTGGATGACGTGGGGGATGGAGTGGACGAGGTTATTCAGGATGAGATTTAGCCGGAGGAGGCTGGAGGATTTCTGGGAGACATCCTGCGTGTAGAGGGTGCAGCGGTCCTCGCCGATGGCGTGGGCGAGGTTCATGAGCAAGGTGCCGGAGCCTGCGGCGGGGTCATAGCAGGTGACGTTCCGCACTGGCGCGGGGACGAGGCAGGCGGCCATGATCTTCGCCACGGCGTGCGGGGTGTAATACTCGGCATACTTGCCGCCGCCGTCCTTGTTGTAGTCCTTGATGAGGTATTCAAAGAGGGTGGCGTAGAAGTCGAATTTCTCGGCAAAGATGCGCTCGAAGCTAAAGGGGATGAGTTTATTGATGATGGCCTTGGCAAAGGCATCCCGCTGGGTGGCGACATACTGGGTGACGGGATCAAAGAGGACGATCTTTTGCCCGTCATTGGTCATGACGGAGAAGATGTCGGTATTCAGCGTGGCGATGCTCAGCAGGGTGGTATCCAGAGTGGCGGCGAAGTTGTCGTCGTTCTGCTTGCCCCAGAGGGTGGCGAGGAAGTGCTGGGGCTGGAGCCGGGCAGTGTCGGCCCCGAGCTGCATAAGCAGGAGTTCGTATTCATCTTTTGACTTCTTACGCAGGGCATCCTCCCAGGACTTGGCCTTGGCGAGGGCGGGCTCGATTTGCTTTACTTCGTGGGCGAATTTGTCGTTGAGGAACTTGTAGAGGAAGACCTGGGTGATGATCTTGAACTCGTTGCCATCGTTGCCGAGGCCGTAGCTGGCACAGACCGCTTTAAGGTCGTCAATGAGGGTGATGGCTTTTGCTTTGAACTCTTGGGATGTCATGCGGTTTGTTGTCCGTGGAACTCAGCGAGATACTCCTTCATCACAAGGTTATTGATGAACTGAGTATTCTCTGCGGTGAGCGGGAGGAGGTGTTTATTTTTGAGCTGCTCGATGATGAGCTTCGTCATCTCTGCTTTGGCAAAGGCTTCGTTGGTGAGCATCCGCACGTTTTGAGCGATGCGGGCGTCTGCCTCGGCCTTGAAGGCGCTGAGGGCTTCAAAGAGTTTACGCTCATTGGCGGTGGGCTGACCTTTTTCCAAGAGGCGCTTGTGGAGGCGGGCGTATTTCTCGTCGTTGGCATACTTGGCACGGATGAGCTGGTTCTTCCGCTCTAGCTCACGGGCGCGAGCGTGGATGCCCTGGAGGGCCTTGATGTTCTCCACCATCTCGGCCTGGGTGATCTCGGCGAGGTTCTTCTTTTTGAAGAGACGCTCCAGTTCCTCCCGCAGGGTGACGAAGGCGGGATCGCTGGGATCGAAGTTGCCCGCGAGGCCTTCCCGAGTGCGGCGGAGGTTCTCCCGCAGTTCATCCGCGATGACCATCTCCCCCTCGGAGACTTTGCGGAAGGTGAAGAGCACGTTCTCCAGGGCGATGTTGAGGATATTGATGCTATCATCGGCGTGTTCCAGTGCCTCGCGCTGATTGAGCAGCATGAGGTGGTTCGACGCTTCGGTGGAGAGCTGGCCGAGCTTGCGGAAGTCGAGCTTGGTCAGGAGATCATACTGACCGGAGAGGCGGATGAGGTTGTAGAGGCTCTTGGCGTCATTGAGCGCCTTGATGACTTTCCGCATCTCGGCGCGGTCTGTGATCTGGGTGATCTGCTGGGAAAAGACCTCGGCATTGGCGGTGTCGAAGTGGAAGAGGGCGTCCTGGAGGGCCTTGA
>JAYVNN010000517.1:0-2865 GCA_043758435.1 Chthoniobacter sp.
GTCGAGTTCGCCGACGATGAGATCGCGCACGGCCTCCATGCGCTCGCGCGCGCCGGTGAAGAAAAACCAGTCGAGGTTGAAGTTGAACTGCGCGTTGAAAAGCAGCGCGAAGACGGCGGCGACGATGACGAGGTTGAGGAAAAACCAGACGAGGATTTTTCCATAAAGCGGCAGGCGCACCCGCGGCGGTGGCGGGCGTTCAGACATCGTCGGGGTTGATGAGCATGTAGCCGACGGCGCGCACGGTGCGGATGAAGTTTGGGTTTTTCGGATCGTCGCCGAGCTTTTTGCGGAGCGACCAAATGTGGACGTCAATCGAGCGGTCGAGCCCGTCGTAGTTGCGATCCGCGATGGTCTCGATGAGCTGTTCGCGCGTCTTCACGCGGCCCCGCGAACGGGCGAGCGAGGCGAGCAGCTCGAACTCCAGCGCCGTGAGCGTGAGCGGCTCGCCGTGCAGCAGTGCGACGCGCGAATTCGGATTGATGCGCAGCGGCCCGACGGTGATTTCCGGCTCCACGCGATCCGTGCCCGGAGCCGCGGGGCGCGCGGTGCGGCGCGTGACGGCACGCAGCCGCGCGAGCAGTTCGCGGCTGGAAAAAGTCTTCGGCAGATAGTCGTCCGCGCCCATCTCGAGGCCGACGATGCGGTCCGTTTCCTCGCCCCGCGACGTGAGCATGAGGATCGGTACATCCGACTTTCCGCGCACGCGTTTCAACACCTCGAAGCCGTCCATGCCCGGCATGTTCACATCGAGAATCACGGCGGCGAATTTTTCCGCGAGCGCGCGATCCGCACCCGCGGGGCCGCTGTGCTCGGCGAGGACTTCGTAGCCGAGCGGATCGAGGTAGGCCTTGATGAGCGCGCAGAGTTCGCGGTCATCATCAATCACGAGCACACGCGTGGCGGCCTGCGCACGCTGGCTGGGGGGAGGCGAAGGTGGAGTCACGGTGAGGAGGCTGGCAGCGGCGCATCGTAACCCCATCGGGAAACGAAGCGCGGCAAACTTAACGGACTCTTAACAATTTTCCGCGCCGCATCCAACGGGCGCTTAACAATGACCGTGTTCATTGCCCCGAAATCCGCCACTCGAATCGTCGGCAAACCTTTTTCCGAACGGCCCGCGTGGCCACCAGCAACAACCAACAACAACGCAGTGAACCAAACCAACATGAAATCGAAACCGACCATCCTGCTGACAGCCCTCGCGCTGGCAGCATCCACCATCCTCGCCAGCGCGCAGGCACCTGCCGCACCTGCCGACGGCAACAACAACGGCGGCCGCCAGCGCGGCCAGGGCGGCAACTTCGCGGACTTCCAAGCGCGCATGAATGACCGGCTGAAGACCTCGCTCAAAGTCACGGACGAAGAATGGAACGTCCTCAAGCCGCTCGTCGAAAAAGTGCAGACCGCGCAGCGTGACTCGGGAGCCGGTCGTGGCTTCGGCGGCGGCGGTCGCGGTCCCGGCGGCGGTGGTACCGACCCCAACGCACCCGCCGACACCCGTCCCGGTGCCGCGGAAAGCGCCGCCCTGCGCACGGCCGTCGAGAGCGACAGCACTTCCGCCGACGACCTCAAAGCGAAACTCGCCGCCGTCCGCGAAGTGCGGAAAAAAGGTGCCGCGAATCTCGCCGTCGCGCGTGAAGAGCTGAAAAAGGTCGTGACCGTGCGGCAGGAAGCCGTGCTCGTCTCGATGGGCCTCCTCGAATAATCCCGCCCGCGCGTGACCAAGAGCCTCCTCACCTCAACTTCCGAACCACGCCAGGACCTTCTCGCGTCCATGGTGGAGCGCCAACAGCTCTCCGCCATGGATGCCGAGGTGCTGGCCGGCAGCGCCGTGCCCACGGACTCGGAGGAGGCGGTGCTCCAGTGGCTCGCCGGTGAGTATGGCCTCGGCTACACGCCTCTCGAAAAAATCGAGCCCGACCGCGGACTGCTCGCGCGCTTTCCCGCGCGCATTTTGCTGAAAGAGGAGCTGCTGCCGCTCAGCGAAAAAGACGGCGTCATCGAGGTCGCGGTCAGCCGGCTTTTCGCGACACCGGGCCTCGACAGCCTGCGCGCAATCACGAACCTCAAACTCTCGCCGATCCTCGCGCCGAGCGAAGCGCTCCAGCGCGAGATCAAGAAGCATCTCGGCGTCGGCGCGGACACGCTGAACCTTCTCGAGCAGGAGGATTTTTTCCAAGTCGTCGCCGACGATCATCAGGACGACGGCGACCTCGACAAAGCCGCCGAAGACGCGTCGATCATCCGCTTCGTCAACCAGATCCTCGGCGACGCCATCTCGCAGCGCGCCTCGGACATTCACGTCGAGCCCTTCGAGCACGAGCTGCGCATCCGCTATCGTATCGACGGGCTTTTGCAGGAGGTGCCCGTGCCCGCGCAGATCAAGCGTTTCCAGCCGGCCATCGTCTCGCGCATCAAAATCCTGAGCAACCTGAACATCGCCGAAAAGCGCGTGCCGCAGGACGGGCGCATCAAGATTCGCGTGAAGGCGAGCGAGGTGGACATCCGCGTTTCCGTCATCCCGATGCTGCACGGCGAGGCCGTCGTGCTGCGTCTGCTGCGGCAGGATTCGAGCATGATCGGTCTGAGCGGCATCGGCATGGCACAGCGGGAGCGCGAGCTTTTCGACCGCGTGCTCGAAATGCCGCACGGCATCGCGCTCGTCACGGGTCCGACGGGCAGTGGAAAAACCACGACGCTCTACAGCGCGCTGCACCAGATCAATGACGAGGTGCGGAAGATCATCACCATCGAAGACCCGGTGGAATATCAGCTCAAGGGGATCAACCAAATCCAGGTCAACGAAAAGGCCGGGCTGACTTTCTCGCGCGGGCTGCGCGCCATTTTGCGGCACGATCCCGA
>JAYVNN010000518.1:0-2865 GCA_043758435.1 Chthoniobacter sp.
TCTGCTGGGGATAAAAAATGCCGGGGTGAGTCCCGAAACCGGCGGCGGAAACCGCAGCAAACCCACCGCCGTCCAGCTCGATCAAGCCAAGGTCAACGCCGCGCTGGCGAAAGCCAAACAGGATGAACTCATCGCCGCCAACCAGCGCGAGCAGGCCAAGATAGACGCCGCCATGGCCGCGGCGACCGCTGCGGGACTGTGGCCACCCTTTGCCCCGAGCAGCGAGAAATGCCTCAAGGCCATCCAGGCGAAAATCCCCGTGGAAATCGCGCGGCTGGAAAAAATCCCGACCGGGCCGATGCGCGAATCCATCAAACTCGCGGAAAAAGCGCAGACGGAATTCACCGGCAAGGATCTCGCCGGCGCCACGGAAACGCTCAAGGAAGTGAGCAAACTCTGGCCGCAGAATGAACTCGGCACCCGCCTGACTGCGCAAATCACCGCCGCGAAAAATCCGCCGAAGGCGGAGCCCGCAACCGCGAGCACCGACCCGACTCCAAAACCGGGAACCGCCACGCCCGCACCGAAGACCACCGGCGCCACACCCGCGCCCGGCAAGCCTGCGACCGCCGCTGCCACGACGACGGCCCCGCCCGCACACCCCTCCTCCGACTCGGACACCGCCGAGCCCGCGAGCACCGAACCAGCGGAACCGCCCAAGCCCTTTTTCATGACTGTCCCCGGCGCTGTGTCCATCGTCGTGGGATTGGCCTTGCTCCTCGCGGTCGCGAATATTTTCAGCAAAATGCGCCAGCGCCGCAGCACCGAGGAGGAGCAATGAGCCGCACTGCGAAAATCGACCGCCGCACCAGCGAGACCAAGATCGCCCTCGAACTCACCATCGACGGGCGCGGCGTGAGCACTATCGAAACGAAGATTCCGTTCTTCGACCACATGCTCACACTCTTCGCCCGCCACAGCCTGTGCGACCTCACGGTGCAGGCGGACGGCGACATCGAGGTCGATCTGCACCACACCGTCGAGGACACCGGCATCGCGCTCGGCCAGGCTTTTACCAAGGCGCTCGGCGACAAGCGCGGCCTGCGCCGCTACGGCCACGCCTATCTGCCGATGGACGAAACGCTCGCCCGCGTCGTCGTCGATTTCAGCGGACGGCCCTTCCTCGAATACCGCGCGCCCGCTGGCGTCGCGACCATCGGCACCGCGTTTTCCTTCACGCTCATCGAGGAATTTCTGCGCGCCTTTTCCGTCCACGCCGGCATCAATCTACACGTCGAAATCCTCTACGGTCGCGACGCCCACCACATGGCCGAGGCGGTGTTCAAAGGGCTCGCCAAAGCCGTCGATGCCGCCTGCCAGCTTGATCCGCGGGTGGAAGGCGTGCCGAGTACGAAGGGCAGTCTTTGAATTTAGGAAGTGGGATTTAGGAAGTAAGAAGTGCATCCCTGCCGCGCGCTGCTTCCACTTCCTAAATCCTAAATCTTACTTCTTACTTTCCCCATGCTCGCCCTCATCGACTACGGCAGCGGCAACATCCGCAGCGTCACCAACGCGCTGAAACGCGAAGGCGCGGACGTGGAACTCGTCAGCGATCCCGCGCGGCTCGCGGAGGCGGAGGGCCTCGTGCTGCCGGGCGTCGGCGCGTTTGGCGACTGCGTGCGCGGGCTGCAATCGCGCGGCCTGTGGGTGCCGCTCGCCGCGTGGCTCGCTGCGGACAAACCGTTTCTCGGCATCTGCGTCGGCTACCAGATGCTCTTCGACGAAAGCGAGGAATCGCCCGGCGTGCGCGGCTTCGGCTTCTTTACGGGCAAGGTGAAACGCTTCACCACGCCCGGCCTCAAAGTGCCGCAGATCGGCTGGAACCAGCTCGACCTCACCGACTGCGCGCACCCGCTCTGGCGCGGCCTGCCCGAGCAGCCGCACGTCTATTTCGTCCACTCGTATTTCCCCGCGCCCACCGACGCCACGATCATCACCTCGCGCTCGACCTACGGCGAAACCTTCGCCGCCAGCGCCGCGCGCGGTCGCGCCGCGGGCATGCAGTTTCACCCGGAGAAAAGCCAGGACGTCGGCCTCGCCATCCTGCGCAATTTCATCGCCTCCGTCCCAGCGCGGGCGGTGGCTGGATAACAAGTCAGGCGACTGTGATTCGTGATGAATAGATTACGACTTGCCCATCACACTTCGGTCGTCGTCTTCCTCATATTCGTGAGCTTTCTTGTGACCGATGGGTGGAGAACATTCCCAAACCCGGTTCCAACCTGGGGGAAGGTGTTACTCGGTTTGATCGTTCTGGTGAACCTGATTTGTCTCCCTATCGGTACGGTTGCCGCGTTGGATGAGCGTCGATACGGCAGAACTACGACCACGCTCTCCCTCATTCCGTTACTTTATATCATCTTCATTTGGTGGGTCGGAATCGCCTGACGTGCGCTTGTTCCCATCAGGATCTCGCGAAAGCCGTTCATGGCCCGGAGGGCCAGCGGAAATTAGCCGGTGGTGTCAACCACCGGATAGGTTCCGCCGGGATTCCGCCCCGGATGGGGCGGTGGAAGGTCGCGATTTCCAGTGCCCCACCGGGGCACGCGCGTCTTCTACGTCAGTTCCGGTGGTTGACACCACCGGCTAATTTCCATTCACCCTCTGGGTGACAAGAACACCGTATCTACTTTCGCGAGACTCAATCATCATGTTCAGCGAATCGCTACGCTCCCGCCCCTTCATGCGTCCTCCCCTTTGCCTGACCGCCCTCGCCGCGCTCGCGCTCGCCGTTTTTCCCGCGCACGCGGAGGAGCCCGCCGCGCCGCCCGCCGCCGACTCGGTGATCGTGGACGCGCCGACGGAAGCCGTGCTCAACGGCGCGCTGCGCTATCTCGCGGAGCAGCAGAATGGCAACGGCTCGTG
>JAYVNN010000519.1:0-8932 GCA_043758435.1 Chthoniobacter sp.
TTGGCCAAGGTGACCGCGGGGCCGCTGGTCTGCACCCACGCGTAGGTGAGTGCGTCGCCGTCGGGATCGCTGCTGAACGCGCCGTTGAGGGTCACGAGCTGCGCTTCGTTGGCGATGATGATTCCGCCCGCGTTCGCGATCGGCGCATGGTCCACGTTGGCGACGATGACTTCCATCTCGTCGCTGGCGGCGGCGCCATTCGGGTCGGTGGCGGTGAGCTTGAACTTGAGCGTGACTTTCGCCAGCGGATTGCCGCCGGCGGTGACGAGCGGTGCGCGGAAGCTCGGGCTCAGCGTGGTGCCACCCGTGAGCGTGACGCTCGGGCCGGCGGTCTGCTGCCAGGCATACGTGAGGAGCGCCTGCTCTTCGGTGTCCGCATCGACCGCGAGGCCGGCGAGGGCCACGTCGGTGTCTTCCGGCACGCTCTGCGTTTCACCCGCGTCGGCGACCGGCGCGTGGTTCACATTGCGGACGGCGATTGCGGTCTGCGCGACATTGCTGGCCGCACCGAATTCATCGGTGACCTGCAAGGCAAAGACGAGCGTCGCGCCGAAACGATCCACCATGGGGGCGGTGACGGCCGGCTTGGCCGCAGCCGCGTCGGAGAGGCCGGCGGCTGGGCCGCTGACCTGCGTCCACGCATAGGTGAAGGCGTTGCCGTCTGGATCGGAACTATTCGAGCCATTGAGGATGACGCTGCCGCCTTCATCGGTGATCTGGCCGGGGCCGGTCACGGCGACGGGCGGGCGATTCACATATTTCACCGAGATGACGACGGCGCTCGGAGCCGAGCTGAGGCTCGCGCCGGAGCCGACGCTGGGCGTGTCGGTCACGACGAGCGAAAACGTCAGCGTGGTGCCGGCGGGGCCGACATCGGGCGTGGTGAACGTCGGATGGACGGGATCGGTCGTGTCAAGGACGACCGGTGTTCCGCCGGTCTGCGTCCAGGCATACGAGATGGCATCGTTGTCGGGGTCGTAGCTGCCGGAGCCGTCGAGCGTCGCGGTCGTCTGCTCGGGGATGTCCTTGTTCGGACCAGCCGCAGCGATGGGCGCGCGGTTGGCGTGCTTGACGAGGACGTCCACGGTGGACGGCGCGCTGTTCAGCGCCTCGGTGTCACCGGGGGCAAAGGCATCGTTCGCGACGAGCTGGAAGGTGAGCGTGACGCTGCCTTGGGCCGGCGAGACTGCCGGGGCGATGAACGTCGGATTGTTCGACGTGGCGCCTTGCAGCGCGACGTGCGGACCCGCGATCTGCGTCCAGAGCAGCGTGACGCCGTCGCCATCGATGTCCTGTCCGGCGCCGGCGAGCACGACCTGGCCGACGTTGTCATAAACGGAATCATTGTCACCGGCGTTTGCCGTCGGCGCCTGGTTCACGTTCTTGATGAAGACGGGCACCACCGCGCTCGTGTTCGTCGCGATGCCGTCGCTCACCGTGACGGTGAACTCCAGCAACTCGCCAAGATTCGAGTGCGGCCCGGGCACCATGTGCGCGAAGCCGATGAGCGGGTTGTTCGTGCCATTGGTCCCGAGGGCCACGGCTGTGCCCGAGGTCTGCGTCCAGGTGAAGCTGAGCGGATCCTGATCGGGATCGCTGCTCGCCGAAGCGTCCAAGGTCACGAGGCTCCCCTCCAGCGCCATCGCCGGACCGGTCGCCGCCGCCACGGGCGCGAGGTTGTTGTGCTTCACGATGATCAGCACGTCGTCGGAACGCGTCGTTTTCCCGTCGCTCACATCGAGGCGGAAGATCAGTTCGAGCGGAATCGGGTCGCTATTCGGATGAATCTTCAAGCTCGGTGCGGTGAAGCTCGGCGTCGCCGTGTTCGCACCTGTGAGCGCGACGGTCGGAGTGCCAGAGGTCTGCGTCCACGCGTAGGTCAGCGGAGCGCTTTCCGGGTCGTAACTCGCGGAGCCGTTGAGCGCGACGGTGATCGGCGTGTCGTTGCCGTCGATGTCGAAAATCGTCTGGTCCGGCCCGGCGGCAGCGACCGGCGGCTGATTGGCCGGCACGCTGATCGAGAAAGACTTGCTGGCCTGGAGGCCACCCGGATCGGTGAACACAATCGTCACACCGACGGATGAACCGGCAGCGGCTAGCGTCGGGGTCCAATTGAAAGTGGCTGCCAAAGGCTGGGCTCCGGTTGTTCCGGAGGCCGGTGTCATCGTCCCGCCAACGGGGAGTCCCAGATTTGTAACCGTGAGGTTGCCACCATCCGGATCCGTGCCGGTGATGACGTTTGAGAACGGCACGCCGATGGCGGCCACAAACGGTCCCGCGTTGCCGGAGGCGACGGGAGGCCGGTTCAATGTGCCGTCCACGATCTGGATCATGAAATCGAAAAACACTTCGGTGCCGCCTGTGCCGCTGGGAGAGAGCGGGTGGTTGTCATAGGCGTACACCTGCACCGCGTAAAGCTGGCCCACAGTGGTGGAACTGGTGTCCCACGAGAGCACGCCGCTGGGGGAGACCGTGAGGGTCTTGCCGCCGGCGGAAGCCACGGTGGTGATGGAAGACTCCGCACTCGTCGCCATGCGGAACGAGATGGGATCGCCGTCCACATCCCCGGAACTGAGCGGCACGGTGTTCACCCCGCCCTTGACCATCTGAAGGATGATCGGGCAGCTGATGACCGGCGAGCCCTGGTTGCCGCTGCGCAAATCCACCACGGCGTTCAAGCGCCAGTTAGTCTGGTTGGAATTGACGAGCGGCGGCCCGATGCGGGCGCCGCCGGTGGATAAGATGGTCCACGGCCCCTCGGTCGTGTAGGTGTGGGCGATGACCTTCCGGATGATCTGAAAGGTGCCCGTGGAATCCGAGCCGCTCGCGATGGTGGTAAAACCAGACGAGGTGCTGAAGCTCGTGCCGTCGCCCCAATTGTAGGTGTTGCCTGGGCTGACACGCCACGACTCCGTGACGGTGAGTTCGATGGTGTTCGCCGGCGAAGCGAGGCGCTTCCAAGTGAGCGACGCGCCGCGGAAGTGGCTGGCCTGCGCGCTGGCCGCGCTGAGCGCGAGGCCGACGACGAGCATGGCGATGGTTTTCAGCGTGCGCGGCAAGCGCCGGGGCGCGTGCAGTGATGCCCCTGGCTCGGCAGTGGTGACGCGCTGGGCGGCAGCGGGCTGGCGAGCCAGCGACGCGCTGCCGAGCAGGCGGATGAACGATTGGATCATTGGTTTCATTGGTTACTTTTCTTTGGTGGTTTCGAGAGCGCAGTGGCTCTCGTTCCCGTTGCTAACGCCTCAAGGCGCGGAATGCGTCGTCGGCGGTCTTGGCGGAAAGTGTAGGGGCGGGCGAAACATGAACTCTTGTCCCTGGGTTCATTCGTCCGCACGGCTGCTGGAAACGAAGGTGCTGCGCAGGCCGGCCGGCATCACTGCCCCATGAGCAATTCATGGAAATGCCGGCGTTGCGGTACCGCGCAACCAGCCGGGAATAACTGCTCAAAAATGCCACATTGGGAGCCATGCAATAATAGGGAACCGCCTCGGGCCGAGCAATAGCCGCCCGTCCGGGCCAGCCAAGACAAATCGAATTAAATCTTCGCGGCGGGGCCGCAGATCGCCCTCAGCTTCAGCCCGTTGGCGCTTGTGCGGTGCGACTTTGCCGCCGCGCGTCCGCGACCCACGCGCGGTGCCTCGCGATTTTTTCTACCCGCCCGCTGCGCCTTCGCCGCCGGGGCGGGTCATGGCGATGGGGTCGAGGGCGGCGATGAGTTCGGCGTCGGGGAGGATTTTCCAGTCGCGGCAGATTTCGCGGACGGTTTTGCCGGTCTTGGCGCTTTCTTTGGCGATCTCGGCGGCTTTGTCGTAGCCGATGATAGGGGCGAGGGAGGTGACCATGGCCATGCTTTGCTCGACGAGTTCGGCGCAGCGCTCCTTGTTCGCTTTGATGCCGACGATGCACTTTTCGCGGAAGACATTGGTGACGTTCGCGAGCAGGCGCAGCGACTCGAGGAGAGAGTGCGAAAGGACGGGCATCATCACGTTCAGCTCGAAGTTTCCATTGGCCGCGGCCCAAGTGATCGTCGTGTCGTTGCCGATGACGCGGGCGCAAACTTGCATCACGCTTTCGCAAATCACGGGGTTCACTTTGCCGGGCATGATGGAGCTGCCGGGCTGGGTTTCGGGGAGTAAGATTTCGCCGATGCCGCAGCGGGGGCCGCTGCTCAGCCAGCGGATGTCGTTGGCGATTTTGAAAAGGGAGACGGCGATGGTTTTGAGCTGGCCGCTGGCTTGGACGAGGCCGTCTTTGGCGGCCTGGGCCTCGAAGTGATTTTTGGCTTCGCGAAAGGCGATGCTGGTTTGATTCCACAGGTGCCGCATGACGATGCCGGCGAAGTCGGGGTGGCAGTTCAGCCCGGTGCCGACGGCGGTGCCGCCGAGGGGCAGCTCCTCGATGGCAGCGATGGCGTTGCCAGCGCGCAGGCGGGCGTATTCGATTTGTTTGGCGTAGCCGCCGAATTCCTGGCCGAGGCGCACGGGCGTGGCATCCATGAGGTGGGTGCGGCCGATTTTGATGACGTTCCAAAATTCGAGCGCCTTTTTTTCCAGCGCGCCGTGCAGACCTTCGAGCGCGGGCATGAGGTATTTGCGGATGCGTTCGCCGACGGCGATGTGGATGGCGGTGGGGATGACGTCGTTGCTCGACTGGCCCATGTTGACGTGGTCATTCGGATGCACGGGGTCGCGTGAGCCGATGTCTTTGCCGGCGAGCTGCGAGCAGCGGTTGGCGATGACCTCGTTGATGTTCATGTTCGTGGAGGTGCCGGAGCCGGTCTGGTAAATGTCGAGCGGGAAGTGCGCGTCGAGTTTGCCGTCGATGACCTCGCGGGCGGCGCGGGCGATGAGCGTCGTGCGCTTTTCGTCGAGGCGGCCCAGTTCGAAGTTGGCTTCGGCGCAGGCCCATTTGATGAGGCCGAGGGCGCGGATGAATTCGCGTCCGAAGGTCTGGCCGGAGACGGGGAAGTTCAGGACGGCGCGCTGGGTGGAGGCGCCGTAGAGGGCGTCGGCGGGGACTTCCATGGCGCCCATGGAGTCGTTTTCGGTGCGGGTGGAGGACATGCCCGCACTTTGCACAAACGGTGCGCGCGATGGGAAGCGCGATGTGGCGCGGAGTCAGTCGCGCTGGGGCTGGCGGCGGATGCGGTAGTGGTAGTTGCTGCGGGTCAGGGGAAAGGAGAGGTGGTTTTCCGTGAGGAGGGGATCGAGCAGACGGCCGATGGCCTGGCGGGTGGCGAAGTCCTCAGTCTCGAGGGCGCGGGAAAAGCGGAAGTCGCCGCAGCCGAAAAGAATCTTCAGGATGACGTAGCCCATGGCGTCGTTGTCGGCGTCGTCCTCAAAAACATTTTGCGCGCGGGTGAAGTAGCGGTGCAGGGACGCGCGTTCGCCGTGGTAGGCGCGGGCGAAGCGTCCGCGGGGATATTCCTTGAGCGTGTTGGCGAAGTCGTCGCGGTAGATTTCGGGAAAGACGCCGCCTTTCTCGACGGAGCGAAACTCCCTGCTCGGCGGACGCGGCGCGCTGCGCTTTTTCGCCGCCTTTTTGGCGAAGCACGGCGCGGCGGAAAGAACGAGGCCGAGCAGTATGACGTGCCAGATTTTCATCGGCAAAAAAATCCGGCGCTCAGTGCCGCCCGTTGCCGTTGAGGTGGTGGCCGTTCGTGCCGTTGACGAGCCGCTGGCTGTGGCCGTTGGCGGTCTTGTAAAATTTGGTGACAAACATGGGCGGGAGGTTTTGCAGGCAGTACTGGCTCTCGACGCGGGAAAAATGGCGGCAGTGGCCGACGAGTTCATTGGTGACCTGGTAGATGATGAAGGCCGAGCCGGCGTGCGGGGCGAGGGAGTCGAAGGTGCTGCGGAGGAGTTCGCGCTTTTTCGCCGGCTCCAGGATGCTGAAGGGGATGCCGGAGACGATGTAATCGCAGTGCGCGTGGCCGCGGCGGGCGAGTTCATCGGCGAGGGTGGCGCAGTCGGCGTTGAGGACGGTCACGCGGCGGTCGTCGCGGAATTGCTCGACCAGATGGAGCGCGAGTTCGGGGTCGAGCTCGAAAAGGATGAGGTGCGAATCCGGGTGCATGCGGCGGACGATTTCGCGGGTGTGGCAGCCTTCGCCGGGGCCGTATTCCACGATGACGCGCGGCTGGCTGAAATCCATTTTGTCCGCGACCCGGCGGATGAGGGTGCGGGAACTGGGGATGATGGAGGCGACCTGAAAGGGCCGTTGCAGGAATCGCTTGAGAAAGATTGCGCTCATGAAAAAGGGTGCCGCAGGGAAAAATTCGGCGGCACTATTAGCGGCGGGGCGGGGATTGTCCAGTGCGGCGGACAGGGGCAAGTTTTCCGCGCTCTGGCGTTGACACTTTTTCCCCGAACCGACAGTTTCCCGCGGAAGCCGCGAAAAACGTGGTAATTACGAAAATTCCCAAACCCCATGGAGCCATCGACACATAACCTGATGACCGTGAAAGAGACCGCAGAGTACCTGCGCATCCCTCTGCCCACGGTCTATTACCTCGTCCAGCGCGGGCAGCTTCCGGCGATCCAGATCGGCGGGCGCTGGCGGGTGAAGCGCGACATGCTCGACCGCGACGTGCTCCGCACCGAGGAGCAGGGCCAGCCGACCGTGCTGGTGGTGGATGACGACGAGGCGCTCCAGACCATGTTCAAGCTGTTCCTAAAAAAGGCGGGCTTCAGCCGGCTCGTGGTCGGCACCGGCAAGGACGCGCTCGCGGCTCTGCACAAACAGAAATTCGACTTCTGCTTTCTCGACCTCCAGCTCCCCGACATCACCGGCGACGAAATCTACAAGCACGCCAAGAAGATCGATCCCGAGCTGCCCATCGTCATCATCACCGGCTACCCCGACAGCCAGATGCTCGACAACATCCTCAAGCACGGGCCCGTGACCGTTTTGAAAAAGCCGCTGCAGGTCGCGCAACTCAACCAGACGCTCCGCATCCTCGGCCACAAGGCGGCGAAGGAGACGAAGGCGGCGTAGCTAAGCCAGGGCCGGACGCGCCTTGTGCCAGTCGGTGGATTGCTCGTAGGCATGGGCGATTTGCAGGAGCTGCGATTCCTGGAAAGGCTTGCCGAGGAGTTGTAAACCGATGGGGAGTTTTTTCCCCTCGGTGTCCGCGAAGCCGCATGGAATGGAGATTCCGGGGATGCCGGCGAGATTCGTGGCAATGGTGAAAATGTCGGCGAGATACATTTTCAGCGGGTCGTCGCTGCGGTCGCCGGCTTTGAACGCGACCTCGGGCGAGGTGGGGCAGATGAGGGCGTCCACCTTTTCAAACGCGGCGGAAAAATCGCGGCGGATGAGCGTGCGAACTTTCTGCGCGCGGAGATAAAAGGCGTCGTAGTAGCCGCTGCTGAGGACGTAGGTGCCGAGGATGATGCGGCGCTTCACCTCGGGGCCGAAGCCCTCGGCACGCGTGCGTCCGTAGTGGTCGAGCAAGCCGGTGGCGTCGGCGGCGCGGTGGCCGTAGCGCACGCCGTCGAAGCGCGCCAGATTCGCCGACGCCTCCGCCGTGGCGATGATGTAATAGACGCCAACGGCGTGCTCCGTGTTGGGCAGCGAGACCTCCACGATTTCCGCGCCGAGCGATTCGTAATGACGCACCGCCGCGCGCACCGCGGCATCCACCTGCGGATCGATGCCGTCGATGAAATACTCGCGCGGCATGCCGAGGCGCACGCCTTTCAAATCGCGGCCGAGCAGCGCAGTGTGGTCGGGCACCGGTTCGTCGAGGCTGGTGGAATCCTGCGGGTCGCGGCCGGCGATGGCGTTGAGCATGAGTGCGGAGTCGCGCACGGTTTTGGTGAAAGGGCCGATCTGATCGAGCGATGACGCGAACGCGATGAGGCCGAAGCGAGACACGCGGCCATAGGTCGGCTTCAGCCCGACGATGCCGCACAGCGCCGCAGGCTGGCGGATCGAACCGCCGGTGTCGGAGCCGAGCGCGGCGAAGGCTTCGTCCGCCGCCACGACTGCCGCCGAGCCGCCGCTGGAACCGCCGGGAATGCGCGACGTGTCCCACGGATTGCGCGTGTGGCCGAAGGCGGAGTTTTCCGTCGAACTGCCCATCGCGAACTCATCGAGATTGCAGCGCCCGAACGGAATCGCGCCCGCCGCGCGCAGCTTGCGGATGACGGTGGCATCATAGTTCGCGCGGTAGCCTTGCAGGATTTTCGACGCCGCGGTGCAGGGCTCACCGGTGACGTTAATGACATCCTTGATCGCGATCGGCACACCGCCGAGCGGGAGGGAAACATCCGCGTTTTGCGCGCAGTGCAGCGCCGCGTCAAAGTCGCGCGAGAGGTAGCCGTGAATCTGCGGATCGACCTGCGCGATGCGCGCGTCGAGGGCGCGCAGGACTTCGGCTGGCGAGACTTCTTTCACGCGCAGCTTTGCCTGCACGTCGGCGATGGAAAGGGCGGGAAGTTCCATGCGCTATTCGATGACTTTCGGCACGATGAAGAGCTGGTTCGCGGCGCGCGGGGCATTGGCGAGCGCGTCCTCGGCGGTGAACCAGTCGCGCGGCGCGTCCTCGCGGAAGACGTTGAAAATGGCGTTGGCGTGCGCCGTCGGCTCGACGCCGCTGACATCCACCTGTCCGAGCTTTTCCACGTAGGCGAGGATCTGCGAAATCTGTGCCTGAAACTTCGCGATCTCCTCCTCGCTGAGGTGCAGGCGCGCGAGCTGCGCGGTGTAGCGGACGTCGAATTGGGCACTCATAGGGGCGAGGAGTAGAAAGGAAATCGCGCGGGGTGAAAAGGGGGGAAATGCGGCGTCGGCACTGCGCTCGAAAGGGTCAAGGAGCGGCGCGCTTCCAGCCGCCGTCGTTAGCATCCGCGAAGCGCCAAATTTTTTTCCTGGCGCAGCGTGCGGAGTTTGGCGCTGCGCGCGGGAGCATTTTCGGCGGCTGGAAGCG
>JAYVNN010000520.1:0-2857 GCA_043758435.1 Chthoniobacter sp.
CGCCTTCTACGCGCCCTTCGACACCGCGCCGAAAGCTGGCAGCGCCGAAGTCTATCTCCACGAAATGCCCGGCGGGCAGTACACCAACCTCAAGGAGCAAGCCGCCGCGATGGGCCTCGGCGCTCGCTGGCCGGAAATCGCGCGGACGTATCGCGAGGTGAACGATCTTTTTGGCGACATCGTGAAAGTCACGCCGTCGAGCAAGGTCGTCGGCGACATGGCGCTCTTCCTTTTCACCAAGGGGATCAAGCCCGCCGACGTCGTCAATCTCCCGCCCGGCACGAGCTGGCCCGAGAGCGTGCTCGACATGCTCAGCGGCGGCCTCGGCGAGCCCATGGGCGGCTGGCCGCCCGCCGTCGTGAAAGCGATCCTCGGCACCGCGAAACCGAAGCGCGTGAAGCCCGCGCCGGTGAAGCTCAAGGACACGAAAGCCGAGGTCGCCGCGAAGACGAAGCGCGAGCCGAGCGACGACGACCTTTACTCGCATCTCATGTATCCGGGCGTCTTCGCGGACTTCGCGAAATTCCAGCGCGAGTTCAGCGACGTCAGCGCCATGCCCACGCCCGCGTTTTTCTACGGGCTGAAACCCGGCGAGGAAATCAGCGTCTCGATCGAGGAGGGCAAGGTGCTTTTCATCAAGCTTATCAACGTCGGCACGCCCGACAGCGAAGGTCGCCGCGTCATCAGCTACGAACTCAACGGCATGCCGCGCGAGGCCGTGGTGCAGGACAAATCCGTCGCCGCAAAAACCAAGTCGCGCGTCAAAGCCGACACCGCCGACCCGCTCCAGCTCGGCGCACCGATTCCCGGCATGATTACCGCGCTCTCCGTCAGCGTCGGCAGCAAAGTCGCGAAGGGCGACAAGCTCGTGACCCTCGAAGCGATGAAGATGCAGACGACAATTTACGCGCAGCAGGACGGCGTCGTCGCCGAACTGCTCATCTCCACCGGCGATTCCGCGGAAGCGGGCGACCTGCTGGTGAAACTGCGCGCGTAACGGTCATGCGCCTCGTTCTGCCTTTCGCGGTCGCGCTCGCGTTTTTTGGCGAAACCGCGCGCGCGGCCGTGAATGTGCCGGAGGGCTTTACCGTCGAGACGGTGTGCGACGAATTGGATGCCGCGGTGACGATGGATGTGGCGCGCGACGGGCGCGTTTTCATCTGCGAGCAGACCGGAGCGGTCCGGGTGGTGCGCGACGGGCGCTTGCTCGACGAGCCGTTTTTGCGGATCGCGGTGGACGATTTTTGGGAGCGTGGGGTGATCGGGGTGGCGCTGCATCCGCGCTTTCCGGCGGAGCCGTTTGTGTATGTCCATTACGTGCGGAAGGAGCCGTTCCCGCATCATGTGGTGAGCCGGTTCACGGCGGATGGCGACCGCGCGGTGGCGGGGAGCGAGTTGGTGATGATCGAGGCCGAGGATCAAAATCTGCGCGTGGGGAAATATCCGGGTGCGCATCAGGGCGGGGCGATGCGGTTTGGCGCGGATGGAAAACTTTACGTGCCGCTCGGCGAGCACAACGTGCGCGATCCCGCGCAGAATATGGAGTCGTTGCACGGCAAGCTGCTGCGGCTGAATCCCGACGGGGCGATCCCGGAGGACAATCCGTTTTTCAAAACCGCGACGGACAAATACCGGGCGATCTACGCGCTCGGTTTGCGCAATCCCTTTGGCCTCGCGGTGCAGCCGGGCACGGGGCGGATGATGATTGCGGATGTGGGGCAGGAGCTGTTTGAGGAAATCGACGAGGCGAAATCTGGCGCGAACTACGGCTGGCCGGTGGCGGAGGGCATGGCGGGCAACAAACCGGAATTCACGAAGCCCCTGTTCGCATACAACCGCGCGCTCGGCACCTGTATTTCGGGCGTGGTTTTCTACAATCCTGCAAAAGCGCAATTCCCGGCGGAGTATGTCGGCAGGCTGATCTTCGCGGATTTCTCGGCGGGCTGGCTGCGCCTGCTCGATCCCGCGCAGCCGGCGGAGAGCGCGCCCTTTGCCGCGCGTCTGCCGGGGCCAGTCGATCTCGCCGTGGAGGCCGATGGCAGCCTGCTCGTGCTCGTCCGCCGGACGAATGTGCATGACGAGCATTTCACGCCAAAGTCCGGCCAGCTCCTGCGCATCCGCTACGCGATACCCTCACCGGAGCGAGCGCCGCAGCCGCGTCTGTAGGGGAAGCTGGCAGCTTCCCCTACAGACGCGCTGCTGGGGCCGCGCCCAAATTTCGCAAAAACTTGATTTTCGGCTTCTTGCCGGTTTTGGCCGGGGGCTAATGTCCGCCTGAAACCCATGAGTGCGCCCGAAACCAAAAGCCCATCCGTCACGGTGGGCGAGTTTTACACCCGCCACTCCGAGTCGTTGCAGATGAAACTGCTCGGCTCGGATGCGGGCTTCGACCGGCGCATCCGCGAGCCCACCATCAACCGCCCCGGCCTCGCGCTCGCGGGTTTTTTCAGCTACTTCGCGGCGAAGCGCATCCAGGTGCTCGGCAGCGCGGAGCTGGCTTATCTCAAGAGCCTCACGGACACCGAGGTGCGCGCCCGTTTGCGCGCCGTGTGCGCGGAGCCGATCCCGTGCATCGTCATCTCGCGCTCGGCGAAACCGCCGCCCGCGCTGCTCGAGGAAGCGGAGGCCGCGGGCGTCGCCGTTTTTCGCACGCCGATGATCACGATGCGCTACACGAACGCGGCCACGCTCGCGCTGGAGTTCGATTTTGCGCCGACGAAAAGCGAGTACGGCAGCATGATGGACGTGATGGGCGTGGGCACGCTCATCCGCGGCTCCAGCGGCATCGGCAAAAGCGAATGCGTGCTCGGCCTCATCGAGCGCGGGCACAGCCTCGTGAGCGATGACATGACGCGCT
>JAYVNN010000521.1:0-8909 GCA_043758435.1 Chthoniobacter sp.
ATCCAGGCGATCAAGTCGAACGCGCGCGGCTTCCGCTCCTTCCTCAACTACCGGACCCGCATCCTCTTCTTCTGTGGAAAGCTCAATCTCTACCCACTCCAAAACCGGAAGAAGCCTTCAACACGCCAGCCCCGAAGCGCTCCTCGACTGCCTTCTTGTCCGCGTCGTCGAGTCGCCACCATGTGCGAATCACTTCTGCTTTGCCCGTTGGATGCCTGTCGTCAAACCGGGTCGAGAATCGCCTTGGGTAGTCGATGGTTTCGTCGAACTCGAAAGGCTGCGAGGGCTTTAAGCCACGCATCGCGCTAAGCAGCGCAGTCTTTCCAGCCTCATTCTTTCCGACAAGGCATGTAAGGTCGCCGATCTCGAACTCTTCACTATCCTCTACGGACCGATAATTTTGAACGCGGACTTTTGTGAGTTTCATTGTCTATCTATTCCTTGGCTATGCGATTGCCGCAGGGTTAGCTACTCTGAATTGGACGAAATCATTTCGCCTATTGTTGGTCATGGCAGGATCGTTTTCAAGACTTCTGCCAGACGGTAGCCAGCTTTGGTATCGAAGAACGCATGCAGACCGCCGCGGTAGTCGAGGTAGTTCCCGCCGTGATCGGACTTGGCGCTGGGCGTGAAGGCCGGGTTGACGAAGGTCTGGCTCGGCGCGTAGGCATGGATGTTTTTATCCCGGCAATTTTACGCTGGCATCTTTGACTTTACGGCTGTCGGCTTCCTTTTTTTGGCCGGCCCGCGCTTCACCCCAGCCCATGCCAGCAAGCTCTTCGGGTTGCCGGCAGAGAACGGGTGCTTCGCTTCCATATCCCACAATTCCTCCAGGGTTCGGACTGGTTGCTTCTTTTTCATACCTTTTCGTTGTTGTCCACAATCGGACGAAATGCAAGCGCCCGGGTTTTCGATGCGGTGCGCAGACTGGCATATTGAAGCCGGCAAAACTCCATGGTTTCGCCGCGAATGAAGAAGTGGTCTTTCACTGATGAAAGGCCAAGCGTCTTCTCGTAGAACCCAGCGGAGTTCTTGGTCGCCTCCCCCCAAACCGTCCCAACCTTGAGCATCTCGGCCAAACGAATCAGCCCGAAAAACATTCCAGTGCCCACGCCACGCAACCGCTGGCGCATCTCCCCGAGCACAGACGGATGACTCGCGGCGAAATCGACGATGATGTGATGGCACCATGTCCGCCGGCAATAAACGAGACCGAGGATCGGCGAGGGAGGAAACCATGCTGCGCGCGCGATCAAGAAAAATGCAGTTTCCGCCTCAGCATCGCGCCGCAGTGACCGACGCAAAGCCGGCAGATTGTCCGCAATGCTATTTTCGCGGCGATAGTAGCGCCAGCGTTTGGATGCGAGTCGGCTGTATTCGATGGAATCGCGGATATGCGGATTGGAGCCGTGCCCTCTCGAAACCTTCCAGCTTCGGATGCTATCCAGATCGGCCTCGCTGCCGAAATCGAGCCGTACGCCGCGGATTCTATTGTCGAAGCTTACCTTGAACTGCATGGCATCGTAGATTGGCGAGATGGGTGGCTCACGGCCAGATCTTCTTCAACACCTCCGCCAGCCGGGGGCCGGGGCGCGGGACGAGCAGGAGGACAAGGGGAGGAAACGCACGGACGGGAGGATGACCGGTTCGCAGGGAACCCGCAAGGCCGCGGTTAGGGCCAGACCTTTTTCAGGATGGCGGCGAGGCGGTAGCCGGCCCGGCCGAGTTCGAGGCTGACCTGTTGCGCGGCCCAGGCGTCGTAAAGGGGGAGGTTTGCCGGCGGCACCGATGAGCAACGCTGAGCCTGTAGGCTACGGGCTTTCGAGTTGGCGGTAGGTGCCGGGCTGGGTGGATTCGGCGGCGGCGCTGATGTGGGGAAAATGCTTTTCCGAGGTCGGGCGATGATTGGTCCAAAGTTCCAAGATCGCTATTCTGCGACCCGTGAGATTTTGCGGATAGCGGAGGTTCTTGTCGGCCAAGATGAAGAGATCGAGTCCGGCAAGCCGGCGGCGGCCAGCAGGTCTCCGTTCGCGAGGCCGCTCCAGCCCATTTGTTGCGCAGTGGCAACTTCATGACCGGGCAGTACGTGGCGCACCTGCACGGGAACGCACTCGTCGAGCAACACCCTCACGCGGCTAGCTGGTGCTCGATGTCCTGCTGGCTGTAACGAAGGACGGCGACGGCCAGTTCCCGCGGGACGGAGGGGAAGGATTCGAGGAAGTAATCGAGCGAGAGGCTGTCGGCGAGGTATTCAAACAGCGTCTTCACCGGCACGCGGGTGCCTTTGAAAACCGGGGTGCCGCCGAGGATTTCCGGATTCACGGTGATGAGGTCGTGCGGGTTCATGGGCGGACGGTAGCCCGTTCCAAAACCATCGGAAAGGCCGGAGATGCCGCGCGCGGTGGAGCCAAGGTAGACGGCTCTTCCCAGAGCCGCGGGGCGGGTGGAATGCGGCTCTGAGAAGATCCGCCTACATTGGCAGAAATGCCGAGGAGGGGACTTGAACCCCTACTCCTTGCGGAACCAGATCCTAAGTCTGGCGCGTCTGCCAATTTCGCCACCTCGGCTTGAACATAATGAAGGACTTGGGATCGCCCGGATCGCGCAGAATGGGCAGTGCTACACTGTGACCGTCTGAAACGTCCTGCGATGACTCGAACTTCAACATCACGTCGCCCCACACCTACACCAGGCTGCCCGACGCCCGCAAGCAGCCAATCCGCCATCTCTCACGGCGCAACCGCGCGTTTTACGCCCGGCTCAGCATCGCGGACGAAGATGGGCGTGGGTGCCGCCCGGGGTTCGACGCGCGGCAAGTTCAATTGCGGCGCTGGCGGCGCGAGTTCCACAGACAGATCGTAAAGCCCAAGAGGGCAACTGTCGCAGGCTCCGGTACACCGGTGACTTTCAATCCCCAGCTTTGCACGGTGCCCCCGTCGCCAGGAGAAACGTCCGCGACAAAGAGCGTCCATGTGCCGTCTGCCGCGAGGCCATTGAATGAAGAGAGCATCTTAGTGCGCGGGCTCGTGGTCAGCACCACGCTGGGGTCTGCGGTGCGACCATCCGGCTGGAAATTGCCAATGAGAGGACTGGCCGAGTTTGGCGCGACATGAACATCCGTGAGAGCAGTGTCAGTGAAGGTAAGCTGAAGTCCGCTCGCGGCATTACCCAGCAGGTCGGTGCTGCTCCGTCCGATGCGGTTCAGCAATACAGAGTAACCGGAATTATGCACGACGTAGGCAAAGAAATCCCCGCCCCATCCACCGGTGACGTTCAGTGTCACGGTGACTTCCGTGATCTCTGGGATGTTCGCATTGAACAGTCGGACATCGCTCATCCCAACACTGCTGTTATCTGGGACAGCGGCGTTGATTGTCCACGATTCTATGATGGTGGTCGCGCGAACTGGGCAGGCAAAAAAGCCTGGGAAGCAGACTGCCGCCAGGCTGCAGAAGAGGAAAGGAGAGTATTTCATGGCGCTACGATGCGATAAAAGGCGGAGGGGATTCCGGGGTTGTCGGTGAACGAGACGGTGCCTTGGGCATCGGGAACAACGCTGCCGAGCGTAGTCCACGACGATAGGTCTGGGGATCGCTGAAGGGTGTAAGTGCGCCCAGGGATGCCTTGCCAAAGGATATTTATTTGACCGTCTGGCATGGACGTCAACCGAGGCGGGTTGGTCTGCATTGGCTCAGCCAGCACCTGAATTTGGAGAGTGCTCGGGCCGCTTTTTCCACGACTGTCTGTGAGCGTCAGCATTACTTCATCCGTTCCTGAAAAAGCGGCGGGAGGAATGTAATGGATCATTCCTGAAACAAGAGTTGCAGCGCCGCCGCGCAAGGTGGCGGCGGTCACGGCCGTGAGCGCGATCGAATCGCCCTCCGCGTCAGTCGCCCTCACGACAATTTTTGCCGCCGACACGTCAATGGCCTGTCCCATCTTGGTTTGAACAATGAAACCCGTGAGTACTGGAGCAGTATTGTCGCGGATGGAATCGAAGGTGACCGTGTCTGTGGAATTGAGAATGTGAAAGCGCGGCTTGCCGGCATCCAACGTCACGGTCATCAACTGATTGGCAGGCAGATTCAGAACGCGCACGGGCGTGCCAGTGAGCGCCGGCAAGGTGCCGATCGTGGCAAAGGTGGAGGGGTGAAACGTGCGCAGAGTCGTTTGATTCGTGCCGGAGATGGCAGTGTAAAGCTTGGTGCCCGACCATGCGGCATCCGCCAACACTGGGAGCGTAGTCCCGGTCAGCGTCAGCGTGTTTGTGACAAAGGTGACGCCACTGCCTAACAGGACGCGCTGTCCATCGGGGCTGACGCGAATGGGCGGAACGACCGAGAAGTCTCCGTGATAAGGCGTCTCGCCTGCTGAGGTAATCTGGCCAGTGGCCGAGATAACCTCGTAGTGGAGGTCGTTAGGGCTGGTATCGTCGCGAAAGAAATACATGCGCCGCATCACCGGATCCCAAGTCCATTCCCGCGAATAATAGTTCCATTCTGCCGATGAACCGAGCGTCCCATTTGGCAAAATATAATAGTGCGTGTGCCAGGCACCGCTGGGATCGGAAGCTGCCACGATGGAGCCGGCCGTCGCCAGGCCAGTGGCTGTCCTGGGCAGGGAATAAAAAGGCGTTTCCACGGGATTGGCTGCCGAGAGATCCATCTTGCGAATCAAGCCTCCGGCATAAGCAAAGTAGGCAGTATGGTTTTCCCGCGAATAGGCGGCGAATTCCGGCACACCCACCAGCGGCAGCGTCGGCAGATAGCGCCGCTGGGAGGTGGACCACCGGAACAGACTAAGTTGCGCTTTGGAGAAAAGCAGCACGTTGTCATCCCGGTCCATGAAGACCGCGTCGGGCGTATAGGCCAGGCCCGTGGGATTCACCGGCTGGCCAGGTTGCGGTGCCTGGATCGAGGCAAGCGGCACCGTGCTGACAGTCAGGCCGCGGGTGGAGGCGGCGTCGAGGCCGAAAACCAAAGCATCGCTGCCATTGATCGCCACACGGATGCCCGCGCGGCTCATGGTGAAGAAACCGGTTTCCTGCAGGGTGTTAGAATAGGCGTAGAGCTTGTCGCTGCGCAGCACGATGGGTATGTCCTGCCCGTAGAAGGCCAGGTCGGTGAACGCACCACCAAGGCTGTTAGTGTAAGTCAGGCTGCCGGTGCTATAAACGATGCCAGCGTCGTCCGCCACCCGCGCTTCGTTGGGAAAGACAAACGTGCGCGTGGCATCAGGGTAGGAGCCATGGTACGGGCTGTCGCTAGAGCTGGCCAGGCCTCCTGCCGCCGTGAGCTCGAGATACTGAATGTCGGAGGGCGAGACGCCGGTGGTGCGGTTAAAGATGCGCCGCATGGTACCTGCCGCGGAAAAGCCGGCAGCGGAATAGAAGGTGGAGAAAGTGGCAAGTTGCTGGCCGTTGGTGCGCGTCATGGTCGCGTAACTGCCACCACTGCCGGCGAGGAGGATGTCCCCCACGGTGGCCAGCCCGGTGATGTTGGTTTGCATGCTCACGAACGGCGTCCGCGTCCCGTCCGCGGGATTGATGCGCACCAGCAGCCGGCCTTCGGCGACGTAAAGGCCGGCATCATCCGACCACAAGGCCGTGGCTGTGGCCAGCAGCGGAATGGCCGTGAGCCACGCCCGTGCGACAAGGTCGTAGCGCTCAATGCGATCCGGCCCATTGAAGGCGAAGTAACTAATGTTGCCCGTGCGTGCCGTGAAGTTGAGGAAATCACCGCTGAGTTTCGGCGTGGTCACCGTCAGGTAGCTCGATACGCTGCTCCCCGTGGTATTGGAGGCGCGCACCCGGTAGCCATAGGTGGTATTGGGCACGGCCGCCGGATCGGTGAAGACGGTCACGTTGAAGGAGACTGCCCCGGCGCTCTGCCACGTAGTGAAAGGCGAGACGGACCGTTCGATGATGAACTGGTCTTCATTGCTCGAGTTATCCGTCCACTTCACCTTGACTGCGGTGGCCGAGAGCACAGTCACAGCGCTGATGGTTGGGGATGCCGGTGCCGCGGCGGCAGTGAATGTCCGCGCACTGATTTGCGCCGAGAGATCGCCGGTGATGGCGCCATTGACCGCCTGAATGCGGTAGTAATAAAGTGTGTTGGCCACCAGCCCTGTGTCGGTAAAGCTCTGGGTGTTGGCCGGCGCATTGCGGATCACGGCTGTGCCGGTGGGGGTGGTCGAGCGGAAGATGGTAAAGCCGGTTTCATTGCTGGCATTGTCGGTCCATTCCACTGTCATGCTGTTGTAGTAAAGGCGCGTAACCTTGAAGTTATAAGGCTCGCCCACGGGCTGGTCCGGCTGGGTCAGCGTCGTCGCGCTCACCACCGCATTCGCCGCAGAAACCAACGTCTCGACAGTGGCTGTTACGCGAAACTCGTAAGCCGTCCCAGCCGTCAGACCGTTGACGGTGGCGGAGGTTGTATTCACCGCCACGCGCGGCCCAGTTCCCCAGATGCCTCCAGCCGGACGAAACTCCACGTTGAAACCATCCTCGTTGTCCGAATTATCCTGCCAACTCAGCGACACGGAACTGACCGTGCGTCCGCTCACCGTCAGTGCGCTCGGAGCGAGCGGCACGGACGGAGAGATGTAGGCCGGCAGGAAACTCGCATCCAGCAGCGCGAAACGCGGCGCACCCTGCACCAGTGTCAGTGCCCAGAGATCTGCCCCAGCTTCCAGCAGCCGCAACGGCGTGCCGCTAAACTGTCGCACAATCGAGCCGGGCGTGTTTTGCGTACCCTCCCACGTCTGCAACTGGGTGACACCGCTGATGTCTCGCAGGGTCACGATCTTGCCCGAGCGCCACACGGCATCGCTGACCGCATTGGCCAGCGGACTGGCATAGGTGAGGTCCGATGCTTTGAAGGTCGTGCCGCTGCCGATCAAAACCAATTGACCATCGGGGCTGACGCGGATGGGCGGCACCACCGCGAAGTCTCCGTGATATGGCGTCTCGCTCGACGAAGTAATCTGCCCCGTGGCCGAAATCGCCTCATAGTGCAGGTCATTCGGACTTATTCCGTCCCGAAAATGATACAGGCGGCGGAGTGCCGGATCCCAAGTCATCGTTGGGGAGACATAAGAGGAACTCGTCGTCGAGGAGGCTAGGGTGCCATCGGCTCGGATATAATTGTTTCCGTTCGCAACGGCCACCACATAAGTCCCCGCAGTGGCCAGTCCGCCGGCGGTGACAGGCAAGGTGTAAAAGGACTGCTCGACAGGAGTCGCTGCGGAAAGGTCCATCTTGCGGATCAGTCCTCCCGCATAGGCAAAGTAGGCGGTGTGGTTTTCCCGCGAATAGGCGGCGAATTCCGGCACACCCGCCAGCGGCAGCGTCGGCAGATAGCGCCGCTGGGAGGTGGACCACCGGAACAGACTGAGTTGCGCTTTGGAGAAAAGCAGCACGTTGTCATCCCGGTCCATGAAGACCGCGTCCGGCGTATAGGCCAGGCCCGTGGGATTCACCGGCTGGCCCGGTTGCGGCGCCTGAATGTCCGCCAGCGGAATAACCGCAACGGTCGGGTTGCCAGCAGTCTGGGCGAAAACGTAGGAGTTGGCCCCGCTGACGGCCACGGCGGTACCGCTGACCGTTTTCTTGCCCGCTTCCAAATAAGTATTGGCAAAGGACACCAATTCCGTGCCCCGGATAACGATAGGCAGGTCGCCATTGAAGGCGACGTCCTGGAGTGAACCTCCCAAGCTTGTCAGGTAGGTAAGACTCGAACTGGAATAAACGATGCCGGCGGAATTGATCAGCCGCAATTCCCCCGGCGCGATCCAGTTTTTCGCCCCGATGGAATAGGTGCCATGATACGGACTGTCGCTGGCCCCCGAGGGAATGCCGGCTTCTGTGTAAGCAGCCATCACCACGTCCGCGGGGCTGATTCCGCTCGTCGATCCGAACAGCTTGTTTAAGCCCGGCGCATGCGCGGCGCCGAACAGCGAGTCCACGTAAGTGCTGTTGCTCCCCAAAAGAGCCCTGGTGGCTCGGGAGTAGATGCTGACGTTATAGTAAAGGCCGGCGGAATGCACTGCGATGAGGAGATCGCCATCGAGGAAAAGCCCATGCACGCTGTTTGCCGCCGAACCCACAAGAGTTTCTCCGGCAAAGGCCGTGGAATACTGATAAATGCCCGTGCCATACGCTATGTAGATGCCATTGGCGTCCTGAGCCATCGCCGTGGCCCCGGTCCGCGGCAAAGTGGCGGCCGTGCTCCAGGTGCCGGAGCTGAAATTGTAATCGGCGACGCGACTGGCGAACAGGAAACGTTCGCCTGAGCCGGTGTTGGCATGGCTAACCCACAGCTGCCCCTCGGCGCGGAGACAAAATATGAGGAGAAGAAGACCGGTCCAAAATCGAGCCGACAGCCACTGAGGAGAGTTTTTCATAAACTGGGAGAACGGACGCCAGTCAAACAGGAGCTTGCGGGGAAGCAAGCAGTTACCGTTCAGCACTTGACGAAGATCTGAAGGCGTGGGTTTGGGACGCATTCATAGCCGGTCAGGGACGTGCAGGACTGTTCCTGCTTCCAGCGCAGTCTGCCAACTCGCCACCCCAGCGTGGTAAAAAACTATGCCTTCAACTCCGCGCCGGTGTTGGCGTCGGTGATGCTGAATTTTTCGTGGTGAAAGGTGGGGTCGCTGCGGAAGGTGAGACGGCCGGCGTACTTGCGCTCGATCTCGATGAGCAGTTCCTCGTCCTCGCTTTTGAGCCGCTCCATGACGTGCGGGTGGACGATGATTTTCACCTCGTGGATGGTGTCCTGGTATTTTTTCATCACCACATGGAGGGCACGCTGGAGCTCGACGCTCATGGTCATGGCGCTCTTCACTTTGCCGTGGCCGTGGCAGTAGGGGCAGGTGTCAAAGACGGCGCCGCTGATGGATTCGGC
>JAYVNN010000522.1:0-8903 GCA_043758435.1 Chthoniobacter sp.
ACGCAGGCGTTTAATTTTTTCCAGCAAAAGGGCGGCTACGCCGAAGCCACGCCCGACATCCTGCCGCCTGAGCGGCGGAAAAAGTATGACGCCGGCGCGCGCAACTCGAAGGTCATGGTGAAGGCCGCGGTGCCGGGGAGCGCTGGGGAAACTTCGCGCGCGTAAAAGCCCGTCGCCACCATGCACAATCCCTGGCTCATCGACGGTCTCGTCATCCTCGCCTACTTCGTCGTAGTCATTTCCATCGGCCTGTACAAAGGGCGCGGTGAGAGTACGATGGAAGGCTTTGCGGTCGGCGACCGGAACATCCCGTGGTGGGCGGTGCTCGCGTCGATCATGGCGGCGGAAGTCAGCGCGGGCACTTTCCTCGGCACGCCGGGCGAAGGTTACGGGCTGCGCAATTTCACCTACGGCCAGCTCGCCATCGGCACGATCCTCGCGCGCATCGTCGTCGCGTATCTTTTCATCGGCACGTTTTACAAACTGCGCGTCGTCTCGATTTACGAATTCCTCGAGACGCGCTTTGGCCGCTCGACCAAGCTCACGTCTTCCGCAGTTTTTTTGCTGACGCGCGTGCTCGCGAGCGGCTCGCGCATGTTCGTCCCCGCGATCCTGCTCGTGGGCGCGTGGGAACTGATTCGCGACATGCACCCAGACCGCGCGGAGACGCTCTGGCTCTACGTGGGCGCGGTCGGCTTCCTCGTTTTCATCACGGCGATTTATACGACGTTCGGCGGCATCAAGGCGGTGGTGTGGACCGATCTGCTGCAAGTCTTCCTCATGTTTGGCGCGATGCTTTACGCCATGTTCACGCTCTGGAATGCGGTAGGCGGATGGAGCGTGGTGAAGACGATGGCGAAGACCGCGCCGGTCGATGCCGAGGTCGTGGAAGCGCGCTCGCAGGTGCTTTTGAAAACGGCGGGTGGCAAAATGACGGAGGCGGAGGCTCACACCAAGGCGCAGGAAATGGTGGCAAAGGATTCCGCGCTCATCGCCGAAACTGCGCTCGATTTTTGGGATACGGGCATCGAGAAAAATCCGGTGGAACGCGCGCGGCTGGGCTTTTGGGGCAACGTGAAAAAGGTGCTCGAAACGGAGTACACCGTCTTCACCGCGTTCCTCGCGTCGGTCTTCGTGACAATGGCCACGCACGGCACGGATCAGGACATGGTGCAGCGGATGCTCACCGCGCCCGACATCCGCCGCAGCCGCCGAAGTTTGATTCTATCAGGCTTGGCGGACATCCCGGTGGCGCTGTGCTTCACCTTCATCGGCGTCCTGCTGTGGGTGTACTACCATCTCCCCGCGCACGCGGCGCAGCGGCCGAGCGGCGATTATTTCGTGAACTACATCCTGCGCGAACTCCCCACTGGCGTCCGTGGCGTCATGGCCGCGGGCCTTTTCGCGACCGCGATGGGCTCGCTCAGCACCGCGCTCAACGCGCTTGCGACCAGCTTCACGCGCGATTTCTACATGGGCATCTTCCGACCCGCCGCGACGCAGCGGGAGCAGATGGTCGCGGCGCGCTGGAGCACCGCGGTTTTCGCGCTCATTCTCGCGGGCGTCGGCGTGGGCACGGCGTGGGTGAAACTCACGCATCCCGAGATCCGCATCATCCCGATTGTGCTCGGCTCCTTCGGCTACACCTACGGCTCGCTGCTCGGGATTTTCCTCGTCGGCATGACCACGAAAAGCCGCGGCTCCTGCACCGGCAACCTGCTCGCGATGCTCGCCGGTTTTCTCGTCGTCGCGGTGCTCAGCAACCTTTTCAACGACGTGGCGACGATGTTTGGCGCACGCCTTTACGAGACGCCGTCGTGGCTGCCGGTCATCGAATTTCCGTGGCGCATCGCCTTTGGCACGGTCGTGACCTACGCCGTCGCGGTCTGCTTTCGCACGTCCGCCGCGCAGATCGAAACGATGCGCGCGGGCCTTGCTACGCACGCTTAGAATCGTGGCTCGGTGGTAAATGCCCGGCCATCAAGGCCAGCAAATGGGTCAATGGAAAAAACGGGATTTTGAAAAATAAATGTCGGCAAATTCGGGGGAATTTTCTTGGCGGTTTGGAGGCTCGAAAATAGTCTCACGCCGCACGGCAGGAAGGAACCAGACCCGCTGTGAATAACTTGTGAACAAAAGCCAAATACTTTGCCCCGATGAACAAAAAACCGCCCGCGCACAAGGCGGGCGGGCGGCGTGCCTTGGCGAATCCGATGAAATCTGTGTTCCACACTTTATCATCTCGCAAGGAGCCTCCCATCAGCGTTTTACGCTTGGTGCGCTTTCTCGGAAAGCGGGCGGCCTTTGCCCGGCCTGCGTCTGATGACCACACTTTCGCCGGTTTCGCGCCGGTTTTTTCCTGACTCTGAAACCCTCCCATCGACTGTGGATAAACCCCTTAAAAACGCTGAGTTGAAAGCCACTTGGGCCGCCATTACCAAGGCTCTGAAAGCGGACGTCAGCGGCGACACTTACAACCGCTGGTTCAAGGACATCGCGCTTGTGGAACTCGACGCCGCGCAGCTCACCCTGCGCGTGCCGAACAACATCTACCAACTGTGGATCGAGACGAACTACATCAGCCTCCTGCGGGCTGCCGTGCTACTCGTCCTCCAGGACATGCGCGAGATTCGCTTTGTCCTCGCCGACGCCAGCGACATGCTGCCGCCCGAACCCCCCGCCGCGCCACCGGAAAGGCCGCCCACTGCCGAACGTGTCTTCCCCGAGCCTGCGGCGCCCGGGATGAATCCGCGCAATACTTTCGACGCCTTCGTCGTCGGGACGAACAACCAGTTTGCGCAGGCCGCCTGCAAAGCGGTCGCCGACTCCCCGGCGAAAACTTACAACCCGCTCTTTATCTACGGCGGCGTGGGCCTCGGAAAAACGCACTTGATGAACGCCATCGGGCACGCCATCGCGGCGAAGAAAAAAGCGAAGGTCGTGTACATCACGAGCGAGACCTTCACGAACGAGTTTATCGACGCGATCCAGAACAACACGCTCGTCAAATTTCGCAAACGCTACCGGCAGGCGGACGTGCTGCTCATCGACGACATCCAGTTTCTCGCCGACAAAGGCCGCACGCAGGAGGAATTTTTCCACACCTTCAACACGCTCTTCGACGGGCATAAGCAGATCGTCCTTTCCAGCGACCGTCCGCCCGCGGAAATCCCGCACCTCGAAAACCGCCTCGTCTCGCGTTTCGAGTGGGGCCTGACCGCCGAACTGCAGGCGCCCGACATCGAGACGCGCACCGCGATTCTCCGCAAAAAAGCGCAGACTCTGGACCTCAAGGTGCCGGCGGAAACCATCGTCTTTCTCGCCGCGCGCATTCGCTCGAACGTCCGCAGGCTCGAAGGCGCGCTGATGCGCGTGGCGTCCTACGTTTCGCTGCACGACGGCGGGATTCCGACGCAGGAAAAGATCGAGCATTTGCTGCGTGACATTTTGAACGAAGAGGCGCGGCGCGCGATCACCATCGACCAGATTCAAAAGCGCGTGGCGGAGCACTTCGACGTGCGCCTCGCCGACATGACGAGCAAGCGCCGCCCGGCGAACATCGCTTTCCCGCGGCAGATCGCGATGTATCTCGCGCGCGAACTGACGAAGACTTCGCTGAGCGAAATCGGCGAATCCTTTGGCGGACGCGACCACGGCACCGTGCTCCACGCGCACCGGCTCGTGAAAGACCGCATGCTCAAGGACGACAAGACCCGGAGCGTCGTTTCGTTCCTCGACAATCAGCTCACGCGCTGACCGCGCGGACACAATCGGCGGCGCCTGTGGGAAAAGCATTGCGCCCTCGCGGGCAATCATTCATCTAAACCCGACTCCACTCCCTATGAAATTTAGCGTCAGCAAAGAGAAGCTCCTCGCCGGTCTGCAGACTGTCCAAAACGTCGTCAGCACGCGCACCACCCTTCCCATCCTTTCCAACGTCCTGCTCCGCGCCGAGGACGGCAAACTGCACCTCACCACCACCGACCTCGATGTCGGCGTGAGCGGCGGCATCGACGCGCAGATCGACAAACCCGGCGCGACCACACTGCCCGCGCGGCGTCTGGCGAACATCGTTCGCGAGCTGCCCGCCGCTGAAGTGCAGATCGACATTGACTCGAAAAACGTCGCTTCGATCCGCTGCGGTCAGAGCTTTTTCAAAATCCTCGGACTGCCCGAGGAGGAGTTTCCGCCGCTGCCGAAATTCGAGGACGCGAAGACCTTCACCCTCAACCAGCAGGCGCTGCGCGACGCGCTGAAAAAAACCAGCTACGCCATCTCGACCGATGAGACGCGCTACGTGCTCAACGGCATCCTTTTTTCCTTCAAGGAAAACAAACTCACGATGGTCGCGACCGACGGACGCCGCCTCGCGCTCGTGGATCTCGAGGTCGAGTTTCCGCGCAGCCAGGAGGTCGAGATCATCGTCCCGACGAAATGCGTGACGGAACTCGGACGGCTCCTTGGCGACGAGGGCGACGTGAAAATGAGCGTCGGCGAAAACCAGGTCGCATTTGAAATCGGCGGCACGCTGCTCGTCTCGAAACTCATTGAGGGCAACTACCCAAACTACCGCCAGGTCATCCCCGGCGAAGCGAAAGAGCGCATCACGTTGGAGCGCGAAATGTTCCTGAACGCGGTGCATCGCGTGTCGCTGCTTTCGAGTGAGAAGTCGAATTCCGTGAAGCTCGTCTTTTCCAAAAACAACATCGAGATCGCCGCGAACACGCCCGATGTCGGCGAGGCCCGTGAATCGCTGGCCGTAGCTTACAAGGGCCGCGAATTCTCCATCGCCTTCAATCCTGAATTCCTCCAAGCCCCGCTCCGCGCGCTCTCGAATGACGAGGTTTTCCTCGACCTCATCGACGAGATGAGCCCCGGCGTGATCAAGATTCAGAGCCCGTTTCTTTACGTGCTGATGCCGATGCGCATCAGCTAGCGCGAATTCGGTTTGCGCTTTTTTCTTTGCGGCCTATCCTGCCGCTCCCGTCGCCGAAAAACTGGCGGCTAAAGGCTTCCAAAGCTCACGTGGCGAAATGGCAGACGCGTACGACTCAGAATCGTATGGGGCAACCCTTGGAGGTTCAAGTCCTCTCGTGAGCACTCTTTTTCCCCCTCGCGGCGGGGGACGAAAACCCCGGGGCGCGAGCGGTTCTACGCGACGCTCGCCAGTGGTTCGGCAGTCGCCACCGCATGGAAAATGGCGCGGCGCAGGTCGGCTTGGCTGACCGGTTTGCCAAGCACGAGATCGACGCCCGGCGGATTGCCGCCGAGGGCCATCATTTCATCGCCAAAGCCGGTTAGGAGGATGACGGGCGTCGTGGGAGAGATCGCCTTGATGGCCCCGCCGAGCTGGACACCGTTCATCATCGGCATGGATTGATCGGTGATGACGAGGTCGAACGCGCCGGTGCGGAAAAGATCGAGCGCCTCATGCCCGTTCGCCGCCGAGGCGGTCGTATGTCCGTCGCTGGCGAGGTGCTCGGCGAGCAGTTCGCAGATGATGTCCTGATCATCGACGATCAGCACCCGCAGGCTGCGATCCAGCCGCTCGACGGTCGCCACCGCGGTTCCTTTTGTATCGGTGGTCGCCGGGAGATGGATGGCGAAAGTCGTGCCCACCCCTTTTTCGCTCGCGATCTCGATGGTTCCACCGTGGCGCTGGATGATGCCGTACACGACCGCCAGCCCGAGCCCCGTTCCGCCTTCGCCCTTGGTCGTAAAAAACGGTTCGAGGCAGCGCTCGCGTTCGCTTTCCGTCATCCCGATGCCGGTGTCCGTCACCGTCAGCGCCACGCCATCGTCCAGCGGCACCGTGCCGACCGTGATGACTCCGCCCGTCGGCATCGCATCGACGGCGTTGAAGATCAGATTGGTCAGCACTTCGCGCAATTCCGCCGCGTTGGCGGCGACGAGCGGTATCTCGTGCAAATCCGTCTGCACGTCGATCTGCACGCCATCGGCGAGCCCTCGCCCTTTCCATCGCGGCGCGGTCAGCGAGACGACTTGCATGGCGATGTCGCTGAGATCCACCGGGACGCGGATTTCATTGTTCTCCGCGGGGCGGTAAAAATCGCGCAACCGGCTGACGACATGCGTGGCATCCTGCGCGGCAGAGACGATGTGATTCAAATAGGTCAGCTCTCGCTCCGAACCATTTTGCTGGAGCCACGGGAGGAGGAGTTCCCCGTAGCCGAGCATCATCGTCAGCGCGTTGTTAAAATCGTGCGCGACCCCGCCGGCCATCATGCCGAGCGCGCGCAGCCGCTCCTGTTTCACCACATGCTCCTGCGTGGAGCGGAGATCGTTCAGGGCTTCCTCCAGCCGCGCCGTGCGCTCCCGCACCTGATCCTCGAGGAGCGAGTTTTGCCGCTGCATTTCCAGATGCAAAAACCGCGTCTCCAGCAAATTGCGGATGCGCAAAACCACCTCGCTGTGGTCGAGCGGCTTAGTTACGAAATCCTTCGCGCCATTCGCCAGCGCCCGCCGCTTCGTGTCGGCGGTGATGTCCGCCGTCAGCACGAGGATGGGCAGGTAGTCCTCGGCGGAAACCGCCGCTTTCAACTGCTGCATGACCGCAAAGCCGTCGAGGTGCGGCATGTTCAGGTCGAGCAAAATGATGTCGGGCTCAAAATCGAAATACTGGCCCAGCGTCTCGCGCGAATCGGTGATCCCTCGGACGTTTCGGCAGTCGGAGATTTCGAGGATGCGTTCGAGGAGGCGGACGTTCGACGGTTCGTCGTCCACGATCAGGATTTTGGCACGGCTGAGATGGTCTTTGGTCATAAGCGGCGACCCGCTCCTTGGCCAATGATGACCAGAAACAGCAGGTTGAATTCGACAAACCCTCAGAAGCATGTGGTATGCCTTTCCTATGCACTTATCAGAGTTGAGACGCAGTTTACGATGACTACTCAGGAGCCCAGTGGCACGCTCGTGCGGAAGATATTTTCGGCCATCGCCGGCCGCTACGATTTCGCGAACCATTTTCTCAGCTTTGGCTGGGATTTTTTCTGGCGTCGCCGGGCCGCCCGGATCGTCCGGGCATGGCAGCCGGCGCGTGTCCTCGATTTGGCGACCGGGAGTGGCGACCTGGCTTTGTCGCTCCGTGCGGCCTGCCCCGCGGCGCAGGTCGTTGGCGCGGATTTCTGCCTCCCGATGCTCCTCGTCGCGCAGCGCAAAAAACTCGGCAATCTCGTGGTCGCCGACGGCATGGCGCTGCCGTTCGCCGACGGCGCGTTCGACGTGCTGACCGTCGCTTTCGGCCTGCGCAATATGGAATCGTGGCCTGGCGCGCTCGCCGAAATGGGGCGCGTCATCCGGCCGGCCGGGCACCTCCTCGTGCTCGATTTTTCCGTCCCGCCAGCGCCGCTGCGCTGGGCCTACCGCCCTTATCTCCACCATGTCCTGCCGCGCCTGGCCGGGCTCCTCACGGGGGAAAAAGCCGCCTATGAATATCTCGGCGATTCCATCGAAAAATTCCCCTGCGGCCCGGCGATGTGCGCGCTGATCGAGCGCGCAGGTTTCACCGACTCGCAATGCACGCCGCTCAGCGGCGGCATCGTCTCGCTCTACACCGCGCAGCGGCGCTAGGGAGCGATGGGTCTGCGGGCCCGCGCTGCGAAACGCCACGCGCCCAGCGCCACGCACGCCAGCGCCGCGATTTGGTAGCCGGAAATGCCGCCGCCAATCCGCGGCGTCGCGCGGAGGAATTCGTGCGCGAAACGGCACGCGCCGTAGGCCATGAGATAAAGATGAAAGTGCTGCCCCGCCAGCAAGCGCCGCCTGCGAAGACCCATGAACACAAGGATCGCCGCCACGTTGAACCCGATCTCCACCGGCACTGCCGGCCACCGCGCCACACCGCGCGCGTCATTGATCGTCCACCACGCCTGCGCGCACGCTTTCCCCAAACAGCACCCGTGCAGCAGACACCCAACCCGCCCGAGCACGATCCCCACCGGCGCGATCACCGCGAACCAATCTCCCGTCGCCTGCGCGTAACCCGTCAGCTTTTTCGCCACCTCCACACCCGCATAACCGCCGAGCAGCGCGCCGAGGATCGTCTTCCCCGTCGCCCAAATCATCCACCGATCCGGCGCATCCCAAAACATCCACCCCTCCGCCGCGAGATACACCACTTTCGCCCCGAGAAACGCGCTCACCAGCGCCGCGATGTAGATGACCAGCAGCCGCTCATCCCGCTTCGCCAGCCGTGACCAAAACGCGATACTTACGGCGATGCCCGCGAGCATGAGCAGCGAGTAGGGCGAAGCGGAAAACATCCGGTCAAAAGTCCGGCAGCACCTATCTGCCGATTTGCGAGAAGCCTCTCGTGCAAACACAACCGGCAAAGATGATGGCGCAAGCGAGGACTGCGTTGGCGAAGGCAACTAATGGCGCAAAGGTGAAAGACAGGGCCAGATTTCGTCCGCGTCGCATACCGTCACGATGATTGTTGGCGAAGATGACAATGAAGCAATACGCGCACGATATTGTTGCGGTGCGCCAGCCCCACGGATTGCCAAAATAGATTGCCGATAGATGCGAGCCGCAAAGTGAGGCCAATGCAACGATCACTGCTGGGAGAAAGAGCCAGGCGAGTCGCCTTAGCGGAGGCGCATTTTCGATCTTCATGGAGTGACTGCAAAGCCCGAATAATACCGGCAGAATGAATCCAGCTTTCCATCCGGCCTTATGACGTGTGTGCAGCAGCGGTCGATCCGGTCTTCGTCCCACGTCCCGGCGTCCATGAAGGGCTTGATGAAAAGGCGGAAGGTGTTCGTCTCGTTCAGCTCGAATTCCTTGAGCAGCGCGCCGAGCGGTTCGCTCTCGCAGCCGCAGCGCAGCAGGTCTTCGAGCGAGTAGCGGACTTTGTCGCGGAGAAAACCCTGCACTTTCGCAAA
>JAYVNN010000523.1:0-2847 GCA_043758435.1 Chthoniobacter sp.
AACGATTGCACACGCAACGGCAGACTTTATTCTCCGCGCTGTGCCCAGACTTTTCTCCCGGAAAGCGAAGCCTCCCAAGGCGAAGATTCAGAAGTCCGCGAACGGACATCACGATGCCGCCGCTGGGGCGCACAAGGTGGGGCTGAAGCCCAAGAGCGGATGGCGGAAGCGGAATTACCTGACAAGCATCCTGATTCCATCGCTGTTCCGCCGTCGCACGGATCGCGAGGTGACGCCGGAATTTCCCAAGCTGAAGCGCGGTGAAATCGGCGTGACGTGGATCGGGCACGCGTCGTTTCTGCTGCAGTTCGGCAGCCACAACGTTCTCGTGGATCCGAACTGGGCGCGCTGGCTGAAAATCGTGAAGCGTCTGAAGATGCCGGGCCTGCACCTGCACGAACTGCCGGACATCGATCTCGTGCTCGTGACGCACGCGCACTTTGATCACCTCGACCGCAAGACGCTGCGCAAGGTCGCGGCGGATCAGCCGATCGTCGTGCCGTTCGAGGTCGGCAATCTCGTGCATGATCTCGGTTTCAAGAGCGTGCATGAGCTCGGCTACTGGGAGAGCTTCAAGCTCGGCCCGCTCACCGTGACGCTCACGCCCTGCGCGCACTGGGGTGCGCGCGTGCTGCACGACACGCACCGCGGCTTCGGCGGCTTCATCATCGAGCATCAGGGGCGGACGATATTCCACTGCGGCGACACGGCGTACTTCGGCGGGTTCAAGGAAATCGCGAAGCGCTTCGATGTGGACGTGGCGCTGCTGCCGATCGGTGCGTACGACCCGCCGAGCGGTCGCGAGGTCCACATGAATCCCGAGGAGGCGTTGCTGGCCTTCACTGAACTCGGCGCAAAAACATTCGTGCCGATGCACTACGGCACTTTTCAACTCAGCTACGAGCCGATGGAGGAGCCGCTGCGCCGCCTGCTCGCCTGCGCACGGCACTGCGGGCTGAGCGAGAAAATCGCGGTGATGCTCGAGGGGCGGCCCGAGGTTTTTTGAAAGCTGCGCGCGGCGTGCGCGGCTTTGCCGTCGCTAGCTGGACTTCTTTTTCTTCACGGTCGGCTTCGTACTGCTGCCCGTGGAAGTGCCGGGCTTCTTCTTCGGCTCGGGCTTCTTCTCGGTCTCGGAGGTGATTTTTTTGAACGTGAGGTAGATCACCAGTTCGCGGCCTTTCGCCTGCGTCGCGCCGTCCTTTTTTGCGGAGGCGGAAGTCGCGGCACCGGCATTCAGCAGGACGCTGGAGCCGCTCGTCGCCGTGCCTTTGAAATAAATCTCGCGCGCGACGCACGAGAGGATCGTGACCGATTCGCCTTCGTGCTGGCCGTGCTTGAAGCGGTCCGTCGCCTTGCCGCTGAATGCGATGGCTCCCTTTTCCGTGAGCGTCGCCTTGATGGAGAGCGACACGCCGAGCGGGACTTGTGATCCGTCTGGCGCGGCGAGGTTCTGCGTCACCTCGATGGTCGCGGGCTGGCCGGGGTTCGTGGTCACGGTCGGCGCGCTGAGAACGTCCACGCCCTTCGTTTTTGCAAGCAGCTCCGGCTTCGCGGGAATCTCGGTGCCCGCAGGCACGTCAGCGATTTTCGCAGTGACTTGGATGGTGGTGGCCGCGATGCAGTTCGCGGTGATGGCGAGCAGTGACGACGCGACGAGCGGACGGAGAAATTTCATGCGCGCGTTCTAGCGTCGCACAGCGGCGAAGCAAGCGGGCGCAGTCGTAGCGTAGCTCTCCTGAGCTGCGCGATTGGCGCAAAGGGATGGCGGCGCGGATGGAAAAGCCCGTCTTCTTCCGGGCGTCAGTGATGAAGGAGGCGCAGCTCTGGAGAGCTACGCTACGATGTGCCCAGCGCCTCGCGCATCTTCGCGAGCTGCACCTGCTTCTCGGCCCAGTCGCGTTCGCGCTGCTGGTGATCTTCGAGGACTTTCGCGGGGACTTTGCCGGCGAAGTTCGGGTCGGCGAGTTTGACGCGCACTTTGGCAAGTTCGCCCTCGACCTTCGCAAGTTCCTTGCCGATGCGCTCGCGTTCGGCGGCGACATCAATGAGGCCGTCGAGCGGGAGGAAAAGTTCGCCGAGCGGCGTGAGCGCGACGGGCGTGCCTTTCGCGGGAGCGAATGAGGCATTCACTTCGAGCGGTTCGGCGTTCAGCAGGATTTGCAGCACGGCGGTCTCGTGCTCGGCGAGCGTGGCGTTTGGCTTCAGGACGAAGCGCACGCGCTTGCTGCTCGCGATGTTGAAATCGCGGCGCAGTCCGCGGCCGAGATTCACCACTTCGTATTTGGCGTTGGCGAATTGCTCGTCAGTCTCATCGAGCACGAAATACTCGCGTTCCTCGACGGTGAACGGCTTCGGCCACGGCGCGAACATGATCGTCTCGCCGCCCTGCTTCGCCGGCATGTCCTTCGCGAAGCCCATGCCCTGCCACAGCTCCTCGCTGATGAACGGCACGAACGGATGGAAGATCCGCAGCGTGTGCGAGAACACGTAGTCCATCACGGCAAGCGTGTTCGCTTTTCGCGCCTCGTCGGCACCGGTGAGCGTGGCCTTGCTCGCCTCGACGTACCAGTCGCAATACTCGCTCCAGAAGAATCGGTAGAGCACGGTTGTCGCTTCGCTGAAGCGATACTCATTCAGCGCCACGCTGACTTCGCGGACAGCGGCGTCGAGGCGCAGCAGGATCCACTTGTCGTCGCTCGTGAGCAGCGTGGGGACGATGTCCGCCTCAGTCTCACCACCCTGCATTTGCCGGAAGCGCGCGGCGTTCCAGAGCTTCGTGCAGAAGTTGCGGCCGAGCTCGATGTTCTTTTCATCGAATGTCACGTCCGTCCCGAGCGGTGCGCTGCG
>JAYVNN010000524.1:0-2845 GCA_043758435.1 Chthoniobacter sp.
CGAAATCTGCACCGTCACCGAGCCGCTGCGCCGCATGATTATCCGCAAGGACACCGGCACCGTGATGAAAGCCCGCGCCATCACCGACGGCATGGACACCCTGCGCACCGACGGCTGGCGGCGCGTGCTCCGCGGGCAGACCACCGTCGAGGAAGTCGTCCGCGTCACCTCGCAGGACGAGGCGATGATCGAGACGGACTGACCGCGTTCACTCCTCCAAACGGATCGCCGCGATGTGCTCCATCACGCGTTCGCTGAGGCGCTGGTAAAGTTCGCGGCCTGCGCCATCGAGATCGGCTTTCGTAAAAAATATCGGCTCGCCGACCACGAGCGTGATCGGTGTGAAAAGGCGCGGTTTTCCGCCACGCGGGAAAGCCGCGTGCGCGCCGAAAATCCGCATCGGCACCACGGGCGCGAGCGTCTTCGCGATGACCAGGCCGAGGCCGGGAAGCGCGGGCAGAAACCCTCCGTCCTCGGTGCGCGAGCCTTCGGGAAAGATGACCGTGCAGTGCCCGGCGCGGACGAGTTTGATGACGGTCTTGAGCGCGCTCATGTCGGCGCGATCCTGATCGACGGGGACGACTTTGAGGTGTGGCAAAACCGGGCCGAGGATGGGCCATTCGAGGAGCGTCTTGCGGGCGAGGTAATGGATTTCGCGGCGGCAGGCGATGCCCGCGAGCGGCGGGTCGAGGTAGCTCTCGTGGTTCATCGCGAGGATCGCGCCGCCTTCCTCGATGATCCGCTCGCGGTTCACCACGCGGTAGTCGAAGAAAGTGCGCGCGAGAAACTGCGCGATGCGATAGCCGAACTGGTAGTGAACGCCCATGGAGGAAAGGCTGAAGTCGAAGGGCGGAAGGCGGAAGAGTCGGCGGCAGACGCGCAATCAGGGTTCGGAATTCCGCCTTCCGCCTTCCGCCTTCCGCCTTTCCCACGCCTCGTCGAGCGCCATCCCTTTTAGTTTCAGCCGCCCCACAATCTCCCCCGCCACCCCATCCACCGTGAGGTTCGAGCTGTCGATCACATGCGCATCTTCCGCGATGACGAGCGGCGAGGTGCGGCGCGTCGAATCGACTTTGTCGCGCGAGGCGACGCTGTCGGTGAGGCCCTGCGCGGCGCGGCGGCGGGCGCGGACCTCGGGCGAGGCGTCGATGTAGAATTTGTACGGCGTTTCGGGAAAAACCGCGGAGCCGATGTCGCGGCCTTCCATGACGATGTCGTGGTCGCGGGCGTAGGCGCGCTGTTTGGCGACGAGGACGCGGCGCACTTCGGGGATGGTGGCGATGGCGGAGACGTTGGCGTTCACGTCATCGGCGACGAGGTGCGGCGTGGGGTCGATGCCGTCGAGAAGAATAGTGGATTCGCCGTCGGCGACGCCGCAGAGGATGGTCGTGAAATGGAGGAGCTGATGGACGCGCCCGGCGTCGGCGGTGGGCACGCCTTTCGAGACGGCCAGCCAGGTGAGGGCGCGGTACATCGCGCCGGTGTTCACATAGACAAAGCCGAGCCGGCGGGCGAGCGCGCGGGCGACGCTGCTTTTGCCGGAGGCGGCGGGGCCGTCGATGGCGATGACGAGGTGCTCGGCCACGGGTCAGTGCGTGGGCAGGGAGGTGACGACGTGGGTCTGTTCGCCGGTGGGCTCGTGGAGGAGTTTTTCCAGCGTCTCGTAAAAACCGGGATACGAGGTGGCCACGCACGCGGTGCCGGTGATCGTGGTTTCCCCCTCGGCAAAAAGGCCGGCGATGGCGAAGGCCATGGCGATGCGGTGGTCGCCGAAGCTGTCGAGCCGCGCGCCGCGCAGGGGCGTGCCGCCGATGATTTCGAGGCCGTCCTCGGTCTCGGCGACTTGCGCACCCATTGCGCGGAGATTCATGGCGATGGCGGCGAGGCGGTCGGTTTCTTTGACGCGCAGTTCATTCGCATCGGCGATGACGGTCTTGCCGTGCGCGAGCGCGGCGGCGACGGCGAGGATGGGAATTTCGTCGATGACGTTGGCGATTTCCGAGCCGCGAATGTCCGTGCCCTTGAGCCGCGCGCCCTGGATGTCGATGACGCCGACGGGCTCGGCCTGCGGATTTTCGATGACCTCGCGAATCGCCGCGCCCATGCGGATGAGCACGGCGAGCACGCCGGTGCGCGTGTCGTTGAGGCCCACGTTTTTCACGAGCAGGCGCGAGTGCGGCTGCGCGGCGGCGGCGACGAGCCAGAACGCGGCGCTCGAAATATCGCCGGGCACCATGAACTCGCGCGACTCCGGCGTCTGGCCGCCGTGAATGGCTACGGTTAGGCCGTCCTTCTGCGGACGGACGAGAAAATACTCGAGCATGCGCTCGGTGTGGTCGCGGCTTTGCGTGGGCTCGGTAACGCTCGTCTTGCCCTTGGCAAACATGCCCGCGAGGAGCACCGCGCTTTTCACCTGCGCGCTGGCGACGGGGCTGACGTACTGGAGCGGCTTGAGGTTGCCGCCTTCGATGACGAGCGGCGGGCGGCCGTCCTTGCCCTCGGCGCTGATCTTTGCGCCCATGCGGGAGAGCGGCTCGATGATGCGTTTCATCGGGCGCTTCGAGAGCGATGCGTCGCCGGTGAGGCGGCTGCGAAAGGGCTGCCCGGCGAGGATGCCGGCCATGAGACGCATAGTCGTGCCGGAGTTGCCGCAGTCGATGTCGCCCTTCGGCGCGGTGAAGGCGCGGCGGACGCCGTGGACGATGAGCGTGGTCTCGTCGGCCATTTCGATTTTCACGCCCAGAGCGCGCATCGCGCTGACGGTCGAGAGGCAGTCCTCGCTCGCGAGGAAACCCTTGATGACGCACGGGCCGTTGCTCATCGCGGCGAGCATCACGGCGCGGTG
>JAYVNN010000525.1:0-8865 GCA_043758435.1 Chthoniobacter sp.
ACGGGCGCGGCGGGGATGGCAATGTTGGTCCCACTGCCGAGAATGACGAGATTGGTGGGGAAAAGCGTTTTCCGCTCTACCAGCCGGTTCTGCCGCGCGATTTTGCCCGCGATGCTCTGCGCGGAAGGCAGGGGTGCCACGGCTGCTGCGGTAGCGCCTTGAAAGATCGCTGAGTTAATCAAGGAGGAGGTCTGCGCGAGCCTCCGCAAGTCCACGTCCACGGGATCGGGCAGGCGGCGGACATCGGGATTGGTGATGAGCATTTTTCCCGGCGTGAGGACGATGCTGTCGCCGAGAAATCCGTCCACGGAAAGGCGCAAGTCGCCCTCAAGGACGGCGATCTTCACGCACTTCGCCGGCAGGTGCTCGATGAGAAATGTGGCACCTCCGACTGCCGCAGTGAGGGACCCGGCGTGAACGCGCGCCCCGCCGCGGAATTTCGGAACCTGGATAAGTAGCGTGCCGCGATCGAGCAGGAGATCGCGGGTGCCGGGCTGGAAGCGCAGCTCCGTCTCCGCGCCGAGCCGGGTCAGCGTTTGATCCGGAAAAAGAATTTCCCCCCGCGATTGCAAGCCTGTGAGCACCGTGGCTCCTGCTTCGAGGATTTCCTGCGGAGCGGCGGGGTGGACACCCTTTGCCTGAGCAGCGATCCGGACATCGCCCGAGGCGTGGTTCACCCGCGCATCCTTGAGCGAGCCCGCGAGGACCGGCGAGGTCCACACGGCGAGCAAGGCCAGGCTGGAGAGTAAACGAAGTTCCATCGGGATATTCCTTTGCCGTGAGATAGCAACAGCCACACCGAAGCGGGAAAAATGTGCAAACCCGACCGGCCGTCAGGGCAATGGCAGGCCGATTTTTGAAAATCTAAAACCGCACTAAGAACTGGATGCCAACGCCCGCATTGGCCACGTCGTAGTCGAAGGTCTGCTGGTTGGACCGGTTCGCGCCGATGAAGCCGGTCGCCGAAAGCGAGAGCCACTCCGTGGGGGCATAGTGCAGGCCGAGCGAGAGCGTCTGGTTATTGTCGTGCCGCCCATGGCCAAAACGGTAAACGTACCTGCCGTAGCGGTAGAAAAGATCGGCATCGAGGTGCCGCGTGAGCTGTGCCCGGTTGCCGGCATAGGCGGTGTATTCGTCGCGCCCGGCGGGCTTGGGATCGGCAAAGCTCCACTGGGCACTGGCGCCAAAATAGGCGACCTGCGCGCGGGAGAATGGCACCACTTTCTGAATGCCGAGAAGGATGGCGTGGTTCTTGTAAAACTCGCGAGTGTTTTCAGCCGTCGTCAGATCGGTAAAGGTGTAACGCACGAGCGCCTCCGCGCCGTGCAAGGCCGGCGGTGACCACGCGACCGCGGCAGAGAGATCGGTGCTCTGGAAGTCAAGCTGCGGGAACTTGTCGTAGCGATAACCCGCGGCCCGTGCGCTCGCATCGAAGCGCAGGTTATAGGCAAAGCGCTGGGTGAAATTCGCGCCGACATTAGCGACGAGAAAACGGTCCTGGAGGGGGGCGACTTTTGCGAGCGCGACATTGTTCGTCACAAAGGCCCCGATCTCCGCGAACCCGCTGAAGGGCTGCGGTTTTTCCTGCCGCTTGAAGATGGCTTGGGTGCCGAAAGCATCGTCGGTCGTGCCAGTCCCATCGAACCTTCCCGCCGGGGGCGCGTTGCGCTGCCCCTGCAGATCGACGGTGTCCGGCGGTTTGGTGAATTGGCGCGACTGCTCGATCTGCGGGAGCACCGGCATCTGGGCGAGCAGGAGCGCCGGCCCCGTGAGGCACGCAGTGGCGCAAATGACTAAACGTCTGGGCATTTTCCAACGAATGAGAAAGCAGGGGACGTGCCCCCGCCGAAGGGGGCAGGGCACGCTTTCCGCTATCTCACGGCTTCGCCAATGCCGAGCCAGCGCACATCCGCCCACTTTGCCGCCGTTGCGCTCTTCACCCTGCTGGTGGCGTATGCGCAGCTCGGGGGATTTGCCTGGATGCAACAAGCCGAACTCTCCATGCAAGACCGGTTCCTGCGTTATGGCCGGCCTGCGCCGGCGGATTCCAAGTTTGTCTTTCTCGCCCGGGACACGGCGTCCGCCAACCTCGACGGCACTGACCTTAACCGACTTTTCGACCTTACCGCGGCGGATGCCGACTCCCGCCGCGCGCTGGACCTCATGGTGCAGGAGTGGCCGTGGTCACGGGAAGTGTATGCCATCGTCCTTGACCGGCTCATCCGCGCGGGAGCCCGCGCCGTGGCCTTTGACTTTACCTTTCCCAAGCCGTCGCCCGACGACGAGGCTTTCCGTGACAGCCTCGCGCGGCATCAAGACCGCGTCGTGGTCGCCGGGAACATCACCGAGGATTTCGAGGGCGCGGCCTTTGTCTTCGGGGTGCCCACCGCCACGCTGATTCCCGAGACTTCGCCCCGCGACTCGCGGATAGGTTTCGATAACTTCTGGCCGGATGCGGATGGGGTCGTGCGCAAGGCTCAGTTTCGCTGGGCTGTGCAGTATGGAGTATGGCAAAGCCGCGAGGAGTCTTCGCTCGCCGCACGCACGCTCGAGAAAGCGGGTTTCGGCGCGTCTGTGCCGACCGGACAGGAGAGTTACCGCCCACGTCTGGCAGGCCCGCCGGGAACGTTTCGGCCTTTCTCGATTCACGAAATTTTTGTCCCGAAATACTGGCGGTCGAATTATAAAAACGGCGGCTTCTTCAAGGATAAGATCGTCATTGTGGGTGCCTCCGGAAACTGGCAGCACGACGAGCATCAGACGGCCCTGGGGTTAATGACCGGCGCGGAGATTCAAATGAACGCCATGAATGCCGCGCTGCATGGCGACTTTCTCCGCGAAGTCTCGTGGCCGGTCTCGCTCGCCATTTGCGCGCTCGCCGGCCTCGTCGGCCTGGCTTGCTCCCTCTACTGCGCCTCACCGCTGCTGCACATGGGCCTGGCGGGCGTGAGCGGCGCGCTATGGGTCGGCACGCAAACGATGCTCTTCGACAACCCGGGCATCTTTATTCCCGTCGTCGGGCCGCTTTCGATTCTTAGTGCGACCGGACTCTTCAGCATTGCTTACGACCTCGTCTCAGTCGGCGCCGAGCGCTTACGTCTGCGCAGGACGATCATCGAGCGCAAACGGGCGGAGGAAATCCTGCAGAGCACCAATGCTGAGTTGGAGCGGCGCGTGGCCGGGCGGACGGCGGAGCTTTCCCAATCGAACGCCGCCCTGACGGCCTTGCTCGGCGAAAAGGATGTGCTGCTCAAGGAGATCCACCACCGGGTAAAAAACAACCTTCAGACCATCTCCAGCCTGCTCAACCTCCAGTCGGCTAACATCAAGGATCCGGACGACCTTCGCCTGTTTATGGAGACGCGCTACCGCGTGCGGTCGATGTCGCTGATCCACGAAAAACTCTATCAGTCGCACGACCTTTCGCGCATCGATTTCGCGGACTATCTCAGGAGCCTGACCAGCGGCCTGGCAGGCAGCTTCGCCGGACCCTCTTCCGCCGTGCGGATTTCTGTCGATGTTGACGAGATCATGCTGGGGGTCGATGCCGCGGTGCCTTGCGGCCTGATCGTCAATGAGCTGGTCACGAACTGTTTCAAGTATGCCTTTGCCGAACGTCAGAGCGGGGAAATCAAGATTCGCATGGCACGAACCGGCACCGCGCAACTCCAGCTTAGTGTCGCCGATGACGGCGTGGGTTTTCCCAAAGGCGTGGATTTCCGCGAGACCGAGTCCCTCGGCATGCAACTCATCACCACGCTCACGGAACAACTCGATGGCAGCATCGAACTCATGAATGGCACCGGCACCAAATTCGAAATCACGTTTCCCGAGACGACGCACTGACGACCGATGAAAAAGACTCAGATTCTCATTGTCGAAGACGAAGGCATTATCGCGAAGGATCTCCAATCCATGCTGCGGCGCCTGGGTTATGAGGTGCCGGTCACGGTCGGCACGGGCGAGAAAGCGATCCAGACGGCGGCGGCGAACCAGCCGGACTTGATCCTGATGGATATCAATCTGCGGGGTGGCATCGACGGGGTGCAGGCGGCCGCCACCATCAGCGCGCAGCACGACGTGCCTATTGTCTATCTCACGGCGAACTCCGACGAGGCCACCATGCAGCGGGCCAAGGTGACTGACCCATTCGGTTTCATGATCAAACCGTTCGAGGAACGCGCGCTGCACGCCGGAATCGAGATGGCTCTTTACAAACACAAGGCCGAGAAACGAACGCGGGAGCGTGAACAATGGCTTGCGACGACCTTGCGGAGCATCGCCGACGCGGTCGTTACCACCGACGCCGAGGGCCAGGTCACATTTCTCAACGCGATGGCCGAAACCCTGTCCGGATGGACCCAGGAGCAATCGTATGGCCGGCCTTACAGCGAAGTATTTTCCATCATCGACGAGACGACCCGCAAGCCGCCATCGGAGGTCGCCGGCGCGGTGCTGACGCAAGGACTGACCCTCAGTCATGTCAACCACAGCCTGCTGCTCAGCCGCGATGGATCAGAGCGCCATATCGAATACAGCGTGGCCCCCATCCGGCAGGACAACCATCAGGTGACGGGCTGTGTGATTGTGTTTAGCGATGCCTCCAAGCGACGGCAGTTGGAGGCGGAATTGCGGCAGTCGCAAAAAATGGAGGCCATTGGCAAGCTCGCGGGCAGTATCGCCCATGACTTTAATAACGCGATCACGGCGGTGATGGGTTATTCGTCGCTGATCCTGTCGCGACTGCCGGTGGGGAGTTCGCTGCATGATGATGCCGGCCAGATTCTCCGCGCGGCGGAACATTCCGCCCGGCTGACCCGGCAGTTACTGGCCTTTAGCCGCAAGCAGGTTCTGCATCCGGTGTGCCTCGACCTGGGTGTGGCGGTGCGAGAAATGCAAGGTCTGCTGCGGCGTTTGATTCACGAAAACATCGCGCTGACCATCACGGCGGAGGAACCGTTGTGGGGGATCAAGGCCGACCCCGGTAACATCGAGCAACTGGTGCTGAACATGGCCGTGAATGCGCGCGATGCGATGCCCGATGGCGGGCAACTCCACATCAGTCTGACCAAGGTGAACCTTTCATCCGAAGCGGCGACGGCGATGCGCGGCGCGCGGGTGGGTGAATTTGTCTGTCTCAAGGTGGCGGACACGGGCACGGGCATGAGTCAGGAACTTATCGAGCATATCTTCGAGCCGTTTTTCACGACCAAGGGCATGGACAAGGGGACGGGACTGGGTCTTTCGACTTGCGAAGGGATCGTGCGGCAGACCGAAGGCTTCATCAGCGTGGCCAGCGAGGTCGGTGCCGGGACGGTTTTCTCGATCTACTTTCCGCGCTCGACAGCGCCGCTTTTGGCGGAACCCACGACCGATATGGAAAGTCCGGTCAGCCAGGGCGGCAGCGGAACGATCCTGCTGGTCGAGGACGAGGAGGCGGTGCGGATGCTGGCGGCGAGGGTGCTGGAAGAACTCGGCTATACTGTGCTGGAGGCCGGGGATGGCCATGCCGCGCTGAAGCTGCTCAGCGAGCGCAAGGTCGGGGTGGATCTGATCATTACCGACATGGTCATGCCGGAGTTAAGCGGGCGGGAACTGATCGAGCGTATCAGCGCGGTGAACGGCGTGCCCAAGGTGCTGTATATGTCGGGTTATACCGATGACGACCTGATCAGGGACGGGGTGTTTGAGGAGGAGATCGCCTTTCTGCAAAAGCCGTTCACGCCCGACATCCTCGCGCGAAAAGTCCGTGAGACAATGAATCCGGCGGAGCCTTTCGAGACGTGCCTCGGTTAGCGTTCTGTTAAGCCGGAGCCACAGGGGTTAAGTTAGGGTTAAGCGGGAGGCGGGCGGGTAAAGTTTGGGTAAATGTCGTGTCCGTTTTTCCGCGCATGGTGTTTCGTCCCGCCCGACTATGAAAAGCATCCCAACTCCCGGTGCCCTCGCTTCCACCCTCGTCTTTTCCGCGCTCGCGCAGGATGGGCCGCCGCCGGGCGGGCCGCGCGGCTTAGGTCCCGGCGGGCCGATGTTCAACGCCGCGCGTATCTGCTCGCTCTGCCCGAGATGCAGAAAACCGCGCCGTGAGGCGGCGCGGCAGACATTTCGCTTGAGCGGCGCGCGCAGGCCGCGTCTTCTTCCCGCCCTCACCCATGATTTATTCCCTCAAGCTGGAGACGGCGCTGTATCTCACCGGCCTCCTCGTGCTCCTCGGCCACGCTCTCGCGCTTTTCAAAGGCCGGGCCGCGCAGGACTGGCTGCGCGCGCTGCCGCGCTCGAAGCCAGTGGGCCTGGTGCTGCTCACGGCAGCGGCGGCGTGGTTCTTCTGGCTGGTCTGGACGATGGATCTCGGGGAGTTTTCGAACTGGCGGAACCGAGTGCTGTGGGCGACGCCGGTCGCGTGGTTTCTGGCGTGGAAATATGTGGATGAATTTCTCGCCGCGCGCGCGCTCGGGATGCTCGTGCTGCTGGGTGCCGAGCCGTTGCTGGAGGCGGCGTTTTTGCGGCCGGAAATGTCGCGGCTTTTCCTCGTCACGCTGGTCTATGTGTGGGTCGCGTTTGCGCTGTTCTGGGTGGGGATGCCGTTCACGCTGCGCGATCAGATCGCATGGATCACGGGTGGGGAAAAGCGGTGGCGCGCGGTGGCTTTCGCGGGCCTCGCGTATGGTGCGCTGCTGCTCGTGCTGCCGCTGACTTTCGCGAAGCCGGCGTAGTGTTTCCGTCGCCGATGTTCCCCCGAATTTTTGCCGCGGTGCTCGTGGTGATGCTGCCGGGAGCCGGGCGCGCGGCGGATGCGGAGCAGATGGCGCGCGGGGAAAACATTTACGCGGAGAAGTGCGCGCTGTGTCATCAGCCGGGCGGGCCGGGAGCGCCGCCGGTGTACCCGCCCCTGGCGAAAAGCGACTGGCTGAAAGGCGACCGCGTGCGGACGATCCGGGTGCTGTGCGAAGGGCTGGCGGGGCCGGTGACAGTTTTGGGCACGGACTACAACAACGTGATGCCGGCGCAGATTCTGGACGATGCGGAGGTCGCGGCGGTGCTGACTTTCGTGACGAACTCGTGGGGCAATAACGCGCGTGCTTTCACGGCGAAAGAGGTGGCGGCGGGGCGGAAGGAATCGCAATTCAAGACGTACGCCGAGCTGCTGAAATCAACTGAGTATCTGCCGCTGCCGAAGGCTCCGGCGGGTTTCGCGCTGCGCGAGGTCGCGCGGCTGCCGGAGTTTTGCACGCGGCTGGCCGGTGGTGAAAAAGGAGTCTATGTGCTGGCGCAAAGCGGTGGGGTGTACGCGCTCGACATGGCGGCGGGCGCGCTCACGCCGGTCATCAAAGCGGACGAATATCTCGACGCGAAGCGCGGCGATTTGGTGACGCTCGGGATGACGGTGGATGTCGAGGGACGGCTGTGGGTTGTGAGCAATCAGAAGCTCACGAAGGACGTGCCGTTTTACACGAACGAGGTGGTGATCTGGCGCAGTAGCGAAATGACTGACGGGCGTCCGGGCAAGCTGCAGCCTTGGTTTAAGACGAGCTACCCGCAGGGCGTGGGCGGGATGAATCATGGCGTGAGCAATCTCGCATTCGGGCCGGACGGGATGCTCTATGTGAGCAGCGGCTCCCGCACGGATGGCGGGGAAATCCGCGGGGAGAAGGAGCATTATTTCCAAGGCGCTGAGGTGGAGACGACGGCGGGTGTGTGGCGGCTCGACCCGAAATCGGAGCATCCGGTGATCGAGGTTTTTGCGCGCGGCATTCGCAATCCGTACGGCTTTGCGTGGGATGGAGACGGCGGACTTTTCACGTTTGCGAACGGGCCGGATTACAGCGCGCCGGAGGAGATGGATTTCATCCGGCAGGGCAGGCACTACGGATTTCCGTACCAGTTTTCCGACTGGCCGGTGAAGCCCGGTTTTCCCTACCCGCACACGCCACCACCGCCGGAGGGCGTGACCTTCACTCCGCCGGTGATGAATCTCGGCCCGGCGGCGGGCGGGACGGGCGCGGGGCTGGGGACGTTCGACGCGCACTCGTGTCCCGGCGGCGCGCTGTGGTGCGGCGCTGATTTTCCGGAGCCGTTGCGCGGCGGTTTTCTCGTCACGCGTTTTGGCAATCTGCTCGGTCCGCCCGCCGCGCCGGAGGACGTGGGTTTCGACCTGCTCTCGGTGCATGTGTCGAAACGCGACGACGGCTCCTGCACGGCGCGCGTGGAGACGGCGCTCGCTCCGCTGGCCCGTCCGCTGGATGTTCTGCGCGTCGGCGCAGGCCGGGTGCTGATCCTCGAATACACGCGGCCCGTGACTTTCAAAGACAAGCTCGGCTGGCTGCCCGGACGCATTCTGGAATTGTCGCCGTCGCCGCGATAGCCGCAGATTCACCTTTTCCCATGACCGACCCGACCACGACGACGACCTGGCAGCCGCATGTGCCGCCGAACTGGAAACTCCGCGCGCGGCTGTGGATCTGCGCGATGTTTCTGCTCCTCGCCGGCGCGGATTTTCTGCTCTGGAAATTCACCAGCGATCCTGGCAATCCGATCGTCTCCATGACCGCCATGGGCCCGCTGCTCAGCGCCCTGGCGGTGCTCGCCGCGCTCGGTTCCACGGTGCTGCTCATCTGCCTGTGGTGCCGGCTGACGTGGTCGCGCTATGCGCTGGGCACGCTGCTGGCCGTCTCCATCGCGGGGTTTTCGATGACGATGATTTACATCGTCGGCAACACGATGCCGCGCCCCGCCGGGCTGCTGAAAAAGCCCATCGTGGCCGTGGCCCTGCAAGTCCTCGCGCTCGTGCCGCTGGCCAAGTCGCGCTCGATCCGCAAGCAGTTGCACCCGATGACGGGGCGGAACTGATTTGCGCCGCGCGCCTGTAGG
>JAYVNN010000526.1:0-2828 GCA_043758435.1 Chthoniobacter sp.
GCGCGCGGGCTCACGCTCATCAATCGCAGCGTCGAAAAACTCCAGCCGCTCCACGACGCCATCGCCGCCTTTTATCCGCGCGAACTGCTCGCCCTCGGCCCGTGGGAAGACACCGCCCTCGCCCACGCGCTCGACGTTTCCGACCTCATCGTGAACTGCTCCGCCCTCGGTATGCAGCCGGACGACCCTTCGCCCATCCCCGCTGCGCTGCTCGCCTCGCGGCATCTTCTTTATGACACCATCTACACCGCTGCCCGCACCCCGCTCATGCGCGCCGCCGACACCGTCGGCGCGCGCTCGGCCAACGGCCTCTCCATGCTTCTCCACCAAGGTGCGCTCTCCTTCGAGCACTGGTTCCACCGCCCCGCGCCGCTCGAAGTTATGCGCGCCGCGCTCAACGGCGCCGCGCTGTAGGGGAAGCTGTCAGCTTCCCCTACAGCGCTCGCCGTCTGCGCTCAGAAGGTCAGAAATGCCCGGATCGCCGTGGTCGGCAGATTCTTCCGCCCGTGGAGAAAACCCAGCTCGATGAGGAACTGCGCGAGGACGAGTTCCGCGCCCATTTTTTCGATGAGCTTCACGGCCGCCGCCGCGGTGCCGCCGGTGGCGAGGAGGTCGTCGATGAGGACGACGCGCTCGCCGGGGCGGAGGGCGTCGATGTGCATCTCCACCACGGCCTCGCCGTACTCGAGCGTGTAGGCGGCGCTCTGGCATTTGTAGGGGAGCTTGCCCTTTTTCCTCACAGGCACAAAGCCGACGCCCAACTCGTAGGCGACCGCCGCGCCGAACAGAAAGCCGCGCGCGTCGATGCCCACGACTTTGTCGATGCCCAGCGGGCGGGCGCTTTCGACGAAGGCGTCGATGGAGAGTTTGAAAAGCGCGCCGTCGGCGAGGATGGGGGTGATGTCTTTGAAGAGGATGCCGGGCTTCGGAAAATCGGGCACGTCGCGGATGGCAGCACGGAGCGGGGCGAGGTCGAGCGTGGAGGTCATGGCGCGGTGGGTTGTGGCAGGCACGGCGCGGGGATTCAAGCGCGGGGCGGGGGAGCGAAAGCGTGAAGCGCGGCCTGGTAAATGGCTTTGAGCGGCTGGCCGCTCGCCGCGCTGAGCGCACGGCAGGACTCAAACTCGGGCGCGACTTGCACGACGCGGCCTTGCTTGAGGCCGAGCTTGATCGTGACCTCGCCGAATTCCGTGGCGACGGTCTCGAAGCGCCGCTCCAGCTTGAGCCGCGTGACCTTTTCCGTGCGCAGTCCGAAGGCGCTCGTCTCGGTGAAAATGATGTCGGCGAGCGGCGCGGTTTGCGCCTCGTCGCAGAGCACCGAGAGCTGCACGGCGGGGCGGTTTTTTTTCATCTGGATCGGCGTGAACCACACGTCGAGCGCGCCGGCGGCGAGGAGCTTTTCCATGACCGCGCCGAGGAGTTCCGGCGCGAGGTCGTCGAGGTTCGTCTCGAGGCGGGTGACGGTGTCGGTGTCGTAGCCGCCGGGCATAAGCGTCAGTCCGCGACGAGTTCGCCGAGCACAGCGCGCAGGACATTCGGGCGCGACGCGAGGTCGCGGGTGCCGACGCCGTAGCCGATTTTTTCGGTCTTCATTTTTGGCATGGGGCCAAAGGCCGCGCCAAACTCGGCGGCGATGGCCGCGCCGGTGGGAGTGATGAGTTCGTGCGCCTCGTCGATCTGGGCGAGCGGGATGCCAGTGAGGATTTCCATGGTCGCCGGGGCGGGCAGGGGAAAAGTGCCGTGCGCGCATTCGATGGTGCCGCGGCCTTCATGCAGGCTGGAGACGAAAACTTTTTCCACGCCGAGCGCCTCGAGACCGACGCACGCGCAGACGATGTCGGCGATGGAGTCGAGCGCGCCGACTTCATGAAAGGTCACGTCGGCGGGCGGCTGGCCGTGGATTTTTCCTTCGGCGATGGCGATGCGCTGGAAAATCCCGAGCGCGTGCTTTTTGACGAAAGGGGAAAGCTCGCTCGCCTCGATGAGTGCGCGAATCTGGCCGTGGCTGCGCCCGTGGTCGTGGTGATGGGGATGCTCGTGGCCGTGGACTTCCGCGCCGTGGTCGTGGTCGTGGGCTTCGCCGTGCGCGTGGTGCTGATGCCCGTGCTCCTCGTGCCCGGCGTGGGTGTGCGCGGGCTCGCTGTGCTCGTGGGAATGCTCATGCCCGTGGCCGTGTTCCTCGTGGGGCTGTGCGTGCGCGTGTTCATGCCCGTGGTCGTGGCCGCAGCACTCGTGGTGTTCATGCTCGTCCTGCGCGTGAGTGTGCGTGGCGCCTTCGTGGATGCCGAATTTCACACCTTCGATATTCTGCCGCTGCTCACGCTCGAAGTGCATGTGGAAATCGCCGAGGTCGAGCTTGGAGAGCTCCCATTCGAGGGTGGAGGGTTTCACGCCGAGATCGACGAGCGCGCCGACGGTCATGTCGCCGCTGATGCCGGAAAAACAATCGAGGAAGAGGACTTTCATAATGGGATTCAGCGGAGCGTGGTGAGGTCGCGGAGGTTCACGGCTCCGTCGTAGAGGGCTTTGCCGATGATGCAGCCGTAAAGGCCGGGCATCTGCGCGAGGCGCTGCACGTCGCCTTCATTGCTCACGCCGCCGCTGGCGATGAGCTGGCATTGCAGCGCGCCGAGCATCTTTTCGGTCTCGGTGAAATTCGGGCCCGCCATCATGCCGTCGGTGGCGATGTCGGTGTAGATGATCGTGCCCGCGCCGGCGTCCTCCGCGCGGCGCGCGAGGTCGAGCGCACTGAGCTTGCTTTCCTCGGTCCAGCCTTTCACGGAGACGAGGCCGTTTTTGGCATCAATGCCCACCGCGATGCGCGTGCT
>JAYVNN010000527.1:0-2826 GCA_043758435.1 Chthoniobacter sp.
TGCACGACATGGAGCGGCCGCGGGATTCGTTCGTGATGGAGCGTGGGCAGTACGACAAGCCGGGCGCGAAAGTGCAGCCCGGCACACCCGCCATCCTGCCGCCGCTGAGCGTCGAAAATCCGAAGCGCCTCGACCTCGCGCGCTGGATCGTGGACGGGAAAAATCCGCTCACCGCGCGCGTCGCGGTGAACCGTTTCTGGCAGCAGTTCTTCGGCGTCGGGCTGGTGAAATCCTCCGCGGACTTCGGTTCGCAGGGCACCCCGCCGAGCCACCCCGAGCTGCTCGACTGGCTCGCCGTCAGCTTCCGCGAGAGCGGCTGGGACATGAAGCGGCTCGTGAAAACCATCGTCACGAGCGAAGCCTGGCGGCAGAGCTCACGCGCCACGCCGGAGCTCCTCGCGCGCGACCCGGAAAATCGCCTGCTCGCCCGCGGACCGCGCGTCCGTCTCAACGCCGAGGCGATGCGCGACGACGCGCTCTTCGTCGCCGGTCTGCTCGTCGAAAAGCAAGGCGGGCACGGCGTCAAAGCCTACCAGCCGCCGAACATCTGGGAGCCCGTCGCCTTCAACAACAGCACCACGCGCTACTACAAACAGGACACCGGCGAGGGACTTTACCGCCGCAGCATTTACTCATTCATCAAGCGCACCGCACCGCCGCCATTCCTGACGAACTTCGACGCCCCCTCGCGCGAAGGCATCTGCACCCGGCGGGAGCGCAGCGACACGCCGCTGCAGGCGCTTCAACTTTTGAACGACGTGCAATACTTCGAAGCCGCGCGCGTCTTCGCCCAGCGCATCCTCGCCGAGGGCGGCGCGACCCCCGAGACGCGGATGAAGCACGCCTTTCAGCTCGCCCTCGCGCGTCCGCCGGAGCCGCGGGAAAGCGCGCGTGTCGGCAAGATGCTCGCCACCTTCCTCGCCAAATATCGCGCCGACCGGGAAGCCGCCAATGCCGTCCTCGCCAACGGCGAATCCAAGCCGCCCGCCGCCCTCGACGCCGCCGAACTCGCCGCGTGGACGCAGGTCGGCAACCTCCTCCTCAACCTCGACGAAAACGTCACCATCAACTGACCCCGTGGGCGGCCGCACCTTCCCCGTCATCCTGAGCGAAGCGCAGCGAAGTCGAAGGACCTCTTGCATCTCCCCCGATACGCATCCCGACGGGGGAGAAGTAAGAGGTCCTTCGACTGCGTTCCGCTGGCGCTCCACTACGCTCAGGATGACGGGCTTTCGATGCCGGCCACGCTTCCGCTCGTTTCCCGCCTTCCCGCCCTCCAGATTAGCCTTTCTGCCCCTCCTCCTTCACGTCTGAAAACCCGATCCACCCGCCGCCATGCATCCCTTCATCGAGAACGAAATCAACGTCACCCGCCGGCAATTTTTCGGCCAGACCGGACTGCGTTTTGGCGGACTGGCGCTCGCGCACTTGCTCGGGAAAAAAGCGCTCGCGTCCACGCCGATGACAGGCACGTCGGCGGGCCAAGTCCACCCGGCGCTCGCGGGCTATCCTAACTTTGCGCCGAAGGCCAAGCGCCTCATTTATCTCCACATGAGCGGCGCGCCGTCGCAGCTCGACCTCTTCGATTACAAGCCGGGGCTGGCCGAACATTTCGATCAGGATTTGCCGGACAGCGTGCGCGGCGGGCAGCGGCTGACCGGGATGTCGTCGGGGCAGAAACGGTTCCCGGTCGCGCCGTCGAAATTCAAATTCGCGCAGCACGGCAACTCCGGCCGCTGGGTCAGCGAACTCCTCCCGCACACCGCCGGCATCGTGGACGAGATCGCGCTGATCAAGACCGTCCACACCAATGCGATCAACCACGACCCGGCCTCGACTTTCCTTTTCACGGGCTCGGAAATTCCGGGCAAGCCGAGCCTCGGCTCGTGGCTTTCCTACGGCCTCGGCAGTGAATCCGACGACCTCCCGGCGTTCGTGGTGCTGACGCCGCATTATCCCGAAACGTCGGACGGGCAGGCGCTCTTCACCCGCATGTGGAGCAGCGGATTTCTGCCCGGCACGCACAACGGCGTCGCCTTCCGCAGCGGCGCGGACCCGGTCCTCTTTTTGCAAAATCCTAATGGCGTCCAGCGCGAAGATCGCCGCGCCGTCCTTGACGCTCTCGGCGACCTGAACCAGCGCAATTACGAGCGCTTCGCCGACCCGGAAACGCTGACTCGGATCGCCCAATACGAGATGGCTTTTCGGATGCAGGCGAGCGTCCCGGACCTCGCGGATTTCAAAAAAGAAGACCCGGCCACGCTCGCGATGTACGGCCCGGATGTGGAAAAGCCCGGCTCTTTCGCCCAGAGCTGCCTCCTCGCGCGACGCCTCGCCGAGCGCGGCGTCCGCTGCGTCCAGATCATGCACCGCGGCTGGGACTCGCATTCGAACCTTCCCGTCAACACCGGCAACCAATGCCGCGACACCGACCAAGGCACCGCGGCCCTGATCAAAGACCTCAAACAGCGCGGCCTGCTCGAGGACACGCTCGTCGTCTGGGGCGGCGAATTTGGCCGCACCGTTTACAGCCAGGGGACGCTGACCAAAGACAATTACGGCCGCGACCATCACCCGCGAAACTACTGCATGTGGCTCGCGGGCGGCGGCATCAAGCCGGGCATCAGCTACGGCGAGACCGACGATTTTTCGTACAACATCGTCGAGGCCCCGGTGCATCTGAACGACCTCAACGCCACGATCCTGCACTCGCTCGGCATCGACCACTCGCGCTTCACTTACAAATTCCAGGGCCTCGATCAGCGCCTCACCGGCGTGGAACCCGCGCAGGTGATCAAAGGCATCCTGGCGTAACGACGACGCGCT
>JAYVNN010000528.1:0-8829 GCA_043758435.1 Chthoniobacter sp.
GTTGTTGCGCACGAGATTGCCGCGCCCGTAGTGCTGGTGGTAGCCGGCGGTCTGGCAGTGGTGGACGAGGTTGTTTTCCCACACGATGCCGGTGGAGCCTACGTCATTGTACATGCCCCAGCCGCCGTAACTGGCGCAGCCGATGTCGTGGAAATGGCCGCCGCGGATGACGGTGCCGGGCTGCGGGCCGAGCGTGTAGATCGCGCCCATGTCGCTGAGCACGCCCCAGCCGAGATGATGGATGTGGCAGTGCTCGACGACATTGCGCGCGCAGGCCGTGGCGCGGTAGCCCCACGTCCAGCCGATGCTCACGCCGGTGTAGAAAAAATCCGCGATTTCGCAATGCCGCAGCGTGCAGTCGTGCGCGTGGAAAATCGTGACACCGATCCCGCCGGTGAAATAGCGCCCGCCGTGCTGGATGATACAGTTGTCGAGCATGACGCGGTCGGTCTGCTGCGGCCCGTCGTCGCTCACCGCGGGATCGCCGATCTTCACGCCGCCCGCGCCTAGATCGTGCATCCGGCATTTTTGGAAAACGATGCTGTGGCACCCGCGGCGCAGCCACGCGGCATGCGTGAGGGTGTGCGCAAACTCGCAATTCTCGAAGACGACATCGCCCGCGCCGTCGGCCTCGATGGCCGCTCCGAACTCTGCCTCGGCCTGCCCGGACGACGCGCCGCCCGGCGGCAGCGCATAATTTTGAAAGCGAAAACTCAGCCCGGAAAAGCGCAGCCGTTCGACGCGCGCATCTTTCGCCGGATCGCCGCGAAGCAAGAGCCACTGCGGCGCGACGGGCGCCCACACCTCCGCGCTCTCCGGCTTTTCGCCCGCGCGCGGGAGGTAGCTGAGCGTGCCGTCGAGCGCGAGAAACCACTCGCCCGGCGCATCCAGCGCGCCGCGGTAGTTTTCAAAATGCAGCCGGTGGAACCCCTCGTAATGAAAGAATGGCGCGGCGCTCGGCCCCGTGAATTGCAGCACACTGCCAGCCGCATTCACGCCCGCCACGCGATGCCGCGAAGTCTCCCACGAATGATAGACCACGACCTGCGCCTCGCGCATTTCCTCCGGCGAAAGCCCCGCCAGCCGCGCGGCGTCGGCGGGCGCGACTTTCAGCGCGACCTGATTGAGCGGCGCGGCGAGGGGCACGCCCGGCAGCGGCGTTTCCGCCGGGCCTTGCGCCTGGAGGTATTCCAGCGGGCGCCCGTCGGCATCGGCATTCGGCGTGCGTGCGCGGATGGCGCGTTCGCCATTCACCCACAGCGCCTCGAAGCGCCACGCGGGATCGAGCTTCACCGTCCAAAGTCCGCCCGCACTGGCTTTCCAGCCGGTGATCTTTTTTCCACCCGCAAAAACCGGCTGCGCGCCCGGCGCGGCCTCGTAGGTCACGCCGCTGTCCTGCGGCTCGAAAATGACGGGTTCCGTCAGCGGGTATTCGCCGGCGACGATGCGAATGGTGATGTCGCCTTTCTCACCGGCGGCGCGAGCCTTGCGTGCCGCATCGCGCGCGGCGGCGAGCGACGCAACGGGGCCGTCGGGCTTGAGGTCGATGGTGAGCGCGTGCGCGGACGCAGTGGCGAGGATGAGAAGGGCAGGGATGCGCATGGAAAAGCGATGAGGTGATAAGTCGCGCGGATGCGGATGCTTGAGCCCGGCGAGCTGCCGGGGAAGCTCCAGTTAGCTTCCCTTACAATTTTCCCAAGAGCCGATCGACTTCCACGTAGCGGTCCACGAGAGATTGGATTTTGTCGATCTTCTCGGTGTCGCCGGGGAGGGTTTTGACGGTCATCGAGTGGATGCTGCTGGCGATGGTGTAGCTGTCGAGCGGGGAGGCGATGGCGGGGATTTCGGAGGCTTGGAGCAGTTCCAAAATGGGCGGGCTGGGCTCGAGGTCGCCGGAGAGGACGAGGCCGGCGACGGTGTGGCCGTCGTGCTCGCTGAGGGTGCTGGCGGAGAGCGCGGCGAGGATCACGTCCTCGCGGTCGCCGGGTGTGATGATGAGGGTGCCCGGCTTGAAGTACTGCATGGCGTGGCCGGAGTTCATCGCGCCGATGATGACTTTCTGCACGCGGCGGCGGGACTTGGATTTGCCGTTGAGAAAGGTGCCATGCGTGGTCTTGGCGATCTGGCCGAGCGTGGCGTTGGCGAGGATGGGCTCTTCGGGGATGGCGCCGAGAAGGTCGATGCCGAGGCGGGCAAAACCGCGCTGCGCGAAGTCGCGGACGTACTCGTATTTGTCGGGCGTAATCTTGTTCATGATGACGCCGGCGACCTCGACTCCCTCGCGGTCGAAGAGGGCTTTGTTGAGGGCGATTTCGTCGATGGGGCGGCCGATGCCGCCGCCGGTGACGAGGATGACTTTGCTGCCGAGCAGCTTGGCGACGCGCGCGTTTGAAAGATCGAAGACGGAGCCGACACCGGCGTGGCCGGTGCCCTCGGCGATGACGAAATCCTTTTCCCACGTCGCGCGGTCGAAGGAGTTCTGGATGCGGCGGACGAGGAATTCGTTGTTGGAATTCTCGATGTAGCGCCGGGTGAAATCGGGCTCCACAGCGATGGGGCTCATGGCTTCGAGCGGGGTGTGGACGCTGAAAGTCTGGTCGATGAGGACGGAGTCTTCGTCGATGCGTTTGCCGTCGATTTCGACGAAGCGCTGGCCGACGGGCTTGATGAAGCCGATGCGACCGAGCCGCTTGGCGAGCGCGGCGAAAAGGCCGAGGGCGATGGTGGTCTTGCCGTCGTTTTGCTGCGTGGCGGCGACGAAGATGCGGGGTGTGACGGTGTTCATGCGGTGCGGTGAAAAACCCATCTGCAAAATCCGACGGAAACTCGTGCGAGGGGCACGGGTGCTTGGTTCCGGGGGAGTTGGGACGGTTTTGCGCTAGACCGCATCCGTCGGGTAGAGCTTGCGGAATTCGATGGCCTGGAGGCCAATGATGGCGGCGACGCCGAGGATGTCGTCCTCGCTCGCGCCGCGGGAGAGGTCGGCGCAGGGCTTGGTGAGGCCGAGGAGAATCTGTCCGTAGGTTTCGGCACCGGCGAGGTACTGCACGAGCTTTGCGCCGATGTTGCCGCTGTTCAGGTCGGGGAAGACGAGGACGTTGGCTTTGCCGGCAACGAGACTGGTCGGGGCTTTTTTTTGCGCGAGGTCGGAGAGGAGCGCAGTGTCGGCCTGGAGCTCGCCGTCGATTTCCATTTCGATGGATTGCTCCGCGGCTTTCTGTCGCGCGAGCGCGGTCGCGGCGGCGACTTTCTGCGGCGAGGGAAGATTCGCGCTGCCCTTCGTCGAGAAGCTCAGCATGGCGATGCGCGGTTTATTTCCCGTCATCTGGCGGCAGACCGCGCCAGCCTGCACGGCGATGTCGGCGAGTTGCTCGACGCTCGGGTCGGGGATGACGGCGCAGTCGGCGAAAAACATGACGCCCCGCTCGCCGTAGCGCTTGTTGGAAAGGTCGAGCATCATGCAGGAAGAAACGGTAGTGCTCGTGGGCATGGGTTTGATGAGCTGGAGGAGCGGGCGCAGGGAGCTGCTGGCGGTCTCGCGCGCGCCGGTGACGAGGCCATCGACGAGACCGTACTGGGTCATCATCGCACCGAAATAATTCGGGTTGGCGAGGATGTCGGCGGCCTGCTTCGGGCCGATGTCGTGGTAACGCTTGAGCTTTTCGAGCCGCGCGATGAAGGCGGGCAGTTCGGACGAGGTGGCGGGATCGACGATGCCGACATGGTCGAGGCTGATGCCCTCGGCGGCGGCGACTTTTTCGATCTCGTCCTTTTTTCCGAGGACGACGGGGGCGCCGAGCTGGAGCTTGACGAAACGGGCGGCGGCGCGAAGCACGCGCGGCTCAGTGCCCTCCGGGAAAACGATGCGCTTCGGATGCCGCTTCAGTTTTTGGAAGACGGTCTCAATGTATCTCATGGGGCGGAAAGGGTGGCGGCGCGAGGCGGATGCGGCAAGTGGAGAGTTCGCGGGAGGAGTGCGTGGGATGACTTCGCTCATCGCCAAAATAATTCCGTTCATTTGGCAAAATTCCGTAATTCCGTTACTTCCGTTCCCGATGTTCACCGCGCTCGCCGACTACCACGTCCACACGCCGCTCTGCCACCACGCGAGCGGCTGGCCGGCGGAGTTTGCGGCACGCGCGGTCGCGCTCGGGCTGGGCGAAATCGGCTTCTCGGATCACAGCCCGATGCCGGCGCGGTTCGATGACTGGCGGATGTTGCGCGAGGATTTGCCGCGCTATTTCGCGGAGGTGGAAAAGGCGCGCGCGGCGTTTCCGCAGCTCACGATCCGGCTCGGGCTGGAGTGCGATTTTCTGGACGGGCGCGAGGCGTGGATCGGGGAGCTGCGGGGGCTGGCGGAGTGGGATTATTTCATCGGCAGCGTGCATTACCTGCCGGACGGCGCGGAGGTGGATCATCCGAAATACGTGAGCCGGTATCGCGACGGCGATGTGGAGGAAATCTGGACGGCGTACTGGCAGACGTATGAGCGCGCGGTGCGCAGCGGGCTGTTCGATTTCATGGCGCATCCCGATCTGCCAAAAAAATTCGGCTACCGTCCGGCGGGCGATTTGCGCCGCTTCTACGAGCCGGTGATCGCCGCGCTCGCGGAGACACACACGCCTTTCGAGATCAACACGGCGGGCTGGCGGAAGGAATGCCGCGAGCAGTATCCGGCGCGCGAATTTCTCGAACTCGCGCACGCCGCGCAGGTGCCGCTGCTCATCAATTCCGACGCGCATGCGGTGGAGGAACTCGGCGCGGGTTTCGCGGAAGCCGTGGCGCTGGCGAAGAGCGTGGGCTACACGCAGACCGCGCGCTTTCACCGGCGGAAGATTTCATTCGTCGCGCTGCCATGAGGGAGGCCCGCGAAAGACGCGAAAGGACGCGAAAAAGGAACCGGAACCTCCACGGAGCTTGCGTGTCTTTCGCGTTTTTCACGGGCAAAAAAAGCAGCCGATGAAACTCACTGCCCGCGGTGTGACGCTCGAATGGCCGCGAAGCCCACTCGTCATGGGCATCGTGAATCTGTCCGCGGATTCCTTTTCCGGCGACGGGCTGGCGGACGTGGAGGCGGCTCTGGCAAAGGCGCGCGGGCTGGTCGCGGAGGGCGCGGAGATCATCGACATCGGCGCGGAAAGCGCGCGGACCAACCGCGGGCCGATCGGCGAGGAGGAGGAAGCCGCGTTGCTCGTGCGCTTCATCGAAGGTTGGGACGACCAAATCAGAAATCAGAAATCAGAAATCAGAAATCTCGCCCCGCTCCTCTCGATCAATACCTGGCGTCCGGCCGTCGCGTGCGCGGCGCTGGCGGCGGGCGGGCACATGCTCAACGACATCGGCGCGCTGCCCACGGACGAGAACGCGCGCCTCTGCGCGGAGACGGGCGCGGCGCTGCTCATCATGCACAGCGTCGGCGTGCCGAAGGTCGCGCACACGCACGTCGGCTACGACGACGTGATGACGCGCCTCGAGGAGTTCTTCGCCGAAAAAATCGCGCTCGCCGAACGCGCCGGTGTCCCGCGCGACGCGCTCATTCTCGATCCCGGCATCGACTTCGCAAAACAGCGCTCGGACAACCTGCGCATCTACCGCGAGCTGGATCGTCTCGCGCATTTCGCCCGCCCGATCCTGCTGCCCGTCTCGCGCAAGACGGTCATCGGCGACGTGCTCGGGATCGCCGATCCCGCCGCGCGCGACGCGGGCACGGTGGCCTGCATCGTGCAGGGCATGCTTCGCGGCGCGGCGATTTTTCGCGTCCACAATGTCTGGGCCGCGGCGCAGGCGGTGCGGATCATCGCGGCGGTGGAGTCGGCGGAAGCGAGTGGCGGCTAATGCCCGAGCGGCACCTCGTGGTATTCCAGCGCCCATTCGCGCATGAAGCGCACGCGCTCGGGGCGGATGCGGTAGATGATGAGCGCGGGGTTTTCCGGCGAGCCGAGGTAGCGGCGGAGGAGCGGGTTGGTGTCCCAGATTTCGCGCAGCAGGGCGGCGTCGGTGAGCACTTCGGCGGTGCCGGTAATACGCACCTGGTCATGGTGCTCGTCGAGGTAGCAGATCTCGACTTTCGGGTTCGCGGCGATCTCGCGGGTCTTGCCGTAGCTGCGGAGGTTCGCCACGTAGATGGTGAAGCCGTCCACGCGCACCGGCGAGACGGGGCGCAGGCGCGGCTGGTCGCCGTCGAGGGTGGCGAGCTGGGGAAATTTCGCGTTCGCGATGACGGTGCGGGCGAGCGCGGGGAGTTCTTCGGGCGCGATGGGCTGGGGCACCGGGCCGGGCATGGCGGGCGCTAGGCGGGAGCGCCGGTCAGGCCGGGCGGGTAGTCGGGCGCGATGATGGTGCCCTCCTCGCGCTTGAGCGGCGGCGGCTCGGAGGACGGGCGCGACGGCTTGGTCGGCGCGCTCGGCGGGGTCAGCATGCGCCCGTGGTCGAGGATGTCCTTGATCTGCTGGCCGTCGAGCGTCTCAAATTCGAGCAGCGCCTTGGCGATGATCTCGAGCTTGTCGCGGTGGTCGGTGATGAGCTGGAGCGCCCGCGCGTAGGCGTCGTCGCAGAGTTTGCGCACTTCGGTGTCGATCATCTGGGCGGTGGCTTCGCTGTATTCGCGGCCTTGGCCGAGATTGCTGCCGAGGAAGACGTAGTCGTCGTTCTTGCCGTACTCGACCATGCCCATTTTTTCGCTCATGCCCCATTCGCAGACCATCTTGCGGGCGAGCCGGGTCATTTGTTTGATGTCCATGCCTGCGCCGGTGGAAAGATCGTGGGTGTAAAGCTCCTCGGCGATCCGCCCGGCGGCGGTCATCGCCAGCCGGTCGAGCGCCTCCTTTTTGCCCAGCGAATACTGATCGCCCACCGGCAGCGACATGGTGACGCCGAGCGCGCCGCCGCGCGGGATGATGGTGACCTTGTGCAGCGGGTCGGTGTTTTCCAGCAGGACGCTGGCGAGGGCGTGGCCGGCTTCGTGCCAGGCGGTGGAGTTTTTTTCCTTGTCGCTCATCGCCATGCTCCGGCGCTCGCGGCCCCAGCGCACCTTGTCGCGGGCTTCTTCAAATTCGTCGTTCGTGATCGCCTTCAGCCCGCGCCGCGCGGCGATGAGCGCGGCCTCGTTGATGACATTCGCCAGTTCCGCGCCGGAGAAGCCGGGCGTCCCGCGGGCGACGATGGAAAGATCCACATTCTCCGCGAGCTTCACCTTTTTCGCATGCACGCGGAGGATTTCCTCGCGGCCTTTCACGTCGGGCAGCGAGACCGTGACCTGGCGGTCAAAACGGCCCGGCCGCAGCAGCGCGGGGTCGAGCACATCGGGGCGGTTCGTGGCGGCGATGATGATGACGCCCTCCTGCGTGTCGAAGCCGTCCATCTCCACGAGCAGCGCGTTCAGCGTCTGCTCGCGCTCGTCGTGCCCGCCGCCCATGCCGTGCCCGCGGTGCCGGCCCACGGCGTCGATTTCGTCGATGAAAATGAGGCACGGCGCGGACTTTTTCCCCTGCTCAAACATGTCGCGCACCCGGCTCGCGCCGACGCCCACGAACATCTCCACGAAGTCCGAACCGCTGATCGAAAAGAACGGCACGTCCGCCTCGCCCGCGATGGCGCGGGCGAGCAGCGTCTTGCCCGTGCCCGGCGAGCCGACCATGAGCACGCCCTTCGGGATGCGCCCGCCGAGCTTCTGGAATCTCTTGGGGTCGCTCAGAAACTCGACGATTTCCTGCACCTCCTCCTTGGCCTCCTCCACGCCCGCCACATCCTTGAAGGTGATCTTGTTTTTGTCCCGCGACATCATGCGCGCCTTCGACTTGCCGAAGTTCATCGCGCCCTTTCCCGCCATGCGGATTTGCTGGCGGAAGAAAAAATAAAGCACCACCACGAAAAGCCCCAGCGGCACAAAAATATTCAGCAGCGCCGACGCGAGGAGCGTGCTGTCCGTCTTCGGCGTGACCTTGATCTTGTATTTCTCCTCCAGCATCCACTGGAGGTGCGGCTGGTACTGGAGATTGACTTGGGTCTTGAATTTTTCCTTCTCGGCAACGCCGGTTTTTGCGTACCGGGTGCCCGCTACAAAATCCGTCGCGCTGCCCGGCTCGGAAATGAGATCGAGCGAGGCGATGCCGGTGTCGTCTTTGACGAGGCGATCCTCCTCCAAGGTTTTCACAAACTCGGGATACGACAGCTCTTTCACCCCGCCCATCATCGCGCTGCCGCCGCTGTGGAAAACGTAGGCTCCGCCGAGCATCGCCAGGGCAATGGCAAAGAGCACCAGCCCGCGCCAGTTGAAATTCGGGTCGCCTCCATTGCCATTGGGCGGGCGGTTGCTTTTGGGTGAGCGAGGATCGGGCAGGGCCATAGAGGTGTCAGTAGTGCTGGAAAAGGGCTGGGCAGGTTAAGGGATCGCTCCGGCCCGCGCAACGGATGCTTTCCAGCGCGCGAAAACTAGGGTCTGCGGCGCTTCGGTCAACCGGGATTCCTCCGCCCGCGGCGGGAAACCAGGCCGCTCCGGCCCGCCCGCTTACAGTTCCAGCTCCGGATGCACGGCGCCGTGGCCCTTGGCCTTGGGCGCTTTCTTAAAGGTCTCGTCGCCCGCGGCGATGTTCGACGGGCGGGCGATGGTGCGCCCGTCCAGCAGCTCGGCCACGGTCACGATTTGCAGCCGGGGAAAGGTCAGCCCGTTCAGCTTGTGGGTGTAAAAGCCCGCGCTGGCCGCGTCGGCGCGCATCCCGGCGGTCGGCTCGTACAGGGCGATGAGCACGCCGATGGCCGCGCCCTCGCGCGTGACCACATGGCCGAGCGCCCGCACGTCGTCGGCCTTCAGCTTGCCGCCTTTCACGCTGA
>JAYVNN010000529.1:0-2823 GCA_043758435.1 Chthoniobacter sp.
AGCAGACGGCGCGGCGCTGGCGGGGTCAGCAGGCATGGGAGGACGATGCAGTGCTGCGCCCCAGCCCGAAGGGCTGACGGAAATTAGCCGGTGGCGTCAGCCACCGGGATACGTCCCGCGACGGATTCGCCCCGGATGGGGCGGCGGAAGAAGCGCGCAGTTCCTCCGCCCCTGCCGGGGCGGTTCGCTGGCGTTGCCCTATCCGGTGGCTCACGCCACCGGCTAATTTCCGGCGGCCCTCCGGGCCGAACACAACGCGATGGTGACGCGGGGAAAACATCACGCGGCGGAAATGGTGCGGCGCCCGATGGTCTGGCCGTCCTTCGCGAGCGCGTAGTCGTAGCGCAGCGCGGCGGGCGTTTTCCACAAATGCCGCGCGATGCGGTAGGCGGCAAATTCGCCAGCGAGCGCGGGCAGATGGTTGTCGCACGCGCCGCCGGTGGCGGTGAGGCCGGCGAGCGCGACGGAGGCGACGGGCACTTCGTAATCGAGCGCCTTTTTCACCGCGGCGCGGGTCTCGGCGGCGATGGCCTGCTCGAGCTGTTTGAGCGCCGCTTCGATGGCCTTGCGCCGCTCCGCACGGCCGGTGCGCTCGTCGGCGGCCTGCTCCTTTTTCGTGGAGAATTTCACCGTCTTGAGCGCGTCGCGCTCGGCGGTGAGCCTGGCCTTTTCCGCCGCGTGCCGGGCCTCGGCTGCCGCCCGCGCTTTGGCGGTTTCCTTTTCCCACGCGGCGGCCTCGGCGGCGGTGAATTTGCGCAGAAAGAGCAGGCTGGTTTTCACCGTCGCGCCGGTGGAGACGAAGACCTCGGGCGGGACGGAGACGATGAGGCAGAGGCGGGCGCGGCCCTCGGCCCAGTTGCGGATGTCCTGCTCGTCGGGGTTGTTGAAAAAGCCCTCGGGCAGCACGATGCCCATGCGCCCGCCGGGCTTGAGGAGTGCGAGGCAGCGTTCGAGGAAGATGTGCTGAATCTTGGTGGACAGCGCGCCAAGTTCGTAGAGGTCGAGCAGGTCGGTGCCGGCGATTTCCTTGTCGGAAAAACTCGGCTGGGACTCGGCGACTTTGAGCGTGCGGCGGAGGGTCTGGCCGAAGGGCGGGTTCGTGAAGATGACATCGAAGAGGCCGCGCTGGATGCCGTTCACATCGAGCAGGCCCTCGTGCTGGTGGACGCCCACATGGCCGTCGCCGTGCATGATCATGTTCATCTTCGCGGTGCGGGCGGAGCGGGCTTCCTTGTCGGTGCCGAAGATGCGGCGCGAGGAGAGATCGTAGAGGCGGCCGTCGCGATTGGTGGGCTGGATGTCGGGGTTGAGCTGCGCAAAGGCGAGCTGCACGCGCTCGGAACGCGCGGCCTGCTCGCGCTCGTCCGCCTGGTCGAAGTCTTTGCCGAGGATGGCGGTCTTGAGGCGTTCCTTCGCGGCCTGGATGTCGCGCTCGATGTGCGCGCGGACGTGCTCGAAGACTTTGATGAGGAAGCCGCCGGTGCCGCAGCACGGATCGCAGACGAGTTCGCCCTCCTGCGGATCGAGCACGCTGACCATGAAATTCACGAGCACGCGCGGGGTGAAAAACTGGCCGAGGCCGTCGCGAAAGGTTTTGCCGAGGAACTCCTCGAAGGCGATGCCCTTCACGTCGTCGGAGGTGTCGGAGAGATTGTATTTTTCGAGCAGGCGGACGATTTGCAGAAAGCTCGACTCGCCCATGCGGAGGTTGTCGTTGGCGGTGAAAATGAGGGCGTCCTCAAACTCCTCCTTCGTCTGATCGAAGAGGTGCTGGAAGAATGGCATGTCGCGCCGGGCCTTGGCGGAGCGCATGTCTTCGTCCGATTTGCGCAGCGCCTCGAAACGCTCGCGGGTGAAGACGGAGGCGCCGGGCTTCCGCTCGTGGCGGATTTTCATGAAGAGCACCTTCGAGATTTCATCGAAGGCGTCGGCGTTCATGATCGCGTCGTTGTCGCGCAGCACGTCGTGGCAGCGGAACAGGAGCTTCTGAAATTCGTCGCGCGAGAAGGTCTTGGTCTGGGTGAGCAGGGCGGCGAGTTTGCGCGCGTCGGCGAGGTCGGCGACCTTCGGGATTTCGAGGATTTCGTCCTGCTCGTCGAGGCGGTTGGGCAGGGTCTCTTTGTTGACGCGAAAGTAGCGGCTCTCCTTTTCGTTGGTGGTGACGAAGAAACTGGCGTTGGCCCACGCGGCGTAGTTGAGGCCCTGATAGTAGTCGTCGGGGACGACTTTCACCGACTCCGCCTTGCACTCGACGACGAGGACGAGGTTGCGCTTGCTGGACTCGCGGGCGGCTTTCGTGGGCCACACGCCGATGTCGGCCCGCGAGCGCCCGGTGCCGCGCTGGCCCTTTACGACGGCCAGTTCCTGGCTCATCTGGTCGAGCGAATAGCCGTAATCGTTGACGAGGCGGCAGACGACGCGCTGGCGGACGATTTCTTCGCCTTTGGCGAGAAGCCACTGGTTTTTCTTCCGCACGAGCGGGCAGAAAATGCGGCCGTCTTTGATTTGGATTTGGAGGCGTTCAGGCATCGGAGTTCAAGGCGGGAGCTTCGCAGGATCGACGGAATAGAGATGGTAAAAGCTGCGGTGGCCAGCGGTGGCGGGCGTGGCGACTTCGCGGAGAAAGGGCAGGAGTTGCTTCCGCTCGTCTATGCGGAACTCCGCGGTCTCTCAAAACACCGAGGCATCCACGATGGCGAGCACGTCCTCCAGCACGTCCTGCGGCGCGCGCTCGATGAGCTTCATTTTGCGCGAGCGATAATCGAGTGACTTCACCTGCTCGCACATCACGAAACCCGTCAGCGAGGTGCGCCCGGTGAGCGG
>JAYVNN010000530.1:0-2818 GCA_043758435.1 Chthoniobacter sp.
GACGCCGTGGCAGCCGTAGAGCCAGCCGTCCGGCCCCCAGTGGAAAGTGTTCAGCGTCTCGTGCGTGTCGTTGAGTCCCCAGCCGTTCAGCAGCACCTCCACTTTGCCCGGCTTCGGGTCGTCCCAGTTTTCCACGGGGATGAAAATGAGATTCGGCGCCGCGCCGACGAACACTCCGCCGAAGCCGACCTCGATGCCGCTCACGAGATTCAGCCCCTCCATGAAGACGGTGCGCTTGTCGAAATGCCCGTCGCCGTCCGTGTCCTCGAAGACGAGGATGCGATCCGCACCGCCGAGCCACTCCGGCGCGCCCGGCTCGGTCTTCGCGCGCTGCGGATACGTCATGCCCTCGACCACCCAGATGCGCGCCCGGTCGTCCATGCAAAACGAAATCGGATTCACGATGTCCGGCTCCGCGGCGAAGACCTTCAGCTCGTAGCCCGCCGGCACCGTCGCGACCTGCGCCGCCTTTTCCGCCGGCAGCCCGGCGAACTGCACCTCGTCGGGTTTCAAATTTGGATCGCTCTTGTCCCCCGCCTTCTTCGCGAGCTGGTCCGCGGGGAACTTCGGCTCCTCCGCGTGGAAGATGAAGTCGTCGAAGTTCACATGCCCCCACCCCACCGTCTCCTCGTCCACGATGCGGATGAAAATCTCGCGCTGGTCGAACTTCCGCAAATCCACCGCCGAGCGCGCCATCCGCTCATCGTTCACCCCGCGCGCCGTGTGAATCACCTTCCCATCGTCCTTCGTCACAATCTCCACGCGAGTCCCCGGCAGCGCCCCGCCGCCGATGAGAAAGCTCGCCCAAGGCTGCGTGACCTTGAACTCCACGGAAGTCAGCGTGCCCTTCGCCTTGTCCTGCAAAATCTCATAGCCCCCGATCCAATACTCGCCCTTGCGATTCGCCATCTTGCCCTTCCCGAATGGCCGGTTCTGATCGATCTCCCCCTTCACCGGCTGCTTCGCAAACGCCTCCCCCGCCGCCGTCCAGTCCCGCAGCGTGCCGTCCTCGAAGCCAAGGTTCAGCGGCTTCCCATCCGCGCCCGTGGCGGGAATGGCGTCGGCTGCGGATGCAATGCGGATCGTCGCGACAAGCAGCAGCACGGCGGAGAAAAGAATGGGGAGACGCTTCATGCGCGCAACTTTGACGGCGGCGCTGCATGTGTCGAGCCACGGCTGCCGTACGACCTTTGTCTGCCGTCACTAGAATCGTCCCGCCTTCCTCTTGAGCGTGTCATGCACTTTGAGTGAATGATGCCTCTTGAAGAGCACCAACGGTGCGAAACAAGCCAGCCCAGGGCAACGCCCTGGGTTTGGACCGGATAAGGACAAAGCCCTGAAAGGGCGCGACAATTTGTGCCGCCCTTTCAGGGCTTTGCTCTTTCTGTTTCCGATGACCCAGGGCGTTGCCCTGGGCTGGCTTGTTTGCGGGCCTTTGGCCCTCAGCGTAGGAGCACTTCAAAAGTGCATAACAGGCTCTAGCCGCCTTTTCACTGCGGACAACGTGTCTAGCTACAACCGTTCGGGGCAGGTAGAATCACAGAAATTACTCGATAATGCTTCTCCAACTGGCGTTGTCGATTAATGAGGAGCGATTCACGTTCAAGCCAGCGCAGCCGTCGATGCGCTTAATAACACCGATGACTGATTCAGAGACAGATTCCGGCAGCCAGGGGCTAAGAGTTACCTTACGAATTGCATTTAGGTCTATATCTATGTGCTTGAATCACAAAAGTTCTTTCTTGGTCTCATAGATAACACGAAACTCCGCTTCCGCCTCGAAGGGTTTGCGCTTTAGAAATGGCCACGTCTCAATATCGGGTCGGTTTCTTCGGAGATGCAAAAAGGAATGATAGCTGATCACGCCGGATCTAAACCCCCGCTTCCCACCGATCGATTTGAGTAGCTTCGCCTTGTCGAACTCAAGGCAAACCCCAGATGCTCCGTGCGAGAAAATCCGCCAATGATGAAACGTCTCACTCGTCGTCGAGAAGCAAATGGCGAGCACACTCCGAAATCTCTGTTCCGCTTGGTATCGCTCAAGGTAGTAAGCATCGTTCCTATCTTCCCAAGCATCGGGGCTCAGAAGAGTAATTCGCTTCTGTGTCAACACGTCTAGAGCCATTGGCAAAGTCGTGTAGCGATTCAGCGTCGGAAGAAGCAACCATTTCTTCAGAGGTGCAGTAGTCTTAGGGGAGATGCCAGCCATTAGGTCTGTCGTGCAAAGCAGCTATGAATAGGCGCTTTATTCATTTGCGGTATTGGTCATATCCACGGTCGTAACCGTCTGCCCATCCGCGTGAGTAGTATTGGCGAATTCACAGAGTAAGTGCAACAAGGCCAGCATGGGTGGAGGAAGAGGAAGAAGGTCTGGATTCAGGGGGAACTATGGCAGGAGGCTGCCGATGAAATATCGACAACTCAATGCCCAAGAGCGGAGCGTCCTGGCGGCGCTGCGGAGGGTGGGGCTGAACCAAGCGGAGATTGCGCGGGAGCTTGGGCGGCACCGGAGCACGGTGAGGCGGGAGATCGAGCGCAATGCGGCGGCGCACGACGGGCGGTATCGCTCGGAGCGAGCGCATCAACGGGCGCACGCGCGGCGCTACCGGTCGCGGCGCAACAGCCAGTTTGGGGGAGCGGAATGGGCGCGGGTGGAAGAATTGTTGAAGGAGCAATGGAGTCCCGAACAAGTCTCCGGGCACCTGGCGCGCGGCGGAGAGCTGGCCATCAGCCACGAGAGTATCTACCGGCATGTCTGGCGGGATCTGAAAGCGGGCGGGACACTGCACACGCATCTGAGGTGCGCGCGCAAGCAGTG
>JAYVNN010000531.1:0-2814 GCA_043758435.1 Chthoniobacter sp.
CAGCAACAGTGGGCAGAGAATTTGTTGTCACGAGTTCAGCGCCCCCCGAAGACGCGCCTGCTGTGTGTGTGCTCGATACGGGAGTGAATCGAGGACACCCGCTGCTCACAAACCTGCTCGCCGAAAGCGACCACGACACCGTGCGCGACGAATGGGGCAAGGACGATCATCACTCGACCGGTCACGGCACCCCGATGGCTGGCCTCGCCGCGTATGGCGACCTCACGCCGCTGCTGGAAAGCGCAGGGCCGGTGCCACTCTCACATCGGATTGAGTCGGTAAAAATCCTGCCACGCGTGGGCTCGAATGAGCCGGAGCACTACGGCCCAATCACGCAGGCCGCGATGGCAAAGGCAGAACTCAACGCACCCGACCGATCCCGCGTTTCCGCCCTCGCCGTCACCGCAAGCGACGCGAAGGAGTTCACGGAAAACGGCAGACCAAGCGCATGGTCTGCCGCGCTCGACAGCCACGCCTCGGGAGCGATGGAAGAAGATGAAAAGAAGCGCCTCATCTGCGTCAGCGGTGGAAATACATTGCTCGAAATCAGCGCGCAGTATCCCGACCTTAACAAGCTCACCGCATTCGGCGACCCTGCCCAATCATGGAACGCCGTCACCGTCGGGGCCTTCACCGAAAAGGACATCGTCACCGACGAAAACGGCAACCTCCTGCCCGATGCCGTTTGCATCGCCAAACGCGGCGGTCTTTCGCCGCACAGCGCGACAACGTGCCTGTGGTCTTCCGCAGAGTCGCGGCAGTGGCCGCTCAAACCCGATGTAGTTTTCGAGGGAGGGAACGTGGCTGCCGACGCTGCCGGAAATCTCAACGAACACGACAGCCTCCGGCTGCTCTCGACCAACTCGAACTTCCAAATGCGGCTGTTCGCGCCGCTCTGGGCCACGAGCGCGGCGACTGCGCTTGCCGCCAGAATGGCCGCGCAGATTCAAGCGAGCTATCCGCATTTCTGGCCCGAGACAATGCGGGCGCTGATGATCCACTCCGCCGACTGGACGGACGAAATGAAGCGCGGCGCGAATCTGACGATCAAGGGTGATGTGGAAAACACCATCCAGCGATTTGGCCACGGAGTCCCAAGCCTCGCTCGCGCGCTCGCCTCCGCCCGTAGTCGCGCGACGCTCATTTGTCAGGATTCGCTCCAGCCGTTTGAGAAGACGAATGACGGAATCAAGACGCGGGACATGATGCTCTACCGGATGCCGTGGCCGAAAGACCTGCTCCAAGAAAATGGAAACACCTATGTGCGGCTTCGCGTGACGATTTCATACTTCATCGAGCCGAATCCTGGCTCGCGCATGGTCACGTCGAAGTATCGCTACGCAGGCTGCAACCTCCGTTTCGCAGTTCAAACCGCGACGGAAAAATCACTCAAGAACTTCATCGCGCGAGTTTCCGACGCCATTTCAAAAGAGGACAAAGACGACTACCAAAAACCGGATGACACGAATGAGGGATGGTTGCTCGGTGATAATTTGCGCCGCCGCGGTTCGCTTCACTCCGACACTTGGACTGGCACCGCAGCACAACTGGCCGCGATGGAACATCTCATCGTGTTCCCCGTGAACGGCTGGTGGCGGCTTAGGAAGCAACATCAACGATACAACCATCGCATCCGCTACGCGCTGGTAGTGACGTTGGAGACGGTCGGCGTGGATTTGGACATCTTCACACCGATTTCTTTGAGCGTAGCCGAGAGTGTTCCCGTTTAGCCTCAAAATCCGTTGGCGGTTGTTGACGCCGGGCTGTGGTCATGCCCAAAGCCACGGCAGTATTCGATGCCGATGACAGCCGCCTGAGCGGTGCGCTCGCTCGCATCAACGGAAACGGGGATTGCGACGCGTGGCACACGCCGATACTTTCCACCACATGAGCACTGTGACCGTGGAATTGCCGGATGAACTCGCCAGCGAGTTGGAGCGCGTCGTGAAATCGGGTTGGTTTGCGGATGAGAACGAGGCGGTGCGGACGGCGCTGCGCGAACTTCTCGCGGGCAGCCGCTACGCTTAGCAAGAGCGCCAGCAGCTCGATGACATCGCGTGGGCGCTCGCGGCCAAGCGCGAACGGCGGTGAAGGTCATAGTCGCAGACACCGGGCCGGTGCTGCATCTGCATTAGGCGGGCGCGCTCGATTTGCTGCCGGCACTCGGCGAAATCCACATCACGCCGACGGTGATCGCGGAGTTGCGCTGGCCCGCGCCCGCTTTATGGCGCGACGAATTCCCGAACTGGCTGCACCGCATCACCCCATCCGCCGCTGCGAAAGCGCGAGCGGCGAACTGGCTGGATGCGGGCTTGCTGGATGCGGGGGAAGCGGAGTCGCTCGCCTGCGCCAAGGTGGTAGTGCCGGATTTGTTTCTCACGGATGACGCGGCAGCGCGAATGATGGCCGAATCCATCGGCATTCCCGCACGCGGCTCGCTCGGCGTCGTGTTGTATTGCGCGGCAATCGGTCGACTGCTCGCGAGGAGGCAGCGCTTCACCTTCACGCCCTGACCGAGCGAACAACGCTCTGGCTTTCCGCAAAAGTGCGGCTGACCGCAGTGGCGGCACTCGCGAAGATTTTTGGGTAAAACGCTGCAAGGCAATTTGGCGATCGAGACGATCAAGAAGCGCGGCATCCATCTCGGCGAACGGAAGAGGACACCCGCGAGAAAAGCGGTTCTTTCCTCGCCGCTTGCACCGCTGTTCATTGCGGCCGTGCGCTTTTTTCCGCTGCTCCTCACCACATGGTTTGCCATCGTTTCGGCGAGTGCTGCTGACTTGGGTTTGAAAGTCGGCGTCGCCGAGCAGACCG
>JAYVNN010000532.1:0-2811 GCA_043758435.1 Chthoniobacter sp.
CTGGAGGATTTTCAGTTCAAAGAGTCGGGCAAGTCCTTCAACGTGGCCGCCTCTCTCGGAGTGGCGCGCATCGATGGCGGGATGGACAGCGAGCAGCTCCTGTCGGCGGCGGACACGGCCTGCTACGTGGCGAAGGCACACGGCGGCAACCGGGTGGAAGTTTACTGCGGTCCGAGCGACGAGCTGGACCGGCTGCGCAAGGAGACGAACCTCGCCGGGCGCATCCGCGAAGCGCTCACCGAGCACCGGCTGGAGCTCTGGATCCAGCCAATCCAGGCGCTCGAGAGCGGGAAGATCCTCTTCCACGAGGGGCTGCTCCGGCTCCTGGAAAACGACGGACGGATCCTGACGGCTCAGAGCTTTATGCACGCCGCCGTGCGCTTCCGGCTGATGGACGTCATCGACCGCTACGTGATCAAAGAGGCGGTGCGGCACCTCGCGGTCCGGCCCGACTTGAGGCTCTGCATCAATCTCTCCGCCCAGACGCTGATGGATCTGACACTGCCCGGCTACGTCGCCGAGCTGGTGGAGCGCGAGGGAATCGGGCGGGGGCGGCTGAATTTCGAGATCACCGAGACGGAGATGGTCGCCAACATGAGCACCGCGCGCCAGACCATCGCGGCGCTGCGCGAGATGGGATGCCGGTTTGCGTTGGACGATTTTGGCACCGGGGTCTCGTCCTTTGCCTACCTGAAAACGCTGCCGATCGATTTCCTGAAGATTGACGGCTCGTTCGTGCGCGACCTCGCGGGCGAAGTGCCGAACCAGACCTTCGTCCGAGCCATCAACATGATCGCGCACGCGCTCGACCTCGAAACCATCGCCGAAAGTGTCGAGGACGAGCGCGTGCTGGATACGGTTCGCAAGATCGGGGTGGATTACGCGCAGGGCTACTACATCGGCCGTCCGGCGCCGGTTGCGTCGCCGGTGGAGGCGGCGAAAGCCCCGTGAAAAGCTCGGCGCTCGGGGGGCTCGTCGCGCTCCGCCGCAGCGCGGGGCGATGGCTCGGAGAGCACGGTTTATTCGCGGTCTGGTGCGGGCTCGGCGCGCTGCTGCTGGTGCTGGTGGCGAACCCGGTGGATGCCGCCGCGCAGCTCGTCTTGGGGCTGCTTGCGGTCGTGGTGCTGCTGGTCTTCAAGCGCTTCCAGCTCCGCGGCGTGGCGCGGCTCTTCTTCCTGTTTCTGGCGGCGTATGTCTCGCTCCGCTACTGGTGCTGGCGGACGATGACGACGGTCGTCTTCCACGAGCCGATCAGCTTCACCCTGGCCGTGGCGCTCTACGTCGCGGAGCTCTACGGCATCGTCGTCTATCTGCTCGGCATCTTCGTGAATATCCACCCGCTCGAGCGCCAGCCGGTCGAGCTGACGGGCGATCCGCAGGAGTGGCCGACGGTCGATGTTCTGATCCCGACCTACAACGAGCCGACGGAGCTCATCGAGGTGACGATGCGCGCCGCGCTGCGGATCGACTACCCGAAGGAGCGCTTCCGCGTCTGCCTGTGCGACGACGGCGGGACCGAGCAGAAGCGCAACGACAAGGACCCGCGCAAGGCCGAGCAGGCCTTCCAGCGGAACATCGAGCTCAAGGCGCTCTGCCGCCGACTCGGCGCGAGCTACCTCACCCGCGCGCGCAATCTCCACGCCAAGGCCGGCAACATCAATTCCGCCCTCATGGAGCACACCAGCGGCGAGTTGATCCTCATCCTCGACACCGATCACGTGCCGACGACCGACATTCTGAAAAACACCGTCGGCTGGCACCTGCGCGACCCGAAGATGTTCCTGGTCCAAACGCCGCACTTTTTCCTGAACCCCGACCCGATCGAGCGCAACCTCGGCACGTGGGACTCGATGCCGAGCGAGAATGAAATGTTCTACCGCGTGATCCAAAAGGGGCTCGATTTCTGGGGCGCTTCGTTCTTCTGCGGCTCAGCGGCCCTGCTGCGGCGCAAATTCCTCATGGAGGTCGGCGGCATCGCTGGCGAGACGATCACCGAGGACGCCGAGACCGCGCTCGGCCTGCACGCCCGCGGCTACCACAGCGCCTACATCGCCCGGCCGATGATCTCCGGGCTGTCGCCGGAAACCTTTGGCGGCTTCATTCTCCAGCGCACCCGCTGGGCGCAGGGCATGGTGCAGATTTTTCTTTTGAAAAACCCGCTGCGGTTGAAGGGGCTGCGGCTCTATCAGCGGCTCTGTTACGTGAACAGTTGCTTCTTCTGGTTCTCCCCCTACACGCGGATCGCCGTCCTCCTCGCGCCGCTGGCGCTGCTCTTTTTCGGGCTGCGGATTTTCGACGCGGGGCCGGTCGAGCTCTTCGCCTACACCGTGCCGCACGTCGCCGCGGTGATCCTCACTTCGCACTTCCTCTTCGGCCACGTCCGCTGGTCGTGGGTGTCGGAGCTTTACGAGCTCATGCAGTCCTTCTACTGCCTGCCGGCAATCATCGAAGTTTTCATGAAACCGCGCGCCCCCACTTTTAATGTGACGCCCAAGGGCGAAACGCTCGACCGCGACTTCATCTCGCCCCTCGCCAAGCCGTTCTACGTTGTCCTCGCGCTCACCGTGGTCGCGCCATTCTTCGGCATCCAACGCATCCTCACGCACCCGAAGGAGGCATACTCCGTCATCGTCTCGCTATTTTGGACGGGGCTGAATCTCATCCTACTGCTCAGCGCCATCGGCGCGCTGCTCGAGCGCAAGCAACGCCGCGCCACGCCGCGCATGGCCGTGGCGGGCACGCTCGAGCTGCTGCTCGGGGGCCAGACGCTCACCGGCGGCATCGGCGACATCTCGCTCGGTGGCGTCGGCG
>JAYVNN010000533.1:0-2811 GCA_043758435.1 Chthoniobacter sp.
CGACTGGAATTACGCCCACGTCCTGCGGCAGCTCGGGCTCGGGCAGGATGCGCTGAATGCGCTGCGGAAGGCCGCGTCGAGCGCCGATGCGCCGGACGATTTCAAGGCCACTTGCGCGACGACGATGGAGGCGTGGAGCGGGATGCTGACCGGCACCGGGGTGCCGCTCGAGGTGCATCAATCCGGCGTGCTGCTGCGCGATGTGCTGCTCACGCTCGAGGACGACGACGGCGGCGTAGTCTTGAACGCGGGCTCGCGGCTGCCGGAGCAGGGCACCTTTCCGTGGCGGGCGAATGGGCCGGAGACGAGCATTTTTTTGCAGCAGGGTCAGGCCGGCAGCGCGCCGGAGCCGCAGAGTCTCGGCGAGTTCAAGGTGCGCGGCATCCAGCCGAAGCCGGGCCAGCCGACGACGATCGAATGCCATGTGACGGCGCTCCCGGATGGCGCGCTGCATTTCCGCGCGGCGCAAAATGGGAAACGCCTGGCGGTCGGGTGGGCACCGCCGCGGCAGTTGGCGAAGTGACCTGTAGCCGGGGTCTGTGACCCCGGCGTGACGCTACAACCGGGCGAAGCGGAAGAATAGGTTCGCCGCCGTTTCTGTTTGCGCGGCGATTTCTTCGAGCGGGACGCCGCGGAGCTGGGCGATGCGTTCAGCCACGATCCTGGTGTGGGCGGGCTCGCAGCGTTTGCCGCGGTGCGGTGTGGGCGCGAGAAAGGGGCAGTCCGTTTCGACCATGAAAGTCCCGCCGGGCAGTCCGGCGGCGGTCGCCTGCACCTCGGCGGCATTTTTAAAAGTGACGAGGCCGGTGAAGGAAACGAGGTGGTTTTGCGCGAGGAGTTCCCCGGCCAGCGCGAGCCGTTTTCCGAAGCAGTGGAAGACCGCGCGCAGCTTGCCAGCGGACGGGGCCAGGATCGCGAGCGTGTCGTCCCACGCGTCGCGTTCGTGGATGATGACGTTGAGCCCGAGATCGAGGGCGAGGGCGAGTTGCTGCTCGAAGACCGAGGCTTGCGTCGCTTTCACCGAGCCGTCGGCGGCGCTGACGGTCGGGAGGCGGTGGTAATCGAGCCCGATTTCCCCGATGGCGACGACGCGCGGACTCGCCGCGAGCGCGCGCAGTTCGTCGATGAAATCATCGGGGGCCTCGCCCGCGGAGTTCGGATGCACGCCGATCGCGGCGAAGACATTCGTGTGCTGTTCGGCGAGCGCGACCGCGCGGCGGCTGCCTTCGAGCGAGGTGCCGATCGTGATGATTCGCGTCACGCCCGCCGCCGTGGCGCGCGCGAGGATGTCGCCGAGGTCGTCGGCGAACTCCGGGAAATCGAGGTGCGCGTGCGTGTCGGTGAGCACCGCTTATTTCCCGTAGCCCGCGGCGGGTGTGCCGTCGGCGTCGAGTTTGTCGCACGCCCAGAGGACGCCGTTCGTCACGAGATCGAGGTAGCGCACGTCGCTCACGGTCTCGTTGTTGTGGCCGATCGTGGTGCTGAAGACGCGGGTCTTTTTCGCGCCGTATTCATTGGTCCAGGCGACGACGGTCTCGACGTCTTTGGTGCCGGTGACGGTCTCGGTCCCGTCGGCGGATTTCGTTTTCTGCTCGATGGTCTGCTTGCCGCGGATGAGCGCTTTGCCGCCGAGGATTTGGAGGTTGTTGTAGAGTTCTTCCTTGATCGTCGTCCAATCGCTCATCCCTTTCGTGATCGGGCTTTCCTTGTCGGTGAAGGTGAGCGCGATCGGCAGTTGCGGACCGTGTCCGGTGGATTGGAGGCCCATGTATTCGTACCAGGTCGCGTTGTCCGCGCCCGCGGCGACCGGCTTTTGGTATTCGCCGAAGCGGTAGCTGTGCATCGCGCAGTGCAGATTCACCGCCGGGATGCCGTCCTCGCGATGCGGCTTCAGCACACCCGCGATCACTGCCAGGTCTTGGATGTCTGCCGCGCATTCGTCGTGGATCACGATGTCATAACCCTTCGCGTATCCCGGGTTTCCGTAGATCGGGAGCGGCGGCTTGGTGCTTTTGTCGTCGGTGTGGATTTGATCGACGACGACATTCGCGCGCTCCTCGAGGCCCTTTTTCAGGATGTCCTTTTGCGTCGCATAATCGTGGCAGCAGCCGCCGGTGATGAGCAGGACTTTGAGCGGCTTCGGCGCATCCGCGGCACCGGCGCGCGGCGTGAAGAGTGCGAGTGAAAGCGCGAGGAGGGAGGGAATCAGGCGGAGTTTTTTCATGGGAATTGGGCCGTGATGAATGCCTCACGGCGACATCGGGCGGAAGCCTCAAATCGTCCGCGGAGCGAAACGATGCCGGCAATATTGCCCGAGGGTCAGGCCGAAGACGGCGTGCGCGGAGACGGTGAGGACGAGGAAGCGCGCGTTGCGTTCGAGCCCGAAAAAAGTGGTGTAGGGCGAAAGGAGGAGCATCGCCTCGATGAAGAGCGCCCACGCCACCGCGCCCCAAAAAAGCACGCGCGCATCCGGCCGCGCGACCATCGCGAGGAACATGATGCCGAGGGCCGCGCCATTGGAAAAGTGGTAGCTCCAGCCGAGCGCCTGCACGAGCCAGCGGGGCTCCGGCGCGCCGAGCAGCAGCTCGCCGAAGCGCGGGAAGACTTGGAAAAGCGGCGCGCCCTGGAGCACGAACGGCAGCCGGAACAAATCGTAGGCCACCGCCGCCACGACGCCGCCGCTCGCGCCTTGCACGATCCAAGTGTGCGGGCTGGCCACGCCCGCCGGTTCGCGGCGCGAGCGGTGCGCGATCCAGGCGAGGAGAGCAGCGGCGGGCGGGAGTACCCAGCAGCCGAAAAAGCGCATCGTCC
>JAYVNN010000534.1:0-2798 GCA_043758435.1 Chthoniobacter sp.
TGCATTGGTCACGAATCTCGATCCGCTTTTCATGCGGGGTGATTATTTCGAGAAGCTTGCCGACATCCGCTGGGGGAAGAATCCGAATTTTGTGCAGGAGGGTAAGGATTGGCGAATCGCTGACAGGCACCTTCACTACCTCTACAATGCCGTTCTTGCGTTCAATGAGCCGGTGATCAACGACCCGCTTCTCACCGGAATTTTCGACATCGCGAAAGCCGAAGATGCTTTGATTTCCGGCAAGTTAAATGGGCTTCTTAAGAGCTGGGATAAGCCTGTCGTTTAGGTACCAAGGAAATAGGCGGCAGGAAATCTAGCGTTCTGGCGTCAAATCTTGACAGAGGTATCAAGCGCGAATGGCACCGTGCGCGCCAGTATTGGCCGATGCGGACTGTCGAATCGGGATCACGGTGTTTCGCCGACGCTGCGCAGGACGCGCTCACGGAGCCGGTCGGCGAGCCAGAATCTTGCGCCTGTGACGAGGCGGTCGAGGCAGCGCGAGGGCGAGCGCGGCGATTTCACCGGGATCGAGGGCGGTGTTTGAGGCGAGCGTCGGCGGGATGACGATGGGCTGCGCGACGGTGATGAATGGCGGAAATATCAGCCCCGTGAAGCGCGGGTCGGTCGCTGCCTTGCGTTCAAATTCGACCCGGACCTGCTCCGGCGCGAGCACGCCTTCGTAGATGGCCGAGAGCAACGATTCCCGGCGGAGCCAGCAAAGATTGAGGACGACGGAGGTGTCGGTGACGACAATCACCGCCCGTGAAGTCGTTCGAGCGCGGCGAGATCCTGGTCGAGCATCTCCTCGGTGAACGACGGAATTTTCCGGCGGAAGAGTTCTTCATCGAACGCGAGCGAAGCAAGTCCCGCGACACGCGCGGCCAATTCGCGCGATACGCGGCCCGAAGCGAAAAGCCCGCACGCGAGGTCGAGCTGGACTTCGGCTGGCGTCATGGACGCCAAGGCCGGGTCATCGGGCAGCGTGATGGTCATGGGGAAGAAATAGCGTGTGCGATTAGGCAATTCCAGTCCGCTTTTGGCCTGAAGTTCGCCCCGCGCGGTTTCGGAAACAGATCAGGCGTGGGGCAGGATTCGAATTGCGACAGCGTCATCAATCACGAAGTGCGGGAAATAGGAGTCAGGCGTCAAATCTTGACAGAGGTATCAAGCGCGAAGTGCTCCGTGTGCGCCGGGATGGTTTGCGCCTCGCAGCGGCACGAAACGGATTTCGACGCGGCGGTGCAGTGCGGCTGCAATGCGATTGAGCATCGCAAGGGAGTGTCCCTCGTAATCCGCATCTTCGAGCCGGCAGATCACGGAGGCGGTCGTTTCCACCAGCTTCGCCAGCTCCCGCTGGGTGAGATCCGCCTTCGTGCGCGACCGCGCAATCGCTTTCCTTTTCCTGCAAAGGCGGGTAGTTCTCGACGCATGAGCACGATCACCGCGATCTTCGAACCCGACGCCGATGGCACGCTGCACCTGCCGCTGCCGGAGGCGTTGCGCCACGGCAAGGTGCGGGTGGAGGCGACGGTGGAAGCCGTGGAGACGCTTGCCATGAGCGAGGAGCAAAGGAAAAAGGAATTGCTCGAAATCATGAAACACGTTCGCGCGCGAAACCCATTCAAGGGCGTCGCGGACCCGGTGGCGTGGCAGCGCGAGATGCGCGAGGACGTGGTGCTGCCCGGCCGGGAATGAGGCGCGATGCACTTGCTGGACAGCAATATCCTGATTTATGCGGGCCAGCCGGGGAACGAGTTTCTCGATGCGTGGCTGACTGCGGAGGGCACGCGGATGTCCGCAATCAGCATTCCGGAGGTGCTTGGTTTCACCGGCCTCAGCCCGGAGGATGAGACGGTCTTTGAGGCATGGTTTGCCCGGCTTTTTGTGCAGGCCGTGACGGAGCCAATCCTCCGGCGGGCGGCGGCGCTGCGCCGGCAGCGGCGGATGAAACTCGGGGATTCGATCATCGCCGCGACGGCGCTGGTGATCGGCGCGAAGTTGGTGACGCGCAACGTGGATGACTTCAAGCACATCGCCGGACTGGAGATCACGAACCCATTCGACAAGAGTTGATGCCGGGCGCTTTCGACAGCGGAGTGAACGCGGCGGACCTCTGGCGCGCGTGGCGGCCAGCGCCAGCGCGCGGGAGAAATTCCAGCGCGAGGTCGAGGTGAAAGCCGCGCCCATTTTCCAGCAGAGCCTCGAAGGGCTGGCGCACGCACACGCGAAGGGATTCGTGCATCGCGACCTCAAGCCGCACCATCTCCTGCTCGCGGCCTGCTAGCTTTTCGCCATGCCGAAGTCGCCGAGCTTCGATAGCTTTCCCCAACTCGCGACAGGCGCGGCTCGCTACGCCACCAAACACACGGTTGTTATGTTGTCGGCTCCGCCCGCTTGGTTCGCGGCAGTTACCAGCCGCGTGCAAACTTCACCGCCGTCCATTTTTCCTCCGCCTACTTCGCCTCCGCCACCGGCGCGCTCTGCTCCGCCGTCGCACCCGTGGATGGCATTTCCTTGATCCGCAGGTTGCGCCAATCCACCGGAGCACCCTCGCTTTCGAGCCCGAGGTAGCCTTTGCGCCACACGCACTGCTCACCGCCGCTCACGTCCTTGCCATTCACCGCGAGGCGGATGGTGCCGTCCTGACAGGTGATGCGGTAGTGGTTCCATTCGGGCGACGGCTTGCTGCGTTTCTCGGTGGGAAAGCTGCGCATGCCCTTGCTCGGCGGGAACGGTTTCATCGACGCGCCGTGGATGGCGAAGACATCGCCGTGCGTGGTGTAGTTCTCCGTGTTGCC
>JAYVNN010000535.1:0-2797 GCA_043758435.1 Chthoniobacter sp.
CTCATGGTGAAGGCGACGTTCCCATCCACCTCGATAGGAACCTGCACGGTGCCGCTGGTGCACGCGATTCCCAGTCGGACGAGGACGAGGGAGATGAGGCGTTCAAAGAGGTCGCCGTTGATCTTGCGGGCGGTGTTGGAGCGGTTGGCAGGTAAGGCATCGAGTCCGGCACCGATGCATTGCTGGAGGGTGTAGATCGCGCGGTTGATGCAGTCGCGATTGGTGGGTGTGTCGCTGGCGGGTTCGCGCAATGCCGCAAGCAAGTCGAGAAAGCGGCGGTCGAAGTTTTCCGTCTCCTCCGCAGTGAACATGAGCGCCGAGTTGATCGGGCGCGTGACGTTGAAGCTGCCGTCCTTGCGATACTGCCAGAAATTGTAGTGCGGCTCGTTGCGGGAGACGATGACGGCCTGGAGGTTTCCGGCGGTGTAGTCGAGAAAGGTGCGGGCGAAGTCGATGTAGTCTTCGAGCCGCTGGAAGCGCGTCTTATCCGTGGCGCGCTGGACGAGCCGATGGAGGGTCATCGAATGCTTTCCCGGCGCTGGGCGGTGCGGCGGTCGAGTTCCATCCACTCCGCCACGGTGCGGCGGACGACCCGTTCGACCCGCTCGATCGCCCATTCGTTGTGCTGTGGATCGCTGTCGCACGCGAGCCAGCGGCGGCCGAGTTGCTCCGCGACGACGGCGGTGGTGCCGGAGCCGGAGAAGGGATCGAGAACGAGATCGCCGGGATTGGAAGAGGCGAGGATGAGCTTGCGGAGAAGCTCCTCGGGCTTCTGGGTCGGGTGCGGGGTCTTCTCGCCCATGCCGTTGCAGGTGGTGGGGATTTCGATCACGTCCTTGGCCTTGGCTCCGAGCGGATGCGGGGTCCAGTCGTCACGCTCGGTCTTGTCCCCTTTGCCATATTGGCTGCTGTCCGCCTGCGGGTGATCCGGGTATTTGAGGGTGTGCGCTCCGTAAGGGATGCGGATGGCGTCGCTGTTGAAGGTGTGCTGCTTCGCTTTGCGGAAATGCAGGATAGTCTCGTGAGAGCGGCCCCAGTCTTTGCCTAGGTTCGCCTTGTTTTTGTAATGCCAGATGAGCCAGCGGCATCCGGCAAACAGCGGGGCGACGGCCACCTTCACCTCGGCGATGATTTCCGAAAAGCCGCAGACGTAGAGGGTGCCGGTCGGCTTCAACACTCGCGCCGCTTCCGCGATCCATGCGCGAGACCATTCGACGTAGTGGTGCATGGTCTCGAAGTCGTCCCAATCTGCCTTTTTGATGTTGTAAGGAGGGTCGGCGAACACCAGATCGACAGAGCCGGCGGGGAGCGATTTCAGCCAGCCGATCGCGTCCCCCTGAAACAACTGGCCCTGGGCGTTTTCATACTGGAGCTGTGCGACGCAGTTGGCCGAAGCGAGCGGGAAAACCTTGCCCTGTGTCGTGAAGACAGGCATTTCCGTCTGCAAATCCGGCGGCGGTTTGATGGGCATCTTGTCCTCGAATCAACCTGTTGAACGGTATTCGAGCAAGGCTCGCGTGATGGGGGATTACTGCCTGCTGCTCCCCGCAGCGGCACGCGCGTAGTCTGCCGTCGCTCGCGGGACCCGGGAGCAAGGAAGTTGACGCAAGCGGGATGGACAGCATCCTGTCCAGCATGAACGCCATCAGTTATACCGCAGCTCGTGAGAACCTCGCCTCGACGATGGACCGGGTTTGCACGGACCGTGCGCCGGTGATCATCACCCGCAACCGCGATCAATCCGTCGTCATGCTGTCGCTGGAGGATTATGAGTCGTTGGAGGAGACCGCTTACCTCATGCGCAGCCCGGCGAACGCGCGGCGACTGCTCGAAGCCATCCACGCGCTGGAGAGTGGCGAGGGAGTGGCGCGGGAGATCGACCTCGGCGCGTGAACCTGACTTTTTCGCCGCAAGCGTGGGAGGATGACACTTTCTGGCAGAGAACGGGCCCCAAGATGGTGTCGCGGATCAACCAACTCCTGAAGGACATCATCCGCAGTCCACACTCGGGCATCGGGAAGCCCGAACCACTGAAGCACGCGTTTCGCGGTTACTGGTCTCGCCGCATCGACTCCGAACATCGCCTCGTCTATCGAACGGTGGAAGGAGGCATTTTGATTGCGCAGGTCAGGTTTCATTACGGGACGTGAACGCCTGCTGCGCCGGCGATGGGTTGAAGCCTGAGACTGCTTTCCCGCTTGCTGCTCCCCGCCGGCCCCGCCGCGGAGGATCGCGAGGCGGGTTCTAAGCGGAGAGAGACGACGGAGGTTGTGTGAGGGCGAAGGTCGTTGCGTCGCGGCGATCTTCGGATACTTCTGGCGACCCATTTTTTCTCGATGATCTCAAGCGCTGTTTTTTTTGTGACCGGCCTCGCGGCTGTGCTGGTGCTGGGCGGGTGCGGGCGGGAGAAGGTGCGGGTTTATACGGCGCCGAAGGATCAGGCGGTGGAGACCTCTGCGCTGTCGGAGCCCGGGACGGGGACGGCGGGCCGCGCGCCAGGGGAAGCGACGGGTGACGAGGTGCCGGAGAAGCGGCTGCCGGAGCGGGCGCGGCCGGTGGTGAAGTGGACGCTGCCGGCGGGTTGGGTGGAGACGGCGGGGGGGCAGATGAGTGTGGCGCAGTTTGCGGTGAAGACGGCGGATGGGGAGGCGACGGTGAATGTTACGCCGCTGCCGAACTTGAAGGGGAAGGAGGCGATGATCGTGAATATGTGGCGGGAGCAGGTGGGGCAGAAGCCGATGGGCGAGGGGGAGCTGGCGGGGGCGCTGGTGCCGGTGCCGGTGGCGGAGGGGGACGG
>JAYVNN010000536.1:0-24680 GCA_043758435.1 Chthoniobacter sp.
GGGAGCACACGCGTCCCGCGTGTTGGTTTCGGCGTCCCGCCGAAACGAACTTTGCGGGGGGTGTTCTGCCGCGGCGGAGCCTCTTGCCGCCGCGGACGCGCCCCCTCGCGCAAGAGCTCCACACCCGCAGACACTCCCCGCGGAAGTTCGCGAAGGCGGGGACGCCTTCGCCGACACGCGGGACGCGTGTGCTCCCCGGAGTTCGCGATGACCGCTCTCGCCGAATCCGAGCCGCGCACGCTCATCGACGAACTGCTTGCTGAGCAGCAGTTGCTCACCGCCGTCGAACGCTTCTCCCGCAAGCACGAGCGCGATGCTTTGCCCGCGCAGTCGCGCTACTACCGCGACCTCATCCCGCTCACCCAACCGCAGCGCGGCGAGCAGTACGCCTTCGCCGTCGATCTCGACATCTGCACCGGCTGCAAAGCGTGCGTGAGCGCGTGCCATTCGCTCAATGGCCTCGATGACGGCGAGACGTGGCGAGACATCGGGCTGCTCCACGGCGGCAGCGTGGAGGAGCCGTGGCAGCAGACCGTCACCACCGCGTGCCACCACTGCGCCGAGCCCGCATGCCTCGAAGGCTGCCCGGTGCGCGCTTACGAAAAAGACGCGGACACCGGCATCGTGCGGCACCTCGATGACCAGTGCATCGGCTGCCAGTACTGCGTGCTCAAATGTCCGTACGACGTGCCGAAGTATTCCAAAAAGCGCGGCATCGTCCGCAAGTGCGACATGTGCCACAGCCGCCTCGCCGCCGGCGAAGCTCCGGCTTGCGTCCAAGCGTGTCCGAGCGGCGCGATCACCATCCGCATCGTGGAAAAAGCCGCGCTAGCCGCGAGCCTCGCGCCCGGCGACAGGCTGCTCCCCGGCGCGTTCGATTCCACGTACACAAAACCCACCACCGCCTACACGTCGCGCCGCCCGATCCCCGCGAACGCCCGCCCCGGCGACGCCGACGCACTGCGCCCCGAACACGCGCACTGGCCGCTCATCGCCATGCTCGTGCTCACGCAAATCGCCGCCGGTATTTTCCTCAGCGCCGCCACGCTCGCGTTCGGGGATGCTGATGTTTTCAGTCATGCGCAGGCTCCGCTCGCCATCGTGGCGTTTGCGATTCTCAACCTCGGCCTCGCCGTGAGCGTCCTCCATCTCGGCCGTCCGCTCGGCGCGTGGCGCGCGTTTCTCGGCCTGCGGACTTCGTGGATGAGCCGCGAGATTTTTGCGTTCAGCATTTTCGCCGGAGCCGCCGCGGCCTTCACCGGCGCGGCTTTCTGGAAAACGCTCGCCGCCCTGCTGCCGGCGCTGAGCTTCGTCGAGCGGTTCATCGCACCCGCACAGTTCGCCGCGCCGCTCGCCAGCGTCACCGCCGCACTCGGGCTGCTTGGCGTCTTTTGCTCGGCGATGATCTACGTGGACACCCGCCGCACGTTTTGGAACCGCGAGCTGACGTTCACCAAATTCTTCGGCACCACGCTGCTCCTCGGCTCCTCCGCGTCGGCTGCGGTGCTAGGCTGGGCGGGCGTTCGCGACGAGGTGGTCGCGGTCTTCGCCATCGTCGCCACATTGATTCGCACGGCGCTCTTTGGGTGGGAATTTCAAAACCTGCATCGCACCCTGCGCGACGAAGGCGACGCGAATCATCGCTCCGCGCTGGTCATGTGGAAACTGCGTCGCCCGCTGCTCCTCGCGCGTGTCGCCCTGTTCGCGGGCTCCACTCTTTTCGGCATTCTCACGATCACCGGCGCGGGCTGGAGCGCGGCCTTTTACGCCACGCTTTCTTTCCTCCTCACGTTCACGTCGCAGTTCATCGAGCGGTACTTTTTCTTCACGGCCGTCGTCGCTCCGCGGATGCCCGGAGCACTCGCACCATGAAAACGCTGGGCACAGCACTTTGGAGTGCGGTGGCAAGCGTCAGCGCGACACCGCTTTCGCACGCGCGGGAAATTTTCAAAATGCGACCCGCACCCGCCCGCAGAACTCTCCGAAAGCGGTGTGGCGCTGACGCTTCCCGCCGCACTCCAAGGTTATGAAAGCACTTGCCGCCAAAGCCGCCGACCTCATCCGCGCGTGGGATGGGCCGCTGACCAAAGACCTCGTGCAGACGCCCGGCGACTTCGGCCTCGGCAAAGTGCCGGAGCGGCTGAAGCCGGATGACACGACCACGATGGTCTGCGGATTCTGCTCCACCGGCTGCGGACTTAACATCCATCTCAAGGACGGCCAGGCGATCAACCTCAGCGCGGACACGCATTATCCCGTGAACCTCGGCATGGCCTGCCCAAAGGGTTGGGAGGCGCTGACCCCGCTCGCCGCGCCGGATCGCGCGACCACGCCGCTGCTGCGTCGCGAGCGCGGCGGAGAGTTTGAGGCGGTCGATTGGGACGCGGCGCTGACGGTTTTTTGCGAGCGGTTCAAGGAGATCAAACGCGAGCACGGGCCGGAGTCCGTCGCCTTTCTCGGCACCGGGCAGATCGTCACGGAGGAGATGGCGTTCCTCGGTGCGCTGTTCAAATTCGGCATGGGCTTCGTGCATTGCGACAGCAACACGCGGCAGTGCATGGCCACCTCCGCGGTCGCCTACAAACAATCGTTCGGCTTCGACGCGCCGCCTTTCACCTACGCGGATTTCGAGGAAAGCGACGTGCTGGTTTTCATCGGCGCGAACCCGTGCATCGCCCACCCGATCATGTGGCAGCGCGTGATGCGGAACAAAAACCGGCCCGAGATCATCGTCGTTGATCCACGCAAAACCGAGACCGCGATGGCGGCCACGCAGCACTACGCACTCGCGCCAAAAAGCGATCTCACGCTGCTCTACGGCCTCGCGAATATCCTCATTGCGAGCGGCTGGATCGACCGCCCGTTCATCGACGCGCACACCACGGGCTTCGACGAATTCGCGGAATTCGTCACGCATTTCACGACCGACATCGTGAGCACCGCGACCGGCCTGAGCGCGGATGAACTGTGGCATTTCGCGCAGACTATCGCCGACGGAAAGCGCGTGTCGTTTTGGTGGACGATGGGCGTGAACCAAGGCCACGAAAGCACGCGCACCGCGCAGGCGGTCATCAATCTCGCGCTGATGACCGGCAGCATCGGCCGCCCCGGCACCGGCGCGAATTCCATCACCGGCCAGTGCAACGCGATGGGCTCGCGCCTTTACGCCAACGTGACCAGCCTGCTCGGCGGTCACGATTTCAACAACGACGCGCACCGCGCAAAAATCGCGGGCATTTTGCACATCGCGGAAGACGTGATCCCGCGGCAAAACTCGCTCGCTTACGATCAGATTGTGGACGGCATCCGTGACGGGAAGATCAAGGGCCTGTGGGTCATCGCGACGAACGGCTCGCACTCATGGATTCACCAAAGCGAATTCAACGACCTGCTCGGGAAGCTCGATTTCCTCGTCGTGCAGGACATGTATGCCACGACCGAGACCGCGCAGCGCGCCGACCTCGTGCTGCCGGCCGCAGGGTGGGGCGAAAAGGAGGGCACACTCATCAATTCCGAGCGTCGCATCGGGCTGGTGAAAAAGGTCGCGCGCGCGCCGGGCCAGGCGCTGAGCGATTTCAATATCTGCAAGCTCATCGCGCAGTACTGGGGCTGCGGGGAGATGTTCGCGCGGTGGACTTCGCCCGAGGCGGCGTTCCGGCTGATGAAGGAATTTTCGCGCGGCCAGCCGTGCGACATCACGGGGATCGCGGACTACCGGATGATCGACGAGTGCGGTGGTGTGCAATGGCCGCTGACGGAGGAAACGCTCAACGCTCAACGCTCAACGTCCAACGCTCAACGACCTGACGTGGAGCGCCGGTTGTTTGAAGACGGGCGGTTTTTCCATGCGGATGGAAAGGCGAAGTTCCTTTTTGAAGCGCCGCGCCCGATGGCGGAGCCGGTGGATGCGGAGTTTCCATTCATCATGCTCACCGGGCGCGGCACCTCGTCGCAGTGGCACACGAATACGCGCACGGGAAAGTCCGATGTACTGCGCAAACTTTATCCGGCGGCGATCTATATCGAGATCAATCCGCTTGATGCAGCGCGCCTTGGCATTGCGGCGAATGCGAGCGTCACCATCGCGTCGCGCCGGGGAAAAATCACCGCCACGGCCTGCGTCACGACGACGGTGCAGCCCGGCCAGATTTTCGCGCCGATGCACTACGGGTCCGTCAATCAACTCACGTTCCCGTCTTTCGATCCCTACTCGCGCCAGCCGAGCTACAAGGCGTGCGCGGTCGCGGTCACGCCGCTGTAGGGGAAGCTGGCAGCTTCCCCTACAGCGGCACGCACGCCGCGTGGGAATGGACGGCGCCAGGGCAGGACGATACGCTACGCGCCGATGAAACGCAGTCAGCGCAACCACCCCAGAGCTTTCTTCCGCGCGGTTTTCAGCACCTGTCTCGCCGGGGTGGTGGCGGTTTCGTTTGCTGCGCCCGCGGCAGAAGCGCCGCTGGATTTGGAAACGATCGCGAACACTCCGGCTTGGTGGCCGAAGCAGGTCAGCTTGGTCCGGGTGACGCCGATTCCGGTGGTCATCAATGGGCAGGTTGCGGGGCAGGCGCAGTTGCCGGCGGGCACGGTGCTGCGGGTGCTGCGGGTGGCGGGAGGGCAGTTGGAGGTGGAGTATCAGAACGCGCGGCAGATGGTCGCGGCGGACGCCACAGATCTCGCGGCGCGCGCGGCTGTGCTGCGGAATAGCGCGCCCACTCCGGCGGTGCCGATCGCGGCGGCGTCCGCGGTTTCCACGCCGGCTCCGGCAGCGGTCGATCCCGGCCTTTACGGCAAACGCGCGCGGGAGGTGATGGCGGAGATTCAGAAAACTTTCTACGACGCGCGCACCGGCCTCTACGCGAAATCCACCACGGACACGCATCCCGATTTCATGTGGGGAAATGGCGTGATGTTTTCCGCTGTCGTGGCCGCCGCGCGGCTGGAACCGGGGAAATACAAACCGGTCATGGAGAAGTTTTTCACCGCGCTCGACGGCTATTGGGACACCAAGGCGAAAGTCCCCGGCTACGAACCCGGCCCGACTGGCGGCAACGGCCACGACAAGTATTACGACGACAATGCGTGGATGGTCCTCACCTTCCTCGAAGCCTACGAACTCACCCACCGCCCGCACTACCTGAAGCGCGCCGCGGAGACCCACGACTTCGTGCTCAGCGGCTGGGACAGTGAAGGCGGCGGCGGCATCTGGTGGCACGAGACGCACAAAGGCGGCGGCAAAAACACCTGCGTCAATGCGCCCGCCGCCGTGAGTTGCCTGCGCCTCGCCCGGCTGCGCGACCCGCGCGCCGCTGCGCCGCTCGGCGAGAAAGCGCAAGCCATCATCGCGTGGACCGTCGCCAATTTGCAGGATCCCAGCGGCCTCTTTTGGGACAACAAAGTCATCGCCACCGGCGAGGTGAACCGCGGCCAGCTCACCTACAACACCGCGCTGATGATCCGCGCCTTTCTCGGCCAGTACCGGGCCACGGGAAAAAAGGAACCGCTCGAAGAGGCGCGGCGCATCGCGAAGGCTGGCGACCGCTTTTTGAAAAGGGACAGCGGCGTCTATCGCGACCATGTGAAATGGGCGCACCTCATGGTCGAGGCCGACCTCGAACTCTACCGCACCACGCGCGAGGACTACCTCCTCCAGCGCGCCCGCAAAAACGCGGATGCCTATTATGAAATGTGGCAGAGCAACCGCCCCACCGACCTCATCGCGAATGCCAGCATCGCGCGCGTGCTGTGGCTCATGGCCGATATGGAAAGCGATGTGGGCCGCGCGTTCTGGCAGTCTTCGGACAAACCGGTGCGTTAAAGATCGCCGGGTTCATTGAGGTTTTTGAAAAGCGCGCGCTCGCCGTCCGACAGCTCGCGAACCCGCATGAATCCTTGCTCCACGGCGAGCCGGACGAAGCGCTGCATGGAGCGGTCGGCGTCTTGCAGGCATGACTCGGCCAGCGGCAGGCAGGCGCGCGGATAGACGGCGGCGAGCGGCTCGAACCAGCGGTCAGCGCGCGGCACGCAGCCGGTGGCGTGGGCCGCGGCGCGGCGGACGAGGCCTGACAAAAAATCCGCCGTCATCGCTGGCAGATCGATCGCGAGGACGAGGACGAGAGGATGGCTGGCGCGGCGCAACGCGGCTTCGAGGCCCGCGAGCGGGCCGAGGCCGGGGAAGTTGTCGGCGAGGATTTCGACGCCCGCGTCCGCGTACGGGCCGCCGGATTTTCCCGAGATGAAAAGCTCATGCGGATGGACGGCGCGCAGCGTCGTGAGCTGGCGCTGCCAGAGCGGCTGGCCGTCGAGGAGCACGCCCGCCTTGTCCCGTCCCATGCGCGTGGATTTTCCGCCAGCGAGGAGCACGGCGGTGAAGGGCGGCAGCGGCGAGGTGTCCACGGAAGGCACGAAATACACGAAAAGCGCCCGCGACTGTAGGGGAAGCTGTCCGCTTCCCCCACAGTCGCGGCGCGGCTTGGCAGACAGCGCGGCTTCCCCTTTCATCCGGCAACACCGCGCCCATTTTGCTCTCCGCACTTCGCTCCACCTTTTTCGCCACCGACCGCGCGCCCGCTTCCCTGCTTGCTCGCGCGGTCAGCTTCGCCCTCGCGCTCGGCGTGCTCAGCCTCGTTTGCTTCGGCGCGTTTTCGGCGCTGAGCTACCATTGGGCGTGGGGGCCGGTAGTGAGTTACTGGCGGCTGTTCTGGCGCGGCTGGCTCACGACCATCGCCATCTCCGCGCTGGCGCTGCCGCTGAGCTGCGCGATCGGGCTGGCCTTTGCGCTGCTGCGGCGGAGCGCTTTTCTGCCGCTGCGCTACGTGGCGCGGATGTACGTGGAAATCTCGCGCGGCACGCCGCTGCTCGTGCAGATTTATTTCTACTGGTACATCTTCGGCCAGCAGCTCTCTCGCGATTTCCGGTTCCTCGCCGGGGCGCTCATCCTCTCGCTTTTCAGCGGCGCGTATCTCAGCGAGATCATCCGCGCCGGCATCGAGGGCATCGGCCAGTCGCAGCTCGAAAGCGCGCGCGCCATCGGCTTCACCCGCGCGCAGACGTATCGCTACGTCATCTTCCCGCAGGCCATCCGGCAGATCCTCCCGCCCTTCGCCGGCGAGTTTGCCTCCATCATCAAAAACTCCTCTCTCCTCTCCGTGCTCGGCATCGAGGAATTCGCGCTCGCCGCGGGCTCGGTGAGTTCCGTCACGCTCGGCTATTTTGAAAGCTACCTGCCCGTGGCGCTCGGCTACCTCATCCTCACGCTGCCGATTTCGCTGTGGACGCAGTCGCTGGAAAAGCGGGCGCGCTTTGAAACATGAGAGTTTTTTCTTACCGCAGAGGCGCAGAGGACGCGGAGGGGCGCAGAGATTTATTTTTCCCTCTGCGAATCTCTGCGTCCTCTGCGCCTCTGCGGTAAAACACAACGCCCCCATGCGCCTGACGCTCGCCCACCTCACCAAGTCCTTCGCCACGCACCGCGTGCTCGACGACCTCACCTGCGACTTCGGCGAGCTGCGCAGCCTCGCGCTCATCGGCCCGAGCGGCGGCGGAAAATCCACGCTGCTCCGCATCATCGCCGGTCTGGAAACGCCCGACGCCGGAACCGTGACGCTCGACGGCGAACCCATCGCCTTTGCCGATGAACCCAGCCTCCGCGAGCATCGGCGTCATCTCGGCGTGGTCTTCCAAGCGTTCAATCTCTTCCCGCATCTCACGGCCCTCGCGAACATCACCCTCCCGCTGGAAAAGGTGCACGGTCTTTCCGCCAGCGAAGCCGCACACCTCGCGCACGAATCGCTGCACCGCTTCCAACTCGCCGACCATGCGCACAAAAAGCCCGCGCAACTCAGTGGCGGGCAGAAGCAGCGCGTGGCCATCGCACGGGCCATCGCCATCAAGCCGCGCCTGCTCCTTTTCGACGAGCCCACCAGCGCGCTCGATCCCGAGATGACCGCGGAAGTGCTGGAGGTCATCGAGGAGTTGAAAAACGAAGGCCGCGACTTTTTGCTCGTCACGCACGAGATGGGTTTCGCCCGCCACGTCGCCGACCGCGTCGCCTTCCTCGCCGCCGGCCGCATCGTCGAGCACGCCCCGGCGGAGGAGCTATTCACCGCGCCGCGCTCGCTGGAGTGCCGCGATTTCCTCGCGCGGATTCTAAAGTACTGACGGCGGCCCGATTGACCCCCGCGAAGGCGCGGACTAAAAAACTTCCGCCCATTTTCCCCCGCATGAATGTCCAACTCAAATGGCCCCTCGCCTGCGTCGGCACCCTCGCCGCCGGGTGGCTCATCGGCTACGTCATGGGCGATGGCGGCACGTCTTCCGTGCCCGGCGGAAAAGGCGGCGCGCAGTCCGCGGCGCACGGCACCGAGACCATCGCGCTCGCACCTGCGGCGGGCGCGGTGCTGCCGCAGGATTTGCCGAAGGCGACCGCGGAGGAGGAGCGGCACAGCGAGACCTCGATCCTCACTGCGTTGCGCGAGACGAATGAACTGCGCCGCCTGCACGATCTCTATGACGTGGTCGGGAAAATGTCGCCGGGCGAAGTCTCCTCGGCCATCGCGCTCGCACAGCGCATGAGCGGGGATGACCGCGACTCGCTGCTGCCGATCCTCGTGAGCAAATGGGCGGAGACCGATCCGCAGGCGGCGCTGAAATTTGCCCTCGGCCTGAACCGCAACGGGCGCTACGGGGCGACGCGTGCGGCGCTCAGCGTGTGGGCCAATGCGAACCCGCAGGCCGCGACCGCGTGGGCGCAGTCGCTCCCGCCCGGCGAGCAGCGCAACAGCGCGCTCTACGGCCTCGTCTCCGCGCTCGCGAAGCGCGATCCGGGCTCGGCCATGCAGTTCATCGGCACGCTGCCGAGGGACCAGTTCACGAACAATTCGTACTACAACATTTTCAACGAATGGGCTGCGCAGAACCCCACCGGCGCGGCCAGCCAGGCGCTCGCTTTGCCCCGTGGGCAAAATCGCGACAACGCCATTCGCGCGACCATCCAGCGCTGGGCGCAGACCGATCCGCAGGCCGTGCTCGCCTGGGCCGGCCAGCTCCCCGAGGCCGGGGCGCGGCGCGACGCGACGGCCAATGCGTACAGTGCGTGGGCCAGTTTCGATCCGCAGGCCGCCAGCGCCGCCGTGCTCGCTTTGCCCGGCGGCGATCTCCGCACCCGCGCGCTCAACAACGTGGTGCAAAATCTCAGCTACCGCGACATGCCCGCAGCGCTCTCGCTCATCGAGCAGATGCCCGCCGGACAGGCGCGCAACAACGCCGTGCAAAACGTTTCCCAGCAATGGGCGCAGAGCGAGCCGCAGGCCGCGGCGCAATACGTCGCCACTCTTCCACCCGGCGACTCCCGCAACAACGCGATCAGCAACGTCGCCAATACCTGGGCACGCAACGACGTGGCCGCCGCGCTCGCGTGGGTCGCGCAGCTTCCCGAGGACGAGACAAAAAAGAACGCACAGCGCAATGTCGTCAGCCAGTGGGCAAACGCCGATCCGCGCGCGGCGGCGGATTACTGGATCAAAACCGACCCGAAAGCCGGGCAGGATGCCGGCGGCACTTTGGTGGACATTGCCAGCCAATGGGCAGGCAACGATCCGCAGTCGGCGCTCGCTTGGGTGCGGCAGATCGGAGACGAAAAGGTTCGCAACAACGTGCTCAGCGGTGTCACCGGCGCGATGGCCAACAACGACCCACAGCAAGCCGCGGCCATGTTTGCGCAACTCCCTGCGGCCAATCAAAGCAACACCGCCGGACACCTCGCCGCCCAGTGGGCGCGCAATGACCCCAGTGCCGCCGCGACGTGGGCCGGTCAACTGCCGGAGGGTGCGGCGCGAAGAAATGCACTGGATAGCGTGGCCTCCCAATGGGCCGAGCAGGATCCCGTGCGCGCCGCCGGCTGGCTTGAGCGCCTCCCCGCTGGCGCGTCGCGCGATGCCGCCGTCAGCGCCTTCAGCCGCCGCGCCTCCGACACCGACCCCGAGGGTGCCGCCGTCTGGGCCAGCACCATCGCCGACGCCAGCACCCGCAACACCGACCTCGAGCGCATCGCCCGCCAATGGCTCCGCTCCGACAAAAACGCCGCGACCAACTGGATCACCCAATCCCCCGCGATGAGCGCCGACCTGAAACAGCGGCTGCTGCCGAAAAACTGACTAGCGCAAGGCTCTGCACTTTTCCCGCATGAACCCGCAATACCAATGGCCGCCCACCTTGGCCGGAGTGGTCGCCGCTGGTTGGCTCATCGGCTCCAGCATGAGCGGACACAGCCGGGCCGCCGACTCCGGTGGGAAGCGCGCCCCATCGGTTCCTAAAACCTTGCCCAAGGCGACTGAGGACGAGGAAAAAAACAGCGCAGCATCCCTCCCCGCCGCCTTGCGCGAGACGAATAATGCGCGCCGCGTCCACCATCTCTACGCTGCGGTCGAAAAAATGTCGCCGGGCGAGATCGCCGCCGCCGTCGCCCAGGCGCAGCGCATGACCGAACCGGATCGCATCACGCTGCTGCCGATACTCTTCGGCAAATGGGCGGAGACCGAGCCGCAGGCTGCGCTGGACTCCGCACTCGGACTGGCAGGCTATGCAAGTTTCGGAGCCGTAGCCGCCGCGCTCGAAGTTTGGGTGACCGCAGATCTTCCCGGCGCGATGGCGTGGGCGCAAAAACTCCCAGCGGGGGTGAAACGTGGACGCGCGATGAGCAGTCTCATCGACATTTTTGCCAAGCGTGATCCTGCCGCCGCCTTCCAGTTTCTCCAGACGCTACCGAAGGACCAAATTAACGACGGCGCCTATTTCAGCATTTTCAGCGAATGGGCTACACGCGATCCGCGCGCCGCCGCGAGCCAGGTACCCGCCATTCCACGGGGAAGCGTCTGGTCCGCCCAAAATCGCGAATCCGCCATCGGCCAGATCGCGTTCCATTGGGCGGAAACCGATCCGGCGGCAGCCCTTGCCTGGGCCCGTCAGCTCCCGGACGCGGGCACCCGGAGCTCGGCAGTGAATCGAGCCTTCGATGCGTGGGCGAATTTTGATCCCAAGGCCGCGAGCGCCGAGGCTCTCGCACTGCCTGCTGGAACCATCCGCAGCCGTAACCTCGGTAATCTGGTCCAGACGATCAGCCAGCACGATGTGCCCGCGGCTCTCCACCTGATCGAGCAGATCCCTGCGGGGGAAACGCGAAACAACGCCGTGCAGAGCGTCGTGGCGCAATGGGCCATCAACGACCCGGCTGCGGCCGCGGCCTATGCCGCCGCCCTTCCTCCCGGCAACGCAGCCACCTCCGCGCTGCTCGGCGTAGCTTCGCAGTGGGCCCGCAAAGACCCGCGGGCAGTGGCCGCCTACTTCACCGCCCTTCCGCCCGGCCATTCCCGGAACGCTGCGCTGCGCGACATCGCCGGCATTTGGGCAGACACCGACGTGGGCGCAGCGCTCGCCTTGGTCGATCGGCTTCCCCACGCCGAGATGAAAAGGGATGCGCAGAGCGATGTCGTCAGCCGTTGGGCGCAGAAAGACCCGCACGCGGCCGCCGACTACTGCATCAAAAAGCCTCTGCACCTCGACGAAAATGGGAGTGGCCCGCTCGCGCAAGTCCTCCAGGAATGGGCCGCTCACAGCCCCGAGCAGGCGCTCGCCTGGGTGCGGCAGCTCCGCGATGGAAAAGTCCGCGGCAATCTGCTCGGCCGCATCGTCTATCGCATGGCCTCCACTGACCCCGAGGAGGCAGCCCGCCTGGTCATGCAGCTCCCGGTCGCCTATCAGTTAGACGCCGCCAGCGAGGTCTCCAGCCGGTGGTCGCGTCTCGATCCCGCCGCCGCCGCCGTGTGGGTCGTGCAACTCCCCGAGGGTCAGGCCCGCTCTTGGGCGCACCGCAACATCGCGTCGCAATGGGCCGCACTCGATCCGGTCAAAACCGTGAGCTGGATCGAAAGCCTGCCTGCCAGCGACTCGCACGATGCCGCGGTCCAGGCCTACGCTGAAGCTGTCCGCCACGCGGATCCTGCTGGCGCATCAACTTTGGCCAGCACCATCGCCGACCCGAAAATACGGGACACCACCCTCGCCGGCATCGCCTACGAATGGCTCCGCACCGACAAAAAAGCCGCGGTGAAATGGATCGGTGAGTCCACGGCGATGAGCGCCGAAATGAAGCAGAGCGTGCTGCCCAAAAACTGAACGGCAAGGCTAGGCAAAGACCAGCCGCCGCTCCGCCTCGCCGAGTGCGACCCATTTTCCCGCCGCGAGCGCGCCGAGTTCCAGTCGTCCGATCCGCACGCGCACCAGCCGCAGCGTCGGGTGCCCGATTGCCGCGGTCATGCGGCGCACCTGATGGTTTTTTCCCTCGATCAATTCGAGCGCGATCCACGTCTCCGGCACGTTTTTGCGAAAACGAATCGGCGGCTCGCGCGGCGGCATCTCCGGCTGCGGGTCGGGCGTCCACGCACGGCACGGCAGCGTCTTCCGCCCACCGATGACCAGCCCGCGCGCCAAGTCCTGAAGCGCCTCCGCAGACGGCACGCGCTCGACCTGCGCCCAGTATTCGCGCTGATGCGCGTGCTCCGGCAGCAGCAGTCGCGCGTTCAGTTCCGCCTCATCGCTGAGCAGCAGCAGACCTTCACTTTCCGCGTCGAGGCGACCGATGGGATACACGCCTCTGGGAAAACCGAAGTCGGCGAGCGTGCGGTGCTTCGAGCCGTCAGGCGTGAACTGCGAGACGACACCGAAGGGTTTGTGAAAGGCGAGCAGCACGGGAGACGGATTTAGACAGAATTAACAAAATTCACAGAATTGCCTTCCATGCTTTGCTTGCGCTCGCTTCCTCAGCCACACCCGCGCAATCAATTTTGTTAATTCTGTAAATTCTGTCCAACCGACCCCTTTGAACCGCCGCGATCTCCCAATCTTCGAACTAGAAACCCAGCTCGCCGCTTCGTTGCGCGAGCATTCGCGGCTGGTTTTGCAAGCGCCCACGGGCTCGGGAAAATCCACGCAAATCCCGCAAATCCTCTTGGACAAAGGGCTCGCGGGCGATGGCGAGATCGTCGTCCTCCAGCCGCGCCGCCTCGCCACGCGCATGCTCGCGGCGCGTGTGGCGCAGGAGCGCGGGGTGCGGCTGGGCGAGGAAGTGGGCTACCAGATCCGCCTGGACAAAGTGTGCGGCAGGAAGACGCGCATCCGTTTTGTCACCGAGGGCGTGCTCCTGCGGCAGATGCTTTCCGACCCCGAACTGCGCGGCATTGCCGTCATCGTCTTCGACGAATTCCACGAGCGGCATCTCTACGGCGACATCACCCTCGCCCGCGCGCTCGATTTGCAGGAATCGCGGCGACCCGATCTCAAACTCGTCGTCATGTCGGCCACGCTCGACGCGGGCGCACTGCAAAAATATCTCGCGCCCTGCGAGCTGCTGACCTCGCGCGGGCGGACGTTTCCCGTAGATGTGGAATACCTCGAAAAGCCGCTCGGTGACTTTCCCGTGTGGGACGCCGCCGCGGAGGAATTCGAGCGCATCAGCCGCCAGACCGAAGGCGACGCGCTCATCTTCATGTCCGGCGCGTACGAGATCAGCCGCACCATTTCCGCCATCCGCAACACGCGTGCCGGCGGCCAATGCACGGTGCTCCCGCTGCACGGCGAGCTGCCCGCCGCCGAGCAGGACGCCGCCGTGGCGCGGTGTGAAAGGCGCAAGGTCATCGTCTCCACGAACGTCGCCGAGACCTCGCTGACCATCGACGGCGTGCGCGTGGTCATCGACGCGGGGCAGGCGAAGATCGCGCGCTTCGATCCGTACCGCGGGATCAACACGCTGCTCGTCGAGCGCATCTCCCGCGCGAGCGCTGAGCAACGCGCAGGCCGCGCAGGCCGCACCGCGCCAGGTCGCTGCGTGCGGCTCTGGACGGAGCGCGAGCACCACGACCGACCCGCGCAGGAACTCCCCGAGGTGAAGCGCCTCGACCTCGCCGAAGTCGTGCTGACTTTGAAAGCGAGCGGCGTGGCGGACGTGGCAAAGTTTCGCTGGCTCGAAGCGCCCGACTCGCGCTCCCTCGAACGCGCGCTCACGCTCCTCACCGACCTCGGCGCGCTCGATGGCGCGGGCGCGATCACCCCGCTCGGCCGGCGCATGCTCGCCTTCCCCGCGCACCCGCGCTACGCCCGCATGCTGCTCGCCGCGCACGAGCTGGGCTGCGTTCCGGCGGTCGTGCAAATCGCCGCGCTGACCCAAGGCCGCGGCCTGCTCCGCCGCGCCGAGGGCAAGCAGATGCAGCAGGATCGCGACGACGCGCTCGGCGAAAGCGCGGAGAGCGATTTCTTCATCCACCTGCGCGCGCTGCGCTTCGCCGAGCAGCGCAATTTCAACCCGCAGACCTGCCGCCCGCTCGGCATCCACGCGCCTGCCGCGCGCGAGGCGGCGGCGCTGGCGGAGCAGTTTCTGCGCATCGCCAAAGACGAGGGCCTCGATACCGCGCCGCGCGAAACCTCGGGCGAAGCGCTCCAGCGCTGCGTGCTCGCGGGCTTCCCCGACATGGTCGCGCTGCGGCTCGACGCCGGCACGCTTCGCTGCGCGCTCGTCCACGGGCGGCGGGGCGTGCTGGCGCGGGAAAGCGTCGTCACCACGCCGCTCCTCGTCGCCAGCGAAGTGCGCGAGGTCGAGATGCGCGGCGACGTGGAAACGCTGCTCACCCTCGCCACGGCGATCAAAGAGGAGTGGCTGCGCGAGCTTTTTCCCGACGGCTTCCGCGAGACGAGCGAGGTTTTTTTCGACTCCTCTCTCCGCCGCGTGCTGGCGAAAAAGCAGACGCGCTTCCATGACCTCGTGCTCCGCTCCGAGCAGTCCGACAAAGTGCCGCTGGAGCAGGCTGCCGCGCTGCTCGCGCGCGAAGTCGAGGCCGGCACCTGCCCGCTGAAACTGTGGGACAACACCATCGAGCAATGGATTCTCCGGCTCAACCAGCTCGCCGAATGGTTCCCTGAATACGAACTGCCCACGCTCGGCGACGATGAGCGCCGCATGCTCACCGAGCAAATCTGCCACGGTGCGGCGAGCTACAAGGACATCAAGGAACGCCCCGTCTGGCCCGTGGTGAAATCGTGGCTTTCGCCCGTGCAGCAGCAGCTCCTCGACGACCAGGCGCCCGAGCGCATCGAACTGCCCGGCGGGCGCAAAGCGAAGGTCATCTACGAGGCGAAAACCGCGCCGCACATCGCCGCGCGCATCCAGGATTTGTATGGCGTGACCGGCGAGCTGCGCATCGCCGCGCACCGCATCCCGCTCGTCATCCAGGTGCTCGCGCCGAACCATCGCCCGATCCAGATCACGCAAAATCTCGCGACGTTTTGGAAGGACAGCTACCCGAAGATCAAACAGGAGCTGCAACGCAAATACCCCCGCCACGAGTGGCGGTGACGGCGCGGCTTCGGGCTGGCGGATATTTCGGCTTTCGACAAAACTCCGGCGCTTTCCATGAATCCCAGCGCCGATCCATTTCTCCTCCCCGGCACCGCCAGCCCGCAGATTTTCGCGCCGGGTGAAATCCGCACACGGCTCGAAGACGAAGTCCTCCCCGGCTACATCCCGCGCTGCCGCTGGTTTGGCGGAAAGGCGCGGGAACCCCGTGCATTCAGAGTTCGCGAGGCGGTGGCGGTTTCGCCAGCCGCAGATTCTGCGCGGCTGGTTCTCGTGGAAATCGACTACGCCAACGGTGCGCCGGACACGTATTTGCTGCCGCTGCAAACCGCCACCGGCCCTCGCGCGGAGACGCTGCTGCGCGATGCGCCGCATGCGGTCGTCGCGCGGTTTCGGGAAGGCGGTGTGCTCTTCGACGCGGTGCATGATGCGGATTTCCGCGCGGCGCTTTTCACGCTCATCGCGGACGGCGGTGCGGTGCGGAGCAGCGGCGGTGAAATCGCGGGCGTGACCGGCGGGCTGACCGGCAGTGCGCCGGAGTCGCGGGTGCTCGCGGTGGAGCAGAGCAACTCGTCGATCATCTACGGCGAGCGCGTTTTTCTCAAACTCTACCGGCGGCTGGAGGAGGGCGTGAACCCCGACGCGGAAATCCTCCGCTTTCTCGGCGCGCAGAATTTTCCGCACGTCCCGCCGTTCTGCGGCGCGCTGGAATTCCGCCGCGCGGGCCGCGCGCCGCAGGTGCTCGCGCTGGCGACAGGGATGGTGGCGAACGCTGGCGACGCGTGGAGTTTCACGCTGCGGGAATTGACGCGGCAACTGGAGTGCGTGCTGGCCGATGATGCGGGCGGCGCGGCGCGGATTGAAGCGGCGTATCTCGCGCGTGCGGCGCAGCTCGGCGAACGCACCGGCGCGCTGCACCGCGCGCTGGCGGCGGATGCCGCGGACGCGGATTTTGCTCCCGAGCCGCTGACCGCGGACGATTTTTCCGGCCTGGCGGAAACGGTGCGGGCGACGGCGGATCAAGTGCTGGCCACCCTCGCCGCGCGGCTCGGCGCCCTCGACCCCGCGACGCGCAGCGTCGCCTCCACACTGCTCGCCGCTGAGCCCGCGCTGCGGACGCGCATCGCCGCGCTCGCGGCGCAGCCCGTGGCCGCGGCAAAGACGCGCACGCACGGCGACTACCATCTCGGGCAAGTGCTGAACACCGGCACGGATTTCGTCATCATCGACTTCGAGGGCGAGCCCGCGAAGCCGCTCGCCGCGCGGCGGCGCAAGCGTTCCCCGCTGCGCGATGTCGCCGGGATGCTCCGCTCTTTTCACTACGCGGCGCACAGCGCGCTCGGAGGCCTCACGGAGCACCGCGCAAGGTTGGAGCCGCACGCCGAGCACTGGCACGAACGGGCGCGCGCGGCCTTTCTCGACGCGTGGATCACGACCACCGCGGGCTCACCGTTCGTCCCCGCGGAGCGCGCAGAACTCACGCGCCTGCTCGACGCTTTCCTCCTCGAAAAAGCGCTCTACGAAATCGCCTATGAACTCAATAACCGCCCCGTCTGGCTCGGCATCCCGCTCCGCGGTGCGGTGCAAATCCTGGGCGGCTCAGAGGTTGTGAAATAAATCGGCACGCTGGTGGATGGCGTCGAGTAATTCCACAGTCGCCGCTCAGGGCTGCGCGGGTGCAGCAGGTGGTGCGAGACTGAGCGGAGCCGGCGCGAGCGGCGCGGGCTGAGGGGCCGTGGCGCTGGCCGGCACGGGCGGTTCTTTTTTCACTTCCGGACGCTTCATCCAGCCGATTTCGTAAAAGGAATCCGCGAACAGTGCACATTTGTCGGGGCCGAAGGTCCAGTCGGCGCGGCCCAGCCATTTTTTCGCCTCATCTGGATTTTCGTGGGCGAATTCCCAGCCGGCATTGTCGAAATAGTAGGACGGCGTGTCGCCGGGAAACGGGATCTGATCGATGGAGCGCCGGGCGTCGTCGTAGTTTTTTTCCAGCAGCAGGGTGAGGAAGATGCGGAAGCGCGCCAGTTCGTCCTTCGGGTTTTCGCGGATGAATTTCTCGAACATTTTCCGCGACTCGGCGTAGCGGCCCTGCACGAGCGGGATTTCGGCGAGGTTGAAGCGCGCGGCGTAGAATTTCGGGTCGAGCTTCAGCGCCTCCTCGCAGAGTCGCGTGCCTTCCTCAAAGTTCCGCTCTTCTATCGCGATCGCGCCGCGCGTATTCAGCGTCATCGGCGTGGGCGGGAGGATTTTGTCCGCCCGGTCGAGCGCCTCCCGCGTGCGCGGCCAGTCGCGCGTGCGGAAGGCGCGGAAGACCTCGTTCACGGCCTGGACGTAGGCGGGCGGATAGGTCTTCCCGGTTTTCCCCGTCTGCGGGCCTGGGGTGGAGGGCACGAAACGCAGGCCCGGCTTGTCCGGCGTGAAGGACTTGAGCGAGTCCTCGGCGGCCATGAGCGGCAGGGCACCGGCAGCGAGGAGGACGGTGAAGGCGAGGCGGGGAGTCGTCATGTTTTTTGGAAAACGGAAGGGCGTCATCTATCACGCATCTTTGCCCAAAACCCAACCGGAAATCCGCCGGTCACGCCGAGGCCGTGGCGCGGCAGCAACCCGCAGACTGCACCCCGCGGCAGCCGGCGACGGCGAGCCATGCGCCGAGCACGGGCGCGAGGAGATAGATCCAGAGCGCGCCGAGATTTCCCGAGACGAGCGCGGGGGCGAGGGCGCGCGCGGGGTTCATCGACGCACCGCAAATGGGGCCGGCGAACATGGCCTCGAGCATGATGACCGCGCCGATGGCCACGCCAGCGGTGAGTCCTTTTTCCTTCGCGCCGGTGGAGACATTCAGGATCACGAACATGAGCAGAAACGTGAGCACGGTTTCCAAAATGAACGACTGCGCCGCGGAGCCTGCGGGCAGCGTCGCGCCGAGCGTGGCGTGAGTGGGAAAAAGAGCGCGCAGCAGTCCGCTCGCGAGCAGCGCGCCGCCGAGCTGGCTGCCGATGTAGGGCAAAACGAGCGCGCCCTCGAAGCGGCGCGCACGCCAGAAAGCGAGCGTCACCGCGGGATTGAGGTGCGCGCCGGAGATGTCGCCGAGGGTGTAGATCATCGCCAGCACGATAAGACCGAAGGTCATCGCCACCCCGACATGTGTGATCGCGCCGTGGCTCACATCATTGATGATGATCGCCCCCGTGCCCGCGAAAACGAGCGCCGCTGTGCCGAGGAATTCCGCGAAGCACGCGCGCTTCATCGGGCCGCCTCCGGCGCGCATTTCTCCGCGCACCACGCCTCGATTTTCGCCCGGATCACGTCCCGGATTTTCCGCACCTCCGCGAGCTTCTCCTCGCGCGTGCCGGTGAGTGTGGACGGATCGGGAAAGCCCCAATGCAGCCGGATGCCGCTGCCGGGAAAGACCGGGCACCGCTCCGCGCTCGTCTCATCGCAGACCGTGATGAGGTAGCCGAAAGTCTCGCCGCGCTTGAAAACATCCCACACGCCCTGCGGCACCTGCCGCGAGATGTCGATGCCTTCCTCCGCCATCGCCTCCACCACGAGCGGATTCAGCGTCCCCGGCTCGAGCCCCGCGCTGCTCGCCTGGAAAAATTCGGGGCAGGTGTGGTTCAGCCACGCCTCGGCCATTTGCGAGCGCGCACTGTTGTGGATGCAGACGAAGAGCACTTTGGTTTTCATGGGAAAGTCCGCGCACCTTGCACGCGCCCCGCGCCCGTCGCAAGTGCGTGCCCGCCCGTCGCCGAAACGTCACACGCGGAAAAACTCGCCCTTTCCCCCGCCGCCCGCGCAGCATCCGCACATGGACACCGCCGCCCGCACCTTTCTTTTCGACCTCCTCAACACCCCCAGCCCAACCGGCTTCGAGCTGCCCGGCCAGCGCAAGTGGGCCGCCTACGCGCGCCGCTTTGCCGACCGCGTGGAAAACGACGCCTACGGCACCGCTTGGGCCACCCTCGACGGCTCCGCCAAAAAACCGCGCCGCGTCATGCTCGAAGCCCACGCCGACGAGATCGGCTTCATCATCAAACACATCACCAAAGAAGGCTGGCTCCGCATCGACCGCATCGGCGGCAGCGACACCGCCACCGCGCGCGGGCGGCGCATCGACCTCCTCGGCGACAAAGGCACTGTCGCCGGCATCATCGGCAACACCGCCATTCATCTCCGCAAAGATTCCCTCGGAGACGAGAAAGCGCCGAAGATCCACGAACTCTACGTCGATGTCGGCGCGGGCAGCGCGAAGGAAGTCGCCGCCCTCGGCCTCCGCGTTGGCCACCCCGCCGTCTATCACGATGCCGCCGAGCCTTTCGGCAAAAACCGCATCGTCGGCCGCGCGCTCGACAACCGCCTCGGCGGTTTCATCATCGCCGAAGTCCTCGCCCGCCTCAGCCGCGCCAAAATGAAACCCCGCGCCACCCTCATCGCCGTCAACGCCGTCATGGAGGAAATCGGCGGCCACGGCGCCAAGATGGCCGCCCACCGGCTCCGCCCCGATGTCTGCGTCGTCCTCGATGTCACCCACGCCACCGAGACCCCAGGCATCGACGCCGCCCAGCACGGCGAAGTCAAACTCGGCGGCGGCCCCTCCCTCACCCACGGCACCTGCAACCACCCCGCCGTCATCGCCCGCATCCTCGCCTGCGCGGCGAAAGCGGACATCGCCATCCAGCACGAGAGCAGCTCCCGCTACAGCGGCACCGACACCGACGTCATCTTCGACTCGCGCGACGGCATCCCCAGCGCCCTCGTTTCCCTCCCCCTCCGCTACATGCACAGCGTCGTCGAGATGGCCGACCTCGCCGACGTGGAGAAAGTGATCGCGCTGCTCGCGGCGTTCGTCCTCTCGCTCGGCGAAGATGATGAGTTCGGCGTGAAAGTTTAGAAAAACAAGATGTTGAGATCAATTCACGGCGTTCGCTTGAATGATGCAGTTGAATTGTCGGACAAGCCGCTTACAAACTCCATTTTTCCAATTGGCCCTCGCCAGCAATCTCTTCATCGACAACTTCCGGTCAATTCACAATCAAACCGCCCATTGCAGGTGCCATGATTAAAGAAATCCATCTTTCCAATTGGAAAAGCTTTCGCAATGCGACGCTCTTTTTTGACCCTCTGACCATTCTTATCGGAACCAACGCCAGTGGTAAGTCAAACGCCTTAGATGCTATTGATTTTCTGGCCCGGATCGCACAATCGAAGGATTTGACAAGCTGCCTCCAAGCCGATGGCAATGGGGATGCTTTTCGAGGCGGAGTCGATTGGGTTGCTCTCCGAGGCCACGACACTTTTTCTCTCTCGGTTGTGGCCGCAGGGGAGGATGAGTACACCGACTACCGTTACGAAATCACCGTCAACCCAGTGCCGCGCCCAGTGGTAACTCAGGAAAAGCTGACGCGGATCAAACGGCGCCCCCGCTCAAAGCAAACGCATGATCTTAATCTTTTTTGGACAGAAGATTGCGCGCTGGAAGCGCCCGCGATCACCGCGCGTCTTTACAATACCAAAAACGGCACACCGCGCCCCATGCAACGCAGTCTTCCCGCGCTGACCCAACTTCAAATTGCCGGTTCGGCGATCAAATCAACGGAGATCACCAGTGGAGTGAGGGCAATCTGGGAGGCGCTTTCGAGACTTTTTATCCTCAATCCTATTCCTTCCCACATGCGGGCTTTTTCCTCGAAATCGGAGAAGCTCTCCCATGACGGGAGCAACTTGGCCGGCGTCATCGCGGCACTCCCGGAGAAAAGCAAGGCCTCAGTGGAATCAACGATCCTTCGCTATGTGAAGGATCTTCCAGAAAAAGACATTCTCAGCCTAAAGGCCGAGCTTTACGGTCCCTTTCAAAGCGATGCCATGCTTATCTGCGAGGAAGGCTGGCAGGCCGATAGCGCGCCCCTCAAAGTGGATTCACGCGCGATGTCGGACGGAACACTCCGTTTTATTGCAATTGTAACTGCTTTACTGACTCTGCCCGAGCGGACTCAACTGGTCATCGAGGAAGTCGATAATGGGCTCCACCCCTCGCGATCAGACCTGCTACTCAGGATGCTGAAGGAGATTGGCACCGGTCGGCACATTGATGTGCTTGCCTCCACTCACAATCCCGCGCTCCTCGACGCACTTGGGCCCGAGATGGTTCCCTTCGTCGTTGTCGCCCATCGCGATCCAGAACAGGGGGACAGCCATCTCACGCTCCTTGAAGACATCGTCAACCTTCCCAAGATATTAGCATCCGGTCGTCTCGGCGCGATCACGACCAGTGGCGCACTGGAACGGCAACTCGAGATGGACCTCACGTAACATGGCGACCGGCAGCAAGAGTGTCCTCATTATCGATACCGACATCCTTTGTGTCTGGTTGAAGATTCCGGGATTCGATGCCTGCGGTCCAGATGCTCAACGCTGGGATTTTCCGAAGATAGCTGTGGAGATCACAACAGCACTTGAGTTGCATTTCACCCTCGTTCTCCCTCTCGCCACCATCATCGAAACCGGAAATCATATCGCGCACGCCGCAGACCTTCGCCGAGAGCGTGCGCTGGATTTGGCGAACCTGATGCGTAAAGCCGCAGATGAAACTACGCCGTGGGCGGCTTTCACTGAACAAGCGGAGTTATGGTCGGGCGATAACCTCAAAACACTTGCTGACGCGTGGCCAGATCTAGCCGCTACCGGCCTCACCATCGGTGATGCTACCATAAAAGATGTGGCGGAATACTACAGCGCAATGGGCTTCGTTGTCCGGCTTCTCAGCGGCGACACCAAGCTCGCGGCGTACGAGCCACCCCATCCGCCACTTGTCCCGCGAAGGAGACAGCGAGGCGATTGATATTTTCTAATTCTCCAAAAGGCTTTGGAAGCATTTTGGTTGGTGAGGTTATCCCGCACTTCACGCAAGACCCGCAGCGATGAGCGCGGCGTGGATGCGACGGGCTTGGCCGGGAAAGTCGATGTCCACGGTGCAAGCGACGATGCCGCCGTGGCCGGGTTGAGCGCGGTGGAGCCGGAAGAAGTCTTTGCGGTTCAGGGTGAGCAGGACGTGGTTTTCGCCGCTGGCGTAGCGGAGGACTTCGTCATCCGGCCAAGCCTGCCCGGCGCGTCCGGTTTCCAAAACGGTGGTGACATCGCAACTGAGTCGCCGGAGTTCCTCGACGACGGGCAGAGGGAAGTTTTCGTTGGAATAGAGCCGCAACACACCGGGTCAGTCCGCTTCGTTCTCGGCAATGGCGCGTTCGATTTCCGGGCGATGGGCGCGGTGGTAGGCCCAGGCGTTGGCGAGGTCTTCGGCGTGCAGCGTGGGATAGCTGTGGAGAATATCGGCCTCGCTGAGGCCAAGCTCGCGGGCGCGGGCGAGTGTCCAGACAGGGATGCGCGTGCGGCTGATGCAGGCTTCGCCGCCGCAGACGGCGGGGTCGCTGTCCACGCCGGGGAAGCTCTGGCCGAGATCGCGCGCCACGATTTGCAGGAGGGCTGCTTTTTCACCCGGCGTCATGGAGGGCAGCAGCGCTTCGGCGTCGGCGAGAAGTGGCATCGGCATACGCCGCGGAAAATAGCGCCGCTTCCGCCGGTGGCGGAGGTTTTTGTCTCGTCTTGTGAGCGGGCGGCGTTTTGGCGCAGACTCCGCGCGCTTTGCCATCGGCCCTTTCACGCTTCTTCCTGCAATTCTTTCCCCCACCACGCCAGCCGCACGCGTGGCGCGCGATCTGGCCGCTCGTGCTGGTGCTGGCGCTGTTTCTGGGCGGATGCGCGCTGGTGGAGATGCGGGGGATACTGCGGTTCGCCTACCGCCCGGCGTTCTGGCTGGCGCTGGCGTTGCCGTGGATTTGGTGGATGCACGTCGCGGGGTTTTCGGGGCTGGCGAAATGGCGGGCGCTGGTGGCGCTGGTCACGCGGCTGGTGATTGCGTGTGCGTTCATCATGCTGCTGGCGGAGCCGCGGGCGGTGCGGCGGTCGGATGTGCTGTCGGTGGTCTATGCGCTCGATGTGTCGGATTCGATGGGTGAGAAGGTGAGCGATCAGGCGCTCTCGTGGGTCATGCAGACGGTCGCGCAGAAGCCGCCGAAGGATGAGGCGGGGCTGGTGGTTTTCGGGCGCGATGCGGCGGTGGAGCTGCCGCCGCGGGCGGCGTTCCCCTTCGAGGCGATGAACTCGCGCGTGGCGAAGGACGGCACGAACGTCGCCAAGTCGCTCAGCCTCGCGGCGGCGATGCTGCCGGAGCAGAATCAAGGGCGCGTGGTGCTCATCACCGACGGCAACGAAACCGAGGGCAGCGTGACGGCGCAGCTCGACGAGTTGAAAGCGCGCGGCATCGCCGTGGACGTGCTGCCCATCGCCTTTGCCTACGAAAAGGAAGTGTGGCTCGAACGGCTCGATCTCCCGCGCGTGGTCAAGGCCGGCGAAACCTACGAGGCGAGCGTGCTCCTTTCCTCGCTGCAAAAAGGCGCGGGCAAGCTGACGCTCGCGGAAAACGGGAAGACGATCTTTGAAAAGGAGGTCGAATTCGAGGCGGGCAAGAACCGCTTTTCGCTCCCGCTTTATTTGCGCGAGCCGGGCTATTACGAATACGCGGCGAGCATCTCGGTGCCGAAAGGCGAGGACGGTTGGGCGGAGAATAACGTGGCCATCGGCGATCTGTTTTTGCGCGGCGAGGGCAAGGTGCTCGTGGTCACCGATGCGCGCGGCGATGCGCGCGACTGGGAGCCGATCGTCAAGGCGATGAAGGAGAGCGAGCGCGTCGTGCAGGTGCGCATGGCCTACGAGTTCCCGCGCGATGCGCTCTCGCTGCTGCCCTACGACCTCGTCGTTTTTGCCAACGCGCCCGCCGATTCCTTCGACCCCGTGCAGATGCAGGCGCTGCGCGATTCCGTCTATAACAACGGCACCGGCTTCCTCATGCTCGGCGGGCCGAACAGCTACGGGCCGGGCGGCTTTCACCGCAGCGCGATCGAGGAGGCGCTGCCCGTGGAGATGGACGTGAAGCAAAAGAAAGTGCTGCCGAAAGGCGCGCTCGCCGTGGTGCTCCACACCTGCGAATTCGCCGAGGGCAATACATGGGCGAAGCGCATGGCGAAGGAGGCGATGCGCGTGCTCGGCGCGCAGGATGAAATCGGGCTCATCGCCTACACTTGGGGAAATGGCGGCGGCAACAACGGCTACAATTGGATCTTTCCGCTCACGCCCGCCGCCGAATACGAGCGGCTCGTCCAGCTCATCAACAAAGCGGAGCCCGGCGATATGCCGGATTTTCAGACGCCGATGCAGCTCGGGCTTGTGG
>JAYVNN010000537.1:0-8712 GCA_043758435.1 Chthoniobacter sp.
CAGCTCGAGGCGATCCTGCCCATCGCCTACGAGCACTACGACCGCGAGCCGCTCGCCGCTTTGCTCACCGAGAAAATGAAACGCGCCGTCCGCGCCGAATTCTGGGGCGAGCTGTATGCGCGCGAGCACCTCGGCATTCACCAAATCCACAGCCGCCGCGCGAGCTGCGCCTTGGCCTTCGACCTGCGCAACCGCGACGGCGCACTCCAGCTCTACTACGCCGACGGTCTCTCCGAGCTGCTCCTCTTCAAATTCTGCGGCCAGCCGTAGCCCCGGTGCCGGCGCGCTCAGTGCTGCACTTGCAGGCGGAGGAAACGGAACGGGTGCGCGAGATCGGTGGTGGAAAAAAGGTCGCGGACTTCCACGGTGCGGGTCGCGCCGGTGCCGGTTTCCGTGGCCGCGGCTCCGCTGGCGAGGACGGTGAAAGCCGCGCCGCCCGTGCTCCGCGCGAGATCGGTCCAGGTGCCCGCGGGGCTGTCCGCGCCGACGACGGTGAGGGTGAGGTCGGTGGCGGCGGTGTTGCGGGTGAAGGTGAGCGCGAGTTTGCCGCCAAGCACGCTCATCTGCGGGGCCGCGGCGAGCGTCGCGGCGTTGGGATCGGAGGCGAGTCCGTATTCGAGCAGGTTGCCGAGGCCGTCGCGCTCGGGGTCGGCGGTGTCGCCGGCGATAGCGGCGATGTTCCAGTTCGGGCCAAAGTTGACGCGCTGCCAGACTTGCAGCGGAGGGTAGGGGGTAAAGGTGAGCGTCACCGCCGTGGCGGAATGTTGGAGGGCAAAGACACCGTAGCTTGCCGCCGCGCGGCCCGCCGCATCGCTGCCGAGCGGGCCGAGCGCAAATGTGCCGCTGACGCTCGCGCCGGTCACGACCGTCCAGCTCTGCGCCTGCGTCCAGAAAACGTCTGTCATCGCGACGGTGCTGCCCGCGCTGTTGAGCACGAGGTCCACCGCGGCTCCGCTGCCGACGGTCACTGCGCCCGTGGCCGCCACGCGATCCGCGCTGCCCGCCGCGACGGTGTTGCCGCTGAGTTCCCACGCGAGATGCGCGGTCATGCCGTAGGCCAGCGTGCTGCCAAAAGTCTGCGTGCCCGTGCCGGTGCCGGGGCTGTGCGTACCGTTCACCGTCGCGCCTGCGCCGATGCTGCCGCCGCCCATGAGATTCGTGCCGCTCGCGGTGGTGAGCGGGCCGCCGCTCGCGAGGCTGCCGGTGACGGCCAGCGTCCCGCCATTGAGCGTGGTCGCGCCGGTGTAGGTATTCGCCGCGGAGAGCGTCCAGGTGCCCGTGCCGGCCTTGGTCATCGCGACGGTGCCCGTGCCGTTTTGAATCACGCCGCTGACCACGCCATCGCCGCCGCCTTGCAGCGTGAAAGTGCGCGTGCCCGTGGCTCCGATGCGCAGCGCCACGCCGCCCGCCGCCGTCGCCGCGCCGGAGAGCGTGAGCAGCCCCGCGTCACTTTGAAAAATGTAAGCACTGCCGCCCACCTGCGCGCTGATCGTGCCGGAGAAGGAGTTGTTCCCGCTCAGATTTTCGATCCCGACCGAGGTGTTGTTGCGCCCGGAAAAATTCACCGCGTTCGGCACATCGCGACTGTCCTGAATCTCGATGCGCGCCGTGGTCGCATTCCCGCTCGGCCCGAGGGTGACGGTGCCCGCCATGCCGAAAGGACGCGACCGCGTGACGCGCGCGACCGCCGGGCCTTGCGTGCCGGGATCGATCACGGTGTTGCCCGTGTAGGTGTTGTTGTTGGAAAACTGCACGGTGCCCGCACCATCCACGCTCAGGTCGCCGTCGCCCACGATCACGCCGCCGAGCACCAGCAGTTGCCCGCCGGTCATGTTGTTGCGGAAGTCGGTGCTGTTATAAAGCTCCACGCGGGAATTGACCGTCTGGCTCGCCTGGCTCGTGGCCAGCGCCTCGACGTACGCGTTTGCGGCCCCGCCGCTGCCCGCGAGCTGGAGCGAACCGCTGCCACTGCCAAGCGTGTAGGCCGTGGTGGTCGCGCCTCCGGCAAAGGTGATGCCGCCGACGGTGCGTGAGCCGGACCAAGTCGCGGCCGCCGTGCCCACCGCCCCGACCGCGCCAAACGTCACCAACTGGCCGCTGTGCTTCGGCACGATCCCCGTCCAGTTTCCCGCGGTGTCCCACGCGCCGCCGCCGTTGATATTCCACACGCTCGCCGTGCTCGCGCCGCCCGCGCGCTGCTGCCAGATGCGCACGTAATCCACCTTCGTTTCATCCACATGATTCGCGGTCCACTGCGCGAGCGACGGCGTGCCGGGCCAGCCGCCCACGCCGTAGTTCAGGATGAGATACATCGAGGTCATTTGGTTCACCGCGGAGTTGGTGAAAGAGCTGACCTGCACGCCGTCGAAATAAAACGTGACACTCGTGTCATCGACCCAGTGCATGCCGAAAGTGTGGTAGGTGCCGCCGAGATCGCCCGCGCTCGCGGGGTTGACCGCGCCCGCGCCGGCGGCGGCACTTCCGCCCGAGTTCGTGTAGTGGAAAGCGGTGTGGTAGTTCGTGCTCAGGTAGCCGTTCACTCCGCCGTCCGTGGTCAGCGGGTACTCCATGATGTCGGCCTCGGGCGGCCACCCGCTGTCCAGCCCCCAAAACGCCGGCCACGAGCCCGGCGTCGTCGGTAAAAGGATGCGCGCTTCGACGTAGCCGCCGTTGACCTTGTAGTTCGTGTAGCCCGTCGAGATCGCGCCCGAGGTGAAGGCCTTGCCGCCTTGCGCGATCCGCTCGGCGCGGAGCGTGAGCGCGCCGTCGCCGGTGAAAAGGACGTGATCGGCCGCCACGTAAGCCTCGTGATTGTGCGTCCGGCCCCACGGGTAGGAGTCGATCCAGCCCTTCATCGTGTCCAGCGGTGGGCCGCTGAATTCATCCGCAAAAACGAGATCCCAGCCCGTGCCAGTGGCCGCCGGCGGTGCGGCCACGAGCGGCATCCCGCCGAGCGCGGCGGCCGTTACGGCGGTGAAAAGGAATGTTTTCATCCGGTGGTTAAAAAATCTCGGGGGCGGAAGCAGTGGGGGCTTTCATCGCATCCCCCGCACCACGCGCCATGAGAGTTCGCGCATTTTTGTTGAGAGGGTGGACCATAAATCGAAAAACCCTGTCACCCTGAGCGGAGCGGAGGCTTTGCGCAGCGGAGTCGAAGGAACTCCAACATCCGGCGGGGGCGAAGGCGGAGGGCTGGCCGGAGTCCGATGCCGCCTCCGTCCACGAAAAGATGGAGTTCCTTCGACTGCACGCCGCGCCACCTGCGCCCACCGCGGCGCTCCGCTCAGGATGACAGGGTTTTTCGACGCGGGCTTCACCGTGGTGTGGCTTTGAGCCGGACGAAATACGCGGGGCTGCCCGGCGGCACGGTGATGCGCCACGTCTCGGTCGCGATGCTGCCCGCGGTCGTGCTCGTGACGAGCGCCGCAGTCGCCGGTCCCCATGCGCCCGCGGGCGTGGCCACGGCCTCGATGGTGAGCACCGCGTCGTCGGCATTGAGCACGCGCGGGAAGGTGAGGAGCACATCGCCGGAAACTTCGCGCACCGTGCTCCACGGCGGCACGGTCGCGGCGGCGTCGCTCGTGCCGAGCGCGTACTCGAGGAGCGCGGGCAGGCCGTCGCCATCGGCATCCGCGAGCGGCGCCCCGCTGAAAGCCACCGTGTCCGTGCCGCCGGGATTGCCGCCGTTGGCGAGGCTCGCGCGCCAGACGGAGGTGTTCGTGTCGGGGTTCGTGCTGCTGAGCACGCGGACAAGGGATTTCCCGCCGCCGTCGGTCGCGGCGATGCTGTCGGTGTAGGTGAAGCGGAAAATTTCCAACCCGCTCGCCGCGTAAAGCACGAGCGATTCGCCGCCGTTGTCGAGGCCGCTGGGATTGTATTCGCCCGCCGCCACCGGACTCGCCGCGGGGTACGTGGCGACGAACGCCGCGTGCGAGCGCGGGATGATGATGCGCCCGCCCGGCGGCACCTGCACGCCGCTGGCGAAAGTGTAGGCGATGCCCTGCCCGAGTTCCTCGTCGAAGTGGCAGCCGCTCAGGTCGAGCGTTGCGCCGGTGATGTTCAGCAGCTCCACGAACTCCGTGGTCTGCGCGCCCGCGGGGTTGTAGTGCAGCTCGCTGACGACGAGGTTTCCCGGCCCCGCCGGAAAGATGCCGCCGCTGCCGGTAATGGTGACGCTCGTGGTCACAGGCGTGCCGCCGGCGGCGGTGTTGCCGAGCTGCACGCCGTTGTTGTCGTAGGGCACGAGCGTGTAGGTGCGCGTGCCGGCGGCGATGGGCAGTTGGAGCGTCCACGCATTGTTGCCCGTCCACGTCACCGCGAGATCCTGCGCGCTGCCTAGCAGGCGGATCTCCGCGACATTGATCCAGCCCACGCCGGAGACCGTGGCGAAGGGCGTGGCCACGGTCACATTGTTCGCACTCGTGCGCGCAAAGACGGTGAACGGAATCGGCGACGATCCGCCTTCGAGGAGCGTTCGCGCGTAGCTCGCGCGGGCGTTGAGAAAGGTGAGGCTCGTCGTCATGTCATCCGTCCCGAAGGTCGTGTAGTGCGTGGCCCAGCGCGTGAGGAAAGTCGTGTTGAACGAGCGGTTCAGGACATCGAGGATGTGCCCGTAGTAAAGCCGCGCGTTCACCGGGTCGGTGATGAATTTAGTGAGGTCGCCGCCGGTCGTGAGCGAGGCGGAGGAATTCGTCTGCGCGAGGTAATCCAAGTCCCACGGAATGAGCGTGGCTTTCCCGCTGGGCGTGATGAAGACGAGCGTGTTGTGCTGCGCGGTGCCGACGCCGAGGTAGTTGTCAGTCACGCCGAAAAGATTCGCCGGCACCGCCGCGCGCAGCCAGCCGTTCACGTCCATGGATTGCGCGGTCTGCGTTTTGAAAGCCGCGCTGCCGGCGACCTGATCCATCGCCGTCGTCATGTTCAGGATGCCCGAGTAGTTGTCGTCGCCGTGGGCGTTTTTGATCAGCCAGTGCCAGCGGTACGTCTCCTTGTTCACGCCGAGGCTGGTCACGTTCACGCCGGGATGCTCGCCGCCGGACTGCGGCACTTTCGGATTCTCGGAAGTGGCCGTGAGCACATTCGCCGCAGTCCAGGTGGTGACGACGCGCGTCGAGGGATCAATGGTCTGCGTGAGGATGTAGCAGAGGTCGTATTTGAAGAGCGGCGAACTGCCGCCGCCCGCCCACTGGCCGTCGAGGTATTCCTTGTCAAAACGCGCCTTCGAGAGCAGCGCTGCGCCGGTCACGGTCACGCCGGTAAAGGCCGCGCCGGTGCCGGTGGCCACGGGCGCGATGATGCGGATGATGTCGTCCTCCATCGCGTAAATGCCGCCCGCCGCGTTGCTCGCCGTCTTGATCAAAATTTCCTTTTGCCCCGCGCCCCCGCCGCCCGAGCGGTCGATGGCGATGGTGCCGTGCGCGCCGAGGAAAAGTTCGTCGTCGCCGAAATCCACGACGTAGCCCACGCGGTTGCCGTCGAAGCGCCCGTGCTCGCTGCTCTTCAGCCGCACGCCCGCGCGGTAGTAAACTTCGCGCTCGTCCCAGATGATGGTGCAGGGGCGGAAGTCGTTGCTCATCACGTTTTCCAGTTTGTAAAAATCCGTCGCGTCCGCGCCCGTCATCACCACGCGCAGATTGTGCGGGTGCGCGCCGCTCGCCAGCGTGAGCGCCGCCTTGCCGTCGTCCCACGGGATGATCGCCCGCGAGGCGCTGCCGGCGGCGGGAAAAAAAGTGACCGCGCCGAGGCCGTCCGTCGCCTGCACGTAGAACTGCACGAGCGCGCCCGCGCTTTGCCCCGCGACCGTGCCGGAGTAAAGGCCGCCGCCCGTCGTGGACATCGCGCTGCTCGTGAAAGCCGCGCCATTCACCGAGGTGAAAAGCAGCACGCTCGCGAGGCCGTCATTGTCCGCCACTTTCACGCTCACCACCGCCGTCGCGCCCGCGGCGGGGACGACCGGGGTGTGCGCGAGCGCGTCGAAAGTCGGGCCGAGATTCGCCACGCGGCGGCTGTTCACCGCGCCGGGTGTGCCGCCGGTCGCGGGCATGTTGAGCAGCGTCTGCTGCGCGAGCCGGTTGAACCACAGCCGCGTGTGCAGCCGGTTCGAGCCGCGCTGCCACTTCGCGCGGAAACTGACCGTGTAGGTGTGGCCGGTCGCGGCGCTCAGCGAGAAATAGGACGCGCCGTTTTTCAGCGTGGTCTCTGCGTGGTTGCTCATGTGCTCGGTGCCGCTCGTGGCGGTGAGCTTGAGGACATTGCCGCCGCCGTCCGCCACCACGCTGCCGTGCTGCGTGCCGATGATCCGCCACGCCGCCGTGGTGCCGCCGGTGAAGGTGCCGTTTTGGATCAGGTTCGGGGTGCCCGCGGTGGTGTCGATTACGCTGATGTCATCCACGAGACACTCGCCGCCGGAGAGCAGGCCCATCACGAATTCATTGTAGTTCGTGGCGTCGTTGCTCGTGAGAGTGGGGTTGTCGCCGAGGCCGCTGTAGCTCACATTTTGCCACACCGAGTGGCTGCTCTCGTCGCTCGAATCCCACGCCTCGGCACGCGAGTTGTCGGCGTTCGGGTCTTTGAGTTCGAGGCTCGACGCACTGCCATCCGCCCACGAAGACCAGCGCCCGCTGTCGTAGTACGTGAGCTGATTGACCACGTTGTCATTCGCGTCGCGCAGCGTGAGCAATTCACCGTGCCCGCTCAGCGAACCGCTCCACGGACCCAGCGCCGTCACGCCCGGATGCAGGGCGGCAAAGGCCGCGGGATCCCACGCCACCACGAGGAAGCCGCCCGCCGGAATCACGGTGCCCGCGGGAAAGCCGTAGCTCACGCCTTCGCTGAATTTCCACAGGCTGATGTCCACTGCCGCCGCGCTCCGGTTGTGCAGCTCGATCCACTGCTCCGGCGAGACGCCCGGCGCGTGGTAGAAAATTTCGTTGATGACCACCGCGCTGCTCACCGTCACCCCATTCGCCGCGCCCGGCGTCGCCGCATCGGGATGTCCCCAGCGCCCGTCGGGCAGCACGCCGCGGTCGCGGTTCGTCACATCGCGCGCATCGCGCAGTTCCGTACCGCCGGGCGCGAGGAGGAAAAGTTTTGCGCCATTCAGCGGCGTGAAGCCGAGCGCCGCCGCATTCACAACCACGTAGCCGCCCGCCGCCACATTCTGCGCGGGCACCGCCGCCGTCTGCCCGCTGGTGGACTTGATCGTCCAGCCCGTCGTGTCCACCGCCGCACCCGTGGTGTTGCGCAGCTCCACGAAAAAGCCCGCGTCATTTGCGCCCGCGATTTCGCTGAAGACGAGCGACGGCATCGGCGGCAGCGCCGCCGTCTCGCTCGCCGTGAGCGTCGCGCCAAAGACCATGTCGTTGTTCGGCGCGCTGGCGGAAAACTGATGCACCTCGACCGCCAGCACATTCGCGCCGCTGACCAGCGCCGCCGTCGGAATCGTCACCGCGCTCGAAAGCGCAGTGCTCGTGATGTTCGTCGAGGCCGTCGTCCCGTGCGCCACCGCGCCCGCCGGCATGTTCACGCGCAGCACCTCCGTGCCGTTGAGGTAAAAGACCGCGCCGTCATCCAGCATGTGCGTAACCGTGAGCGTGGTGCGCTCTTTCGCGCCGGAGAAAGTGAAGGTCTTGCGGAAATAATGCGTCACGGGCCCGACCGCGAGCGGTGTCGTCAGTACGCCCCCCGAGCTGCCCGTGGGAGCCGTCAGCGGCGTCACCGTCCCCGCCGCGAGGCTCGCGATCGCAGACGCCGGCAGCGCCTTGGTCCACACCGCGATGTCATCCAGCTTGCCCGACCAGTTTTCGTTCGTCTTGTCGCCGCCGAAATAAAACGGATGCGCATAGTTTTGCCCCACCGCCGTCGTCAGCGAGCCCGCGGCCACGCCGTTGCGGTAGTAGGTGTAAGTCGCGCCGCTTTTCACCATTGCGTGATGCACCCACGAGTTGAGCGGCATGTCCGTGTAGTCGATGTTCTCGACCGCGTTGTGATCGTACTGGAGCGTGCTTGGCGTGAACTTCGTGAACTCCCGCGGCGAGAAATCTGTCCCGGTGGTGGACGAGTAGCGGTTGCCCACCACCACATTGCCGCCCGTCTGCGTGGAGTAGGCCCAGAAGGACCAGGTGAAATTGTTCGCCAGCGTCATCACCGGCACCGTCCCCGCGTCCACGTAGCCGTCCACGCCGTCGAGCACCAGCACCTGCCCGCGCGTGCCGTCCGCTGCCCACGTCGCGCCGGGAAAAAGCGTCCCCGCCGTCCCGCCCGCTGCGAGATTCGGCGCGACTGTCCCCGCGCTTTCCGACAGCGGCCAGTAGCCGTAGAGCCCTTCGCCCGCGCCCGTCACATTCGGACTCCCGGCATACAGCAGCGCGCCGCCGCTGAGCCACGCGCTGTCATCGAAAAGCAGCCCCGTCCACGCTGCCGCCTGCGCCACATTGTCGTCGCGATATTTCCACGCGGCATTCAGCGCCACGAGCGTCGTCACCGTCGGAAAATCCGTCGCCTCCCCGAAATTCTTCAACCCCGGCGTCCCCCCGAGCTGCGTGCTCGCCACCCACGCCGCCGCCCCGCTTTGCGCCCCCGCGCTCCGCCGCGCCAGCGCCGCGCCCGAGCCGTCCGCCCCGAGCGGCCAGTCATTCCCATTGTCATACGTCACCTCGTCCATGATCCGGCTGTTCAGATTCCGCAGCCGCAGCGTCTCGCCCGTATTATTCA
>JAYVNN010000538.1:0-24627 GCA_043758435.1 Chthoniobacter sp.
GCCGAGGCCGTAGCTGGCCCACGCGCCCATGCTCGGGCGGCCGGGGATTTGCGAGCCGGTGAGGCAGAAAGTGACGCCGGGCGCGTGGTTGACGGCGTCGGTCTGCATCGAGCGGACGAGGCAGATTTCGTCGGCGATGGAGCCGGTGTGCGGAAGCATCTCGCTCAGCCAGCGCCCGCTTTGGCCGTACTGTTTGAAGGGCTTGATCGCGGGGAGGATGGGGTAGCCTTTTTGCGAGGCGGTCATCGTCGAGAGCCGCGCGCCGGCGCGGACGGACTCGGGCAGCTCCTGGAGGCGCATGGCTTCGAGGTTCGGCTTGTAGTCGAAAAGATCGACCTGCGACGGCCCGCCGCCCTGCCAGAGCACGATCACCCGCTTCGCCTTCGGCGCGAAATGCGGGAGGCCGGTAAGCGGCCCGCCGCTGGCCGACGGCGCGAGCGCAGCGGCAGCGTTCCCTTTCAAAAGCGCCGACAGCGCGGCGACGCCGATGCCCGTGGCCGCGCGGCCAAAGAACTGCCGGCGCGTGGTGAGGAGTTGGTTTTCGAGGAGCGGGTTCATGGTGGTGAAAAGGGATTGCGCCGGCAGGTCATGTCAGACATAGGTCAGACATGAAAACGCTGACCAAACCTGCGAAGAAAAAAGCGGTTCGCGCCAAGGCGCGGCCAACCATCTTCACCGCGCGCGATTTGAACCGCCAGCCGGCGAAGATTCTCAAGGCGTGCGACAAATTCGGCTCGGTGCGCATCCAGACCCGCGACGGGCGCGCGTATTCGCTCCGTGCGGAGAGTCCCGCGACTGTCGATCCCGGGCTGAGTTTCATGGAGCGGATGGAAAGACACCATGCGCGCATGAAGGCGGCGGGGTACGTGCCGCCGGCACCCAGTGAGATGGAGCGCATCAACCGCATCATCGCGGGCGAGGAATGAAGCCCTACGCGGACACTAATGTTTTCACAGCCGCGCACCTGCAACTCGGGCAGACCGCCGACGCGCTGGCCATGATGGAGGAATTGCGGAAGTCGCACGGTTCCCGATTGCCGGTGACCGCGCTGCTCAGGATGGAATTCACGAATGCGCTGCAGCGCCTTTTTTTCGAGGCGAGAAAAGGAAACCAGGTTCTCCGGCTCACGCCCGAACATATCCTGCTGGCGGAGGACGCTTTTTTTGAAGAGCTGCGGCTTGGTGCCGTTACGCGCACCAGTCCGCTGACCATTGATTCGCTGGAGCCGGAGTTCGAGAAACTGGCGCATCGCCACACGGCCCGATACGGCTTTCGCACCTACGACATCTTGCACGTCGCTTCGGCGCTGGCGCTGGGGTGCGACACATTTTGGACGTTTGATACGAAGGCGCGGAAGCTGGCGAAACTGGAGGGGCTGGCGACGAATTGAGCGGGGACGGTTCATTCTTTGGTCAGCGTTTCGTCGAGGTTCAGGATGCCGAGGCAGACGGCGGTAAGGGCGGCGTGCTGCGGGATGTCGAGGGCGGCGTCGCGTGGGGTCGCACCGGTTTTGAGAAAGAGTTCGTCGGCTCTCGGGTCGGCGGAAAATTTGGCGAGCTGTTTGTCGAGGCTGGTGCGGAGAAGCTGGGTTTCGGCGGCATCGGGCCAGCGGGCAAGGACGCGGCGGAAGGCGAAGGCGAGGCGTTTTTCCGGCTCGGGGCCGGACTCGCGCATGGCCCGCGCGGCGAGAGTGCGGGCGGCTTCGATGTAGGTCGGGTCGTTGAGCGTGGTCAGCGCGTGGAGCGGGGTGTTGGTCGCGCCGAGGCGGACTTTGCAGACGTTGCGCACGGAGGCGTCGAAGATGTTTGAGGGCGCGACGGTGCGCCGCCAGAAGGTGTAGAGGCTGCGGCGGTAGAGGTCGGAGCCGGTCGATTGCGGGTAGGTGAAATCGCGCTCCTTGGTGATGGCAAGCGAGTCCCAGATCGTCGTGGGCTGGTAGGGATAAACCGGCTTGCCGCCGAGCGTGCGGACGAGCAGCCCGCTGGCCGCGAGCGCCTGGTCGCGGATGATGAGCGAGGGCAGGCGGAAGCGCGAAGACCTTGCATACAAGCGGTTCTCCGGGTCGCGCTCGCGAAGCTGCGGGGTGACGGCGCTGGTCTGCCGGTAGGTGGCGCTGGTGACGATGAGCCGGTGCAGCCGCTTCACATCCCACCCGCTTTCGCGAAATTCCACAGCCAGCCAGTCGAGCAATTCGCGCTGGATTGGCTGCTCGCTTTGCACGCCGAAATCCTCGCTCGTGCGCACCAGCCCGAGCCCGAAGAACGTCTGCCAGTAACGATTCACGATGACCCGCGCGGTCAGCGGTTGCTCCGTGCTGACGAGCCAGCGCGCGAGGGCGAGGCGGTTCATGGGGCCGTCCGGCGTGGGCGTCGGGAGAAAGGCGGGCGTGGCGGAGGGCACCGGGTCTTTCGGCGCGAGATAGTTTCCGCGGTCGAGGATCGTGGTCTGCCGCGGCTTGGCGTCGGACATGACCATGACGCGCGGGAGGGCGTTGCGGAAATCTGCGAGCATCTTTTCAGCGGCCTCTTTTTTCTTGCGCACGGCGGCCAGCGCAGCGGGTGGGTTGCTGGTGATGAAGTGGGCGCGCAGTTTTTTCCCCTCGTCCGGGCTGCGGGTAGCGGCGTCCTTTTTCAAAATCGCCGCAATCTCCGCGGGCAGACCCGTGCGGCCCAGGGGCTGCGCGTCGGTGGTGGCGGAAATGCGAAAGCGCCCCAACTGATGCTTCGTATTCGCGGATTGGAACTCGAACCGCAGCGTGAGCAGCGCGCTCTCCGGCGTGGCGAGCGGTTCCGCTAGTTGCACGGCGAGAAAGTGCGGTTTGGCCGTGTCGGGATAAAAGGCCCACGCCGTGTTGGGGTCTTCGTCGATCGCCCCGCCGGGCGAGAATCCGTTCTGCGAGTAGTCCGCGGTGGCGGCGGAAAAGAGCGTCTTCTTTTCGCCCACGCTGAAGCGCAGGCGGGTGAGCACGGCATTGCCGCTGTCCGAGCGGCCCGCGCCTTTCGAGGGCAGCCGGTCGTCGGGCATGGTGTCGATGCGAAATCCGGTGAGCCCTTTCACGCCCGGCAGCGTGAGGGTGTAGTTCGTTTTGTCAGGACGCGGCCCGGTGGCGAAAATCGAGAGATCGTCCTGCACGGTGAGCGTGACGCCGTCGCCGGCCTCGGCGCTGAGCGGGCGCAACGGTGTCCACACCACGGCCGCGGCGTCCGGCTGCGTTTTTTCCCACGCGGCAAAAGCCGTTTCCGTTTCCGGTGCATCCGCCTGTTTTTTCTCGTCCTGCACAGCGGTCACCGCCGCGACTTCGAGCGTTTTGAGCTGGGCCAATTCATCGGGAGTGCCGGCGGTGACCGCGGGATCGGCGATGCGGTACTGCCCGCTGCCGGTGGGCGTGCCGCTCTCGGGCACGTTGTTGAAGAAGGCCATCAGCGAGTAGTAGTCGCGCTGTTTGATGGGATCGAATTTGTGATCGTGGCATTGCGCGCAGGCGACGGTGAGGCCGAGCCAGTTCGTGGCCGTGGTGTCCACGCGGTCGAAGAGGATGACGTTGCGCTGCTCCTCGGGGATCGCGCCGCCTTCGCCGTTGAGCATGTGGTTGCGGTTGAAAGCGGAGGCGATCTGCTGGTCGAGCGTGGCGTCGGGCAGAAGGTCGCCGGCGAGTTGCTCGATGGTGAAGCGGTCGAACGGCATGTTCGCGTTGAGCGCCCGCACCACCCAATCCCGCCAGATCCACTGGTGCGTGTCCCCGTCCTGCTGGAAGCCGTTGGAGTCCGCGTAGCGCGCGGCGTCGAGCCACGGCAGCGCCATGCGTTCGCCGTAGTGCGGCGAGGCGAGCAGACGATCCACCACGCGCTCGAAGGCCGCGGGTGCTTGATCTGCGAGGAAGGCGTCCACCTCTTCCGGCATCGGCGGCAGCCCGGTGAGATCGAGCGACGCGCGCCGGATGAGCGTTTCGCGCGAGGCTTCGGGCGATGGCTTCAGTCCCTCCTTCGCGAGCCGTGCGCGGATGAAGGCGTCGATGGGATTCGCCGCGCCTTCGATTTTCGGCACCTCGGGGCGCTCCGGCTTTTCAAACGCCCAATGTTTTCCCCACTTCGCGCCTTCCGCCACCCAGCGTTTTAGCGTCTCGCGCTGAGGCTGGGTCAGCGTCTTGTTCGCTTTCGGCGGCGGCATGATTTCCTCCGGGTCGGTCGAAAAGATGCGCGTGACCAGCTCGCTCGCGTCCACCTTTCCCGGCACCACGGCGATGACGCCGTCCTTCTCCGCCGTCGCGCCTTCCAGCGTGTCGAGCCGCCGGCCCGCCTTGCGCTTTTTCTCGTCAGGGCCGTGGCAGAAAAAGCATTTGTCCGAGAGGATCGGCAGCACCTCGCGTCCGAAATTCACCGGCGGCAAATCGCCCGCCAGTGCGGGCGAAAAAGCCAGCGGTGCGAGTGCGAGGAGACGGCGGAGGGAGGGCATGGCGGGGAAAGTAGCTTGGACTTTAGTTCCTACTCAACCCCCCCAATCGGCGGAACTTTGGGCTGAAGCACTGGCTGCTTTGGGGGCGAAACTTCCATTTTACAGCCGGGGCGTTTCCCCCCATATTCCGCGCCCCGCATGCAAATCCTCATCAATATCCTCCTCGTGGTCCATGTATTGGTGTCGCTGCTCATCGTGCTTTTCGTGCTCATGCAGCGCCCGAAAAACGAGGGTCTCGGCGCGGCCTTCGGGGGCGGCATGACGGACAATCTCTTCGGCGCGCAGACCACGAACGTCCTGCAAACCATCACCCGCTGGCTCGGCTGCATCTTCTTCGCGCTCTCGCTCGGGCTCTCCATTCTCTACGTGAAAGCGCCGCGCAAGAGCGGGTATAAGGACCGCCTCGGCGCGCTGCCCGTGCCGGCGGCACCGGCCACGCCGTCGCCGGCGGATGCGCAGCAGTTGCAGGATGTGATCAAGAAGGCCATCGAGGAGAAAAAGGACGGCGCGGCTCCGGCGGACGCGAAGCCCGTACCCGCCTCCGAGGCGGCACCCGCAGCACCCGCGCCGGAGGCAAAGCCGGATGCCCCCGCGCCCGCCGCGGAAAAACCCGCGGTGCCGGAAAAAGCGCCCGACGCGCCCGCGAAGTAGCGCGGACGGGGGTGGATGGCGGCGCGCTGTGCGCCATCATGATGGGCGGGAATAGCTCACGCGAAATACGCAAAATCTCATCCCCCTCGCGGGTTGAAGCGTTACCCTTTCGCCCCGCTATGAAAAAGTTCCTCTCCCTCCTCGCGCTGCTCGCGCTCACCCTTCACAGCTTCGCCGCGGGCCGCCGCATCGAGATGCTGTTCCTAGGCGATCAAGGCCACCACAAGCCCGCCGACCGTTTCTTCCAGTTCATGCCCGCGCTCGGCACGCACGGCATCGACCTGACCTACACGGAAAATCTCGCCGACCTGAACCCCGCGACGCTCGCGAAATACGACGGGCTGATCCTTTACGCGAACCACGAGAAGATCACGCCCGAGCAGGAAAAGGCGCTCATTGATTACGTCGAGAGCGGTCACGGCTTCGTGCCGCTGCATTGCGCGTCGGCGTGTTTTGGCAATTCGCCGCGCTTCATCGCGCTCGTCGGCGGGCGGTTCAAGAGTCATCAGACCGGCGAGTTTGAGACGAAGATCACCGCGCCGACGCACCCGGTCATGGCGGGTTTCACGGGTTTCAAAACGTGGGACGAAACCTACGTCCACGACACGCTTTCCAATGACCGCACCGTGCTCCAGGTGCGCGAGCAGGAGCCTTGGACGTGGGTGCGCACGCAGGGCAAAGGCCGCGTTTTCTACACCGCGTATGGGCACGACGAGCGCACCTTTGGCAACGACGGTTTCCAGGAACTCGTGCGCCGCGGAATCATGTGGGCCATCGGCGACGCTGCTGCGCAGCAACTCACCGCGCTGGCGATCAAACCTTTCCAGTACGACGCGACGAAGAGCGTGCCCAACTACGAAAAGCGCACGCCCGCGCCGCAGTACCAGCTCCCGCTCGACCCCGCGGAATCGCGCAAGCACATCGCGATTCCCGTCGATGCGGAGCTGACGCTCGCGGCGAGCGAGCCGGCCATCGCCAACGTCATTGATATGGACTGGGACGAGCGCGGGCGGCTTTGGGTCGTGGAAACCGTGGACTACCCGAACGAGCGCACCGACACCGGCGGGCACGACCGCATCCGCATCCTCGAAGACACCAACGGCGACGGCAAACTCGACAAGGCCACCGTCTTCGCGGACGACCTGAGCATCCCGACTTCGCTCGTCTTTGCGAATGGCGGGATCATCGTCCAGCAGGCGCCGCACACGCTTTTCCTCCGCGACACAAAGGGCACCGGCCACGCCGATGAGCGCCGCATCCTTTTCTCCGGCTGGGGCACCGGCGACACGCACGCGGGCCCGTCGAATTTGCACTACGGCTTCGACGGCTGGATTTACGGGTGCATGGGTTACGCGGGCTTCGATGGCGAGGTCGGTGGCGAGCGGGTGAAATTCGGCCAAGGCTTTTACCGCTTCAAACCCGACGGCTCGAAACTCGAATACCTCGGCAAAAGCTCGAACAATACCTGGGGCTTCGCCTTCAACGAAAACGGCGACGTCTTCGGCAGCACCGCGAACAACCAGCCGTCCATCTACATGGCCATCGCGAAACGCTACTACGACATGGTGGAAGGCCTCGAAGCGCCGCCGATCGCCGGCATCGACACGAACCGCAAAGTGCCGCTGCTCATGGAGCGCATCCGGCAGGTCGATGTGATGGGCGGCTTCACCGCGGAAGCCGGGCACAATTTCTACACCGCGCGCGCTTTCCCGAAGGAGTTCTGGAACCGCGTGGCGCTGATGTGTGAGCCGACGTGCCACGTTTTGTACAAAGGCCTCGTCGATCCCGCGGGCACCAGTTTCACCACGGCGAACGGCTGGAATCTCATGTCCAGCGACGACGAATGGTTCGCGCCCGTCTCCGCCAAGACCGGCCCCGACGGCGCGATCTGGATCAGCGATTTTTACAGCTTCATCATCCAGCACAACCCCACACCCAGCCCCGACCGCGGCGGCTTCGCGGGGAAAACCGGCCACGGCAACGCCTTCATCTCCGACCTGCGCGACACCCAGCGCGCGCGCATCTGGCGGCTCGGGTGGCGCGGGATGACGCCCTCGAAACAATTCCGCCTCTCGAAGGACGACGCGCCGATGCTCCTCGCCGCGCTGAAAAGCGACAACCTGCTCTGGCGCACGCACGCCCAGCGGCTGCTCGTCGAGCGCGCGAAACTGGATGTCGTCCCCGCGCTGAAGGCGCTCGCCGCCGATCCCGCGATGGATGAAATCGGCGTCGCTGGCGCAGCTTTCCACGCGCTCTGGGCGCTACACGGACTCGGTGCCGCCGATCTCGAAACCGTGACCGCCGCGCTCAAGCATCCCGCCGCCGGAGTGCGCCGCGCGGCTTTGCAAATCCTCCCGCGTTCCATGCAGAGCGCGCAGGCCATCCTCGACGCCGGCGCGCTCGCCGACAAGCAGCCGCTCGTCCGCCTCACCGCCCTGCTCGCTCTCGCCGACCAGCCGCCGAGCGACCTCGTGGGCGCAGAACTTTTCAAACTCAAGGACGAGCCCGCGTTCGCCAAAGACAAGAACCTCACCACCGCGCTGACCATCGCCGCCAGCCGCCACGCCAACGGCTACCTCGGTGCCGTGCTCAACGGCGCGGTGCCGCTCGCCGCCGATCCTGCTGCCGCACCGGCCGCGCCCGCGCCGAATTTGCTCAAAAACGGCGACATCGAAACCGCGCCCACCGCCGCCGACTGGCAGACGCGCCACTACACCGGCACGGCCACGCCCGCCGTCGTGAAAAAAGGCCGCACCGGCGGCTCGTGCCTCGAAGTTTCCAGCACCGCCGGAGCCGACACGAGCTGGTATCAGGACATCGCCGTCGAGCCCGACAGCGACTACCTCCTTTCCGGCTGGATCAAAACCGAGAACGTCAAAGGCGCGACCGGCGCGCTGCTCGAAATCCACGCGCTCAACGGCGCGCAGCCCAAGTCCTCGCCCGTCACCGGCACGAGCGACTGGCAGCAGGTGTCCTTCAAAATCAGCACCGGCAAGCAGGACAAAATCTCGCTCAACCTGCTCTTCGGCGGCTGGGGCATCAGCACTGGCACCGCATGGTTCGACGACATCGCCTGCACCAAAGTCGGCGCATCCGGCCCCGGCGGTGGCGCGGGTGGTGGCGGCGACCTCACCGCCATCGCGCGCACCTTCGCCCGCCTCGCCACGCCCACCCAGCTCACCGCGCTCAACACGCTCCTGGCGTCGAAGCCCAGCGCCCCCGCCCGCACCATCGCCGACGGCCTCCGCAACCCCGCCAAACCCAAGGTCGCCGAAAATCTCGAAGCCCTCGCCAAGACGCACCAGATCATCCGCATCAAAGCCGAGGAGGGTCTGAAATACGACGTGCTCAACGTCACCGCCAGCGCCGGCCGGCCCATCGCCCTCGTCTTCACCAATGCCGACCAACTCCAGCACAATCTCGTCGTCGTCAAACCCGGCAGCATCGAGAAATGCTGCACCGCCGCCGACGGCATGGCCGCCCAGCCCGACGCCATCGCGAAGAACTACATCCCCTCCATCGCCGACATTTTGCAGGCCACGAAACTCCTCAACCCCGGCGAAACCGAAGTCCTCAAATTCGACGCCAAGACGCCCGGCGACTACCCGTATTTCTGCACCTTCCCCGGCCACTGCCACATCATGCGCGGCACGCTGAAAGTGCAGCCGTAGGCAGGTAAAAAACTCGGTCATCCTGAGCGGAGTTCCGTCGCGGGCGAAGGTGGGACGGAACGGAGTCGAAGGACCCCGGCGGTTCGATCCAGCGCTCTGCGTCATTGGACCGCCGAGATCCTTCGACTGCGCTGCGCCCACCTTTCCGCCTCCGCTTCGCTCAGGATGACACGCGATTGGGAGCGCTCATCTCCGTTCGCCAGAAAAATCCCAGATTGTGAATGCCTTTGAATTAAGGGTTGGATTTGGACACCAGCCTGGCCCCGCTGCGACTTCCCGGCTCGACACCACGGCGGGCGTTTGCTGCCATCACCTGCTTATGAGTTCACTTTGGGATCGCTATCAGCAGTATTTCCTCCGCGACGCGGCGTCCGGCTTTTCCCTCGATATTTCGCGCATGCGGTTCGCGGACGATTTTCTCCCAAAGATGGAGCCGCTCGCGCAGCGCGCTTTCGCCGCGATGGCGGCACTGGAAAAAGGCGCAATCGCCAACCCCGATGAAGGCCGCATGGTCGGCCACTACTGGCTGCGCGCGCCGCAACTCGCGCCACAGCGGACGCTGACCGAGGAAATCGAGGACTGCAACGCGGCGATCAAGGAGTTCGCCGCCAAGGTGCATGCCAGCGGGCGCTACACCGACGCGCTGCTCATCGGCATCGGCGGCTCCGCGCTCGGGCCGCAGTTTCTCAGCGACGCGCTCGGCACCGCAGACGACCGGCTCGCGCTCCACTTTTTTGACAACACCGACCCGCAGGGCATGGACCGCGTGCTCACCGCGCTCGCCCCGCGGCTGGAGCACACGCTCGTCGTCGTCGTCTCGAAAAGCGGCGGCACGGCGGAAACACGCAACGGGATGCTGGAGGCGGAGGCGGCTTATCAAAAGGCCGGGTTGGATTTTGGAAAGCACGCGGTCGCCGTGACGGGCGCGGGCTCGGCGCTGGACAAATACGCGACCGCGGGCGGCTGGCTGGTGCGGTTCCCGATGTGGGACTGGGTCGGTGGGCGCACGAGCGTGATGAGCGCCGTCGGCCTCGTGCCGTTGTGGCTGCAAGGGCTTGACATGCAGGCGCTGCTCGACGGCGCGGCGGCGATGGACGCGTGGACGCGCACCACCAACACGCTCAAAAATCCTGCGATGCTCCTCGCGCTCATGTGGCACTGCGCTGGCCATGGGCGAGGGGAGAAAGACATGGTCGTGCTGCCGTACAAAGACCGGCTCGTCCTTTTCTCAAAATACCTCCAGCAGCTCGTCATGGAATCGCTCGGCAAGGAACTCGATCTCGACGGGGAAAAGGTGAACCAAGGCATCGCCGTCTATGGCAACAAAGGCTCGACCGACCAGCACGCCTACGTGCAGCAGCTCCGCGACGGCGTGCACAATTTTTTCACGACGTTCATCGAGGTGCGCAAAGGCCGCGACGGCGCATCCATCGAGGTCGAGCCGGGCGCGGCGACCGCGGATTTCCTGCAAGGTTTTCTCCGCGGCACCCGCACGGCTCTTTACGAAGGCGGGCGCGATTCCATCACCGTCAGTCTGCCGTCCGTCACGCCGTCCAGCGTCGGCGCGCTCATCGCGCTCTACGAACGCGCGGTCGGCTTTTACGCCACGCTCGTGAACATCAACGCCTACCACCAGCCCGGTGTGGAGGCCGGGAAAAAAGCTGCGGCGGGCGTGCTGAAACTGCTCGCGAAAACGAAGGCCGCACTCTCCGCGCAGCCGCAGACCGCGGCGCAAATCAGCGCCTCGCTCAGCGAGGACGCGGAGGCCGTGTACCACGCGCTCACGCACCTCGCCGCGAATGACGCCCGCGTGAAAACCGCGCCTGCCGCCACGCCCGGCGCGGACACCTTTGCGCTCGCCTAAAATGAGCGCTGCCGAGCTGCCCGCCCCGAACGTCCTCGTGCCCTTCGAGCGCGTGGCCGTGATGGCGCGCCAGCTCACGCACGACGTGCGCAACGGCTTCAACGCGCTGGAACTCCAGTCCGCGTACGTGGCGGAACTGCTGCGTGATCCCGAAGACCTTTCCGACGCCGCCCGTGAACTGAAACGCCTGCGCGGCATGATCGCGGAAAACACGCATTCCCTCCGGCGGTTCTCCGCGCGGTTCCGCGTCACCCAGCCAAGTCTGATCGAGTATCCGGCGCAGATGTTCGTGGAGGATTTCCGCGCGCGGCTCGCGAAGACGCTGCCCGATTTCGCCCCGCAAGTGGCCTGGACACAGGATCTGGCGGATGAGGCCATCCCGCTCGACTTCGAGATGGTCTCCGCCGCGCTCGGCGAGATTTTTCAAAACGCCGCGCATTTTCAGGAGCGCGGCGAACCCGTGACCGCGCACGCCTCGGCAAAGGCGGGACGTTTCCAAATCGAGCTGCGCGAGCACCACGCCGCGCTGCCCTCCGCGCCCGCGACGTGGGGCCGTGAGCCGTTCGTCTCCACGCGCCCCGGCGGCCACGGGCTCGGGATTTTCCACGCGCGGCGGCTGCTCGCCGCGCACGGGGGCGGCGTGGAGTTTGCGCATGACGCGGCGTCCGCGCAGCTCACCACGCGCGTCTTTCTCCCCCTCGCGTAATGAACTCGCGCGCCCATCCCAAGATCGTCGTCGTGGATGACGAGCGCCCGATCCTCCTCACGCTCGAAGGGCTGCTCGAACGCAACCACTTCGAGCCGCACATGGCCCACACGGCCGCCGAGGGTCTGGCCATGATTCGCAAAGTCGCGCCCGATCTCGTGCTGCTCGACCTCGGCCTGCCCGACCGCCCGGGACTCGAGGTGCTGCACGACGTGATGCACGAGCTGCCGCAGACGCAGGTCATCATCCTCACCGCGCAGGACTCGCTGGCCAATGCCATCGAGTCCATCAAGCAGGGCGCGTTTCATTTCATCAGCAAACCCTACGCGCCCGAGGAGCTGCTCAGCCTCATCCGGCGCGCGCTCGACCAGCGGAAACTCGAGCAGGAAACCGTGACGCTGCGCGAGGAAAAGCAGCACCTTTCCCGCGCGCTGGAAAAGGCCGAGCGGCAGCTCATGCCCGTCGTCAAAAGCCGCTCGATGCAGGAAGTCCACGGGTTGCTCGAACGAGTCGCGCCGACCGAGGCGAACGTGCTGCTGCTCGGCGAGAGCGGCGTGGGCAAGGAGGTGCTCGCCAATCAAATCCACCGCCTGAGCAAGTGCGTGCGCGGCCCGCTGGTGAAGCTGAACTGCGCGGCTTTTCCCGCGAACATGATCGAGGGCGAGCTTTTCGGTTATGCCAAAGGGGCATTCACCGGCGCGGTGGCCGACTTTCCCGGCATGATCGCCGAGTCCGCGGGCGGCACGCTTTTTCTCGATGAAATAGCGGACATGCCGGCGGAGCTGCAGACGCGGTTTTTGCGGGTGCTGCAGGAGCGCGAGTACCGTCCGCTCGGGAGCACGAAAACGGTGTCGGCAAATTTCCGGCTCGTCGCCGCGACGAACCGCCCGATCTCCGAGGCCGTGCGCACCGGGGCGCTGCGGCAGGATTTGTACTACCGGATGAACACCTTTCAGATTTACATCCCGCCGCTGCGCGACCGGCGCGAGGACATCCCGGCGCTCATCACGCTCTTCGTCGGGCGCTTTGCCCAGCAGGTCGGCAAGCCCGAACCGACGCTCACGCCGGAGGCGCTCGACGCGCTCATCAATTACTCGTGGCCGGGCAACATCCGTGAGCTGCAAAACGCCATCGAGTACGCCGTCGTGCTGGCCGACAACAACACCGTCACGCTCAGGCAACTGCCGCGCGAAATCCAGCTCCCGCCCGCGCTCCAGGCCGCCGCGATCGCTTCGCCGGCGACGGCGCTGAATCTGGAGGATCACGAGAAGCAGACCATCCTCCAGGCCCTCGCGCAGACGCATGGGAACAAGAAAAAGGCGGCGCAGATTCTCGGCATCCACCGCCCCACGCTTTATGGGAAAATGAAGCGGCTGGGGATCGAGGTGTGAGAGGGTGGACCGAAACGCAAAAGCGTGTCATCCCGAGCGGGCGCAGGCGGGACGGAACGCAGTCGAGAGCCGAGTCCGCGAGACGCCGGTGGGTTTCGTGGCAGGCGGCAGACCCCGGTGGTTCATTAACGTATGGCGCTGGAACGAACCGCCGAGATCCCTCGACTGCGCTGCGCCCGCCTTTCCTCCTGCGCTCCGCTCGGGATGACACGCTGTTTGAAGTTTCGGTACATCCTCTTAGAGCTGCGGCCACGCAGAGTGGCGGACGATGAGCCTCAGTGCTTGATCGAGCAGCGTCTTGCCCGGCTCCATCCGATGCCACGGCGACGCGCCACTGGGATGCGGGAGCGGCACGATGTCGAAGGCGTGCCCGCCAAAAACTACCGGCATTTTTTTGCCGATCACGTCGGTCAGCTTGTCGAAGGCGATGAACTGTTGGATCGCCAATTTGCCAATCGGGATGACAAGTGTGGGCCGCAGCAGCGCGATCTCGGTACCGAGCCAGCGCGCGCAGTTCAAGATCTCCTGCGCGTCCGGCACGCGGTCGCCGCCCGCCGCGTTTTTTCCGGGGAAACAGCGGCACACCGCCGCCATGTAAATCGTCGCGCGAAACTCCGCCTCGCTCATCCCGCAAGCGCGGTGGAACCAGCCGAAGAGCGTCTTTCCCGCCGTCCACGCGAAGGGCCGGCCGAGCACCGGCTCTTTCGTCCCCGGTGCCTGGCCGACGGAAATCACGCGGCTGACGACCGCGCCGCCGGAGACCGCCGGCCGGTGCATCTTCGGGCACAGCGTGCAGGCGCGGAGACGGGCGACGAGGTCGTCGAGCTGGCGCTGGGTGGCGGAAAGGCGGGCCATTTATCCGAGCACCGTGCCGGGTGTGATGCCGTGTCCGCGCAAAAATTCACCCGCCGCCATGCGGCGTTTGCCTTCGAGTTGCAGCTCGCACAGCAGCACGGCACCGCCGTTCACCGCGACGAGCAAGCCGGAGTCGTCCGCGCGCAGAACCTCGCCAGGCTGCCCGGTCAAATCTTCGAGGGACGCGCCGAAGACCTTGAGCTGGCGCGGCCCGACGGGCGTCGGGAGAAAAGTGTGCGCCGCCGGCCACGGGTTCATCGCGCGGATGCGGAGGTCGATTTGCGCCGGGGTCGCGCGCCAGTCGATGAGCCCGTTTTCGCGTGTCAGCTTCGGCGCGTAATTCGCCTGCACTTCGTCCTGCGGAAAACGCGGCGCACTTCCTGCCGCGACGAGCGGCATGGCTTCCGAAAGCGCCTCCGCGGCGATCACGCCGAGCCGGTCGTGCAGCGCGCCGCCCGTGTCGGTCGCGGAAATCGGCGTCTCGCGCCTGAGCAGGATGTCGCCGGTGTCGAGCCCCTCGGCCATGTACATCACGGTCACGCCGCTCGCGGAATCACCGGCCTCAATCGCCGCCTGTATAGGCGCCGCCCCGCGCCACCGCGGCAGCAGCGACGCATGCAAATTCAGACACGCCAGCCGCGCCGCCTCGAGCACCGCCTTTGGCAAAATCTGCCCGTAGGCCATGACCACGATTACGTCCGCCCGCAGCGCCACGATCTCCGCGACCGCCTCCGCCGCGCGCATTTTCACCGGCTGCAAAACCGGCACGCCCCGCTCCAGCGCGAGCTGTTTGATCGCCGACGCCCGCAGCTCCAGCTTCCGCCCCGCGGGCTTGTCCGGCTGCGTCACCGCGGCCACGACTTCGCACTCGCGCGAGTCGAGCAGCCAGCGAAACGCAGGCACGCCGATCTCGCCCGTGCCCATGAAGACGGTGCGCATCACTCATTCACCGCCTGCAAAATATCCATCAGCACCTTCACCGGCGTCTGCGTGGCGTCGATGTCCTTGACCATCTGCGGCCCGTAAAAGGCCAGCACGGGCTTCGATTCCTCGTCGTACGTCGCGAGCCGCTGGCGGATCGTCTCCTCGTTCGCATCATCGAAACGGTTCTCCTTGAGCGCCCGCTTTTTCAGCCGCGAGACGAGCGCCTCGCGGTCCGGGCACGAGAGGTGAAAAACGCGCTGCACCTCGATCATGTCGCGCATGACTTCGGCCTGGCGCACGCTGCGCGGGATGCCATCGAGCACGAGCGAATCAATGTCCGGCTTGAAGGTGTGCGAGCCCACCATGTCGCCGATGCGCGCCATCCACAGCTTCACCGTGATCTCGTCGGGCACGAGTTCGCCCTTGCTCGAGTATTCGAGAAAGGCCTGGCCGACCGCCGTGCGCGTATCGAGCTGCCGGAAGACATCGCCGCACGCGCAGTGAAAGAAACGCGGGATCGCGCCGAGGATTTTGCCCTGCGTGCCTTTGCCACTGCCAGGAGCGCCGAAGAGGAGATAAGTGCGGTATTTCATAAGAAAGCGGGAAGGTCGCGGAATGTGGAAAGCGGCAGGTGAAAGGGAAAGTGGAAAGTGCTCACGCCTTCATCTCCTTCTCCTTCTTCATCTTCTTCTTTTTCTAAACACGGGGAGGAGAAGGAGATGAAGACCGCCCAAAGCCCCACGCCTTTTTCCACTTCCCCTTTTCCCCTCGCTCCCCAACCCTCCGCCCTCCATGCCCGCCGACCCGCCCGCGCCGAAGCGCGATCCGTACGCTGCCTTCCGCTCGGCGGATTACCGCTGCTACGCCGTGGGCAATCTCATCTCGTCCTTTGGCCGGCAGGTGCTCGGCATCGCCATCGGCTACGAGATTTACCAGCGCACGCACTCGGCCACCGCGCTCGGTCTGGTCGGCCTCATGGGCGCGCTGCCCATCGTCTTTCTTTCGATCCCCGCGGGCCTCGCCGCGGATCGCTGGAACCGCAAGACCATCATCCTCGCCACGCAGCTCGTCACCGGGCTCGCGTCCCTCGGTCTGGCCGTGCTCGCGCTCCAGCATCTCGCCGTGCCCGCGGTCGCGCCGCTTGCCGCCGCGGTGCGCGGGCTCTACGCCGTGGCCGCGTGGTGCGGGGAGAAAAGCGGGGTCGTTTTCGAGCCCGCACTGCCGCTCATGTACGCGCTGCTTTTCGTCAACGGCGTGACCCGCGCCTTTGGCTGGGCCGCGCGTGGGGCGCTCTTTCCGAACCTCGTGCCGCGCGCCGCGCTCTCGAATGCGGTCATGTGGAACAGCGGCAATTTCGAGTTCACCTGCATCGTCGGCCCCGCGCTCGGCGGGCTGCTCATCGCGGCCTACGGCGTGCCGTGGGCCTACGCCATCGACGCCGCCTGCGCGCTCGCCTGCCTGGCTTTTGTCCTGCCGATTTCTGCCCCGCAGGAAATCAGCCCGCACCGCGCCCACCCGCTCCAGGACTTGTTCTCCGGCCTGCACTTCGTCCGCGAATCGAAGATCATCCTCGCCACCATCACGCTCGATCTTTTCGCCGTGCTGCTCGGCGGCGCGACTGCGCTGCTGCCCATTTTCGCGGAGCAAATCCTCCACGTCGGCGCGGTCGGTCTCGGCTGGCTGCGGGCCGCGCCGTCCGTCGGCGCGGTGCTCATGGCGCTCGCGCTCGCGCACCGTCCGCCGCTGCGCCGCGCGGGGATGGCGATGCTCTATGCCGTCGCGAGTTTTGGCGTCGCCACGATCGTCTTCGGCCTCTCGCAAAACTTCTGGCTGTCGCTCGTCGCGCTCGTCGCCACGGGCGCGGCGGACAATATCAGCGTGGTCGTGCGCCACACCCTCGTGCAACTCCTCACGCCCGACCCGATGCGCGGGCGCGTCTCCGCGGTGAACAACATTTTCATCGGCTCCTCCAATGAACTCGGCGCGCTCGAATCCGGCGTCACCGCCGCGCTTTTCGGCCCCGTGCTCTCGGTCATCGGCGGCGGCATCGGCACCATCCTCGTGGTCCTCGGAGTCGCTTGGAAATGGCCGGAAGTCCGCCGCATGGGCGCGCTCCAGCCCGCCGAAACCGTCGGCGAGCGCGAGACTACGGATTGATGAAAATCTTGTCGCACGACGGATCGACCGTCTGCGCACCGTGCGGGATGCCGCGGGTGTCGATGCGGTTGTAGGGATAGTACGGGCTCGTCACAAAACCGCCGCGCCCGGTGAGGCGTCCGACGGGATAGCGGCGATCGTCTTCGCGATAGGAACGGTCGTCGCGCGAGTAGCGATCATCGCGTGAATAACGGTCGTCCCGCGGGTCATAGTCGCGGTCGCTGCGCGCATCATAGTAACCCTCGCTGTACACGCGCCGCCGGTCGTGTTGAACGGCTTTGCCGATGAGGTAGCCGCCCGCCGCGCCGATGGCCGCGCCCGCCAGCGCCTGGTCGCCGCGCCCATGCAGCGCGCCGCCGATAGCCGCGCCGGTGGCCGCGCCGAGGAGCGCGTTCTGGCCGGAGGTTTCGCAGCCGGAGAAAGCGAAGGCGGCAAGGAGGAGGAGTGAAATCGTGGGGATGAATTTTTTCATAGGATGCGTGGATTTTCGTCGCAATCAGACGGGAGGCAAGAGGCGGATGTTCAGGAAAATATTCGCGTGCGTCGCGCGCCTGTAGGGGAAGCTGGCAGCTTCCCCTACAGGCGCGCACGCGCGGAATGTGCGCCGAATTTGCTCCGCAGCGTGGTCGTCACGATGAGCGCTATTTTCTCCAGCTTGCTCAGCGAATAGCGCTGGGTGAAGACGCGGAAGCCGGTGCGCTGCATGCGGTCGAGCAGGCGGCGATAGACGGCGCGCATGATCTCGGCGGCGACCATCGTGCGGCGGTCGGCGGTCGGCAGCGCGGCTTCGGCGCTGCGATAGAAGGCGATGGCGCGCTCCGCCTCGAAGCGCATGAGCGCGAGGAAGGCGTCGCTGCGGTTTCCAGTGGCGAGGTCGGCGGCGGTGTAGCCGAAGCGGGCGAGGTCTTCGCGCGGGAGGTAGATGCGGCCGCCGTTGGCAAAGTCCTGGCCGACATCGCGGAGGATGTTCGTGAGTTGGAGCGCGAGGCCGAGTTCGACGGCGTAGGTTTTGCACGCCGCGTCGCGGTAGCCGAAAATCTCGATGCTCACGAGGCCGACGGCACTCGCCACGCGGTAGCAGTAGAGCCGCAGATCGTCCCATGTCGCGTAGCTCACGGCGTCGAGATCCATCTCCACGCCGGCGATGATTTCGAGGAAGTTTTCGAGGCCGAGCCGGTACTTCGCGATCAGCGCGCGGACGGGCACAGCGAGCGCGGATTCACCGGCGACGGGCTGGGCAAGGGCTTCTTTCCAGCGGTCCAGCGCGGCGCGGCGGTGGACGACGGTCTCGCCGGGATCGTCGGCGATGTCGTCGATGACGCGGCACCACGCGTAGAAAACGGTGATGTCGGCGCGCCGCTCGCGCGGCAGCGAGACGAAGGAGAGGGCGAGGTTGGACTTGCTCGCGCGGGTGATGGCGCGGGCGTCGGCGTCGGCGTTGCTCACGCCTCCGGCTCCGGCTGGAGCGCGGAGTCGCGCACGATCACGCCGCGCACGAACTCCAGCACGCGGTCTTCCTTTTCCACCGCAAACGCGGGCGACGCCGTGGCGATGACCGTCGTCCCAAACTCCGCGGGTACCCGCCGGAGCAGCGCCGCAAAATTTGCCAGCTCTTCGCCCGCGAGCGCGCCGTCGAGATTTTCCACCACGAGGATCGCCGGCTCGTTCGCCAGCCCGCGGGCGACGGCGACATGGTACTGCGCGCGCAGGGTCAGGTCGTCGATCACCGCCTCGGCGGCGTCGGCCATCTCGGTGAAAGCGAGCAGGCGCTCGGTGCGGCGGCGCGCTTCCTCCGGCCCGACCTGGGAGATTTTGAAAAGCGGCATGGCGACGTTTTCGATCACGGAAAACGACGCGAGCAGAAACGGCGCGGCGAAGACAAACCCAAACCGCTGGGCGCGCAATTCCGCGCGGCCATCCTCGTCGAGCGCCCGCGTCGGCTGCCCTTCGACGACGACCTCGCCCGACTCCGGCACATCGAGCAACCCGAGCACGCGGAGCAGCGCGCTGCTGTCGCCACCGGCCTCGCCGAGCAGCACATGGAAACGCGCGGGCGCAAACTCCGCGCTCACCGGCAGGCCAAAGCCGCTCGCGCACGAGACGGCGCGGATTTCGAGGACGTTGGAAATTTCCGCGCTCACTAAAACTGAATCCATTCTTCCGACTCCGCGCGTCCGGTGTCGCAGCGTTTGAAAAGGCAGACCCAGCTCGCGAGCAGCCACGCCGCAATGATCGCGCGCAGCCACGGCGTGACGAGCGACCACACGAGGCCCGCCGCCGTTTCCTCTCCGACCCCGCGCAGCACCAGCCCGAGCGCGACCTGGAGCAGATAGAAATGCAGCGCCGCGACGATCAGGAACCAGCCGAACGGCCAGACGTAGCGCGCGACAAAGTGCCGGTGATCGCGCAGCGCCTTGAGCAGCGATTCGCTGTGAAAAACAAGCGTGATTTGCACCGTGGACGAAAACAGCAGGATGATGGTGAGCAGCGTGCGCGCGAGCTGCTGGCGGCCTTCGCTGACCTCGGCATTGTCGGGGAACCACGACTGGAACGCGGGGAAGTTTTTCAAGATGAGCGGGAGGTCGATGAAGACGCTGCTGAGGAGCATGACGACGAGCGCCCATTTCAAAACGAAGCTGCAGCGGCGGATCGCGAAATCCAGCAGATGCGAGTGCGTGAAGGTGAGCCCGCGCACCCAGACGTAGGCGAGCAGGATGAGGTAAATCTGCATGCACACGCCGAAGAGGTACTCGAAAAGAAAGCCGATCCACGCAGCGACCGGAGCCCACTGGAACCACGTCAGCTCCGCCGCCGGGCTGCCGCCCCACGCGATGATGATCTGCGGAGCCACATACAGGCAGGGTTTGGCGAGCGCACCGAGCGCGGCGACGAGCACGCCGGCATAGACGAGCCAGCCGAACCCGCGGAAGCGCCGGCACAGCGCGCGGCGCATGACGGTGTGGTGCCCCTGCCAGTTCACGAGCAGCAGCAGCGCGGCGAGCGCGGCGATGGGGAAGGTGGAAAAGGCGCAGTTGAAAATGCCCGCGACGGACTCCAGCGCGGGCAGCGGACTCTCGCGGATGGCGTCGTGGAGGGCGAATGGCGGGAGGTGCCAGAGCGATTCCGGCGAGCCGTGGAGCCACAGTTTCGGATCGCGCCACGCGGCGCGCATCCAGACGAAGGCGGGCCTTTCCTCGAAAGGCAGCACCGATGCGTAGTAGCAGCGCAGCGCAAGCTGAAAGAGCGCGCCCGCGAAGCCGAAAACGCCGAGCGTGATCCACAGCGTGGCGTAGCGCCGGACGCAGCGGAAACCGTCGCGCAGACTCGCGCGCACGGGGTTCGTGAGCATCAGCAGCAAGTAGCCGCCGAGCGCCCCGCAGACCAGCCACGGGAACTGTGCGGCGGGGATTGCAGACGCGAGGAGGGCCATGCGCGAGAGTTAGCGAAGCGCAGCGCGGAAGGAAAGCGCCGTGTCGGCATGATGTGTGCACCACGCCGCACGCCACGGAAATCGCCGCTTTCCCAGCCCCCGTGTCGCATGGCAGATTTCCGCCATGCCTCTCCGCTGCTACCGCCCGCCCATCCGCCGCGTGCAGGAGGAATACTGCGCAGAAGTCGCGCGGCGGCTGATGCGCCAGCGCCGCGGGCCGCGCCCCGCCGGGCCAAAGACGCCGGACAACAGCGTGCCGTGGAATGCCGATCCGCGAACGGTTTCAGACCTCTGGGCGATCGCGCAGGAGGTGCAGGCGCTGGCTGAAAAATGGGGTCCCCGGAATTAGACGCGTTTGTGCTGCGGCTGACGCAGCGGCACCGGGTCGTCCTGCTCGGTGGCCTCGCCGTCATCGCCCACGGACTGCCCCGTGCGACGAAGGATGCCGACGTGTGGCTGGAGCCGATGGCGTCGCCCGAAGTCTGGGCACACGCGGTCGCGGAAGCCGTGGCGGCTTTCCCATGCACGCGCCTCGCGCGGCTGCCGCACTGGACGGCCATTCAGTCGGAAGCTGAAATCGCGCAGACCGCCGATGAAATCGGCATGGTGCGCGTGCTTGGCCTGGAGTGCCCGCTCGATATTTTCCGCCGCCCGAATGAGATCGCGGAGGACGCCTTCGACGAGATGTGGCAGCGCGCCACGCTCAAGGAAGACGGCGTTTATCTCCCCGATGCGGTGGATCTGCTGCTCTCGAAGCAGGATACCCAGCGCCACAGCGACAATGCGGACATTCACTTTCTCGAATCGAAAATCCGTGCCGACTTCGGCGCGCGGCTGGCGGTAGCCACGCCGGAAGAGGCGGAGGCGATCTTCGCGCGCTACGTCGATCACGCCATCTGCGAAAGCGCGCTGGCCAATCCGCACGCGGCGGTGCGGGAGCGGGCCAAGGCGCTGCTCGCAGAGCTGGCGGAAAGCGGCGACTGGTTCGCGCGCGACATCCTCGCGCGGCTCGCGGGCGGCGCGTAGCCCAGCGGGGGCAATTAGCCGGAATTTCTTCGCCGTGGTTTGACGGCGGGGAGGAGCGGGGCGGTGAGTTTTTCGTAGAGGGCGAAGAGGTATTCGACGCGCTGGCGTTCGCTGGCGAAGGCTTGCGGGCGGTAGCAGAGATCGACGGCGCGATCAAGGCTGGCGTGGGCTTTGACGAGGCGCAACGGCATGGAGAGCGGGTCGTAGAGGTCGGCGAGGGTCAAAGCTTTCGCGAGATATTCGGCGCGCACGTCGAGCACGGCTTGCGCCGCCACTTCCACCGCCGCGCGCTGTTTCGCCGTCGGGTTCTCCGGCCAGGGGTAGTTGTTGTAAACGAGTCTGTTCGAGTAGCGATAATCCGACTTCAACCGCCCGCAAACTTGCCGCACCCAGGCCATGTGCATCATGGAGGACAGGACGCCGAAATGAAAAGGCGTGGCGTCGGGAACGATATGCACAAGATCGCTGCCGAGAATCCTCGGCTGCATGAAGCCGATAGGTATGTAGTTGCGCCGTGCAGAACTGACTTTGGGCACAACCAAGTAGGTGCTCTCAGGCATGTTCTCGACATGAAAGCGTGTGGGCGTCGTCGCGATTTTGTTGGTCGGCGCACTTTTGCTCGCTAGCCGGAACTTCCGCACGTTTTCCACACGCTCAAGTGCGTGCGGCATCTGCCGAAGCTCGCCGGGTGAACAATCGCCCAGCCATAGACACCAGCGCTCAATGCCGTTGATGAATTCCACCGAACCGATCCAGCGCTGGAAGTATTTTCTGGCCGAAGGTTCTAACTTCAGGAAGTCGGCTTTTTCTTCAGGCGTGAAAAGATAGTTGCCATCATCAATCGGTTTGTTGCCGATGCCCATCTCCGGCACGTCGCAAAGCGGCTTGGAGCGGCTCATGATGGCAAGGTCAGAGCCTTCGATAAGATATGGGCTGATGTTTTTGCCTACCGCAGTCACGACAATCTTATTCTCCCGTTCTGGCGGTTCCTCCCGGACTAGCGAGGAATCGCCATCGTCGCTCCCTTCCCCTGCTTCGTATTCAAAGAGGTATTTTTTCTGTGTGTCGAAAGCGGCGAAGCCGATGATAACCACATGAACATGGGCTTTGCCGCGCGCCTCGCTCTGCCAGGCAAACGTGCGGTGTCCGAAATGAATTTTGATTCCGAAACGCTGGAATAACGGAGTCCAAAGCAGGCCCGCTTGTTCGCCTTGCGTGATGGAATTAGTAGAGACAAAACCAACAACAATTTTTGTGCCTTTGATGTATTCGGCGGCTTTGAAATACCAGCCGCATACGTAGTCGAGCAGACCGGCATTTTCCAACTCACCAGTGACGATACCCATGTCAGAACGTTGTTCCGCGCTTTGGAATTTCGAGCCGATGAACGGCGGATTGCCGAGCACGTAGCTGCACTGCGCAGGCGGGAGGGTTTGTTTCCAATCGAGCCGGAGCGCATTGCCGCAAACAATGGTTGGGCTTTTGCGCAAAGGAAGCCGGACGAAGTATTGGCCGAAGGCTTCGGAGAGCCGGAGGTTCATTTGATGATCCATGAGCCACATCGCGACTTCGGCGATGCGGGCCGGCCATTCGCTTATCTCAATGCCGTAAAAGGCATCCACATCAACGAGCGAAAGATGCTGAACGTCCAACTCCTGCTGCTTGCCGCCGTGCAACGCCTTTAGCACTTCGATCTCCAACAGGCGCAACTCGCGGTAGGTGATGACAAGGAAATTGCCGCAGCCGCAGGCAGGATCGAGGAAACGTAGCCGGGCAAGTTTTTGATGAAAGCGTCTCAGCTCGGCCTTGTTCTTTTTGATGCGTCCGAATTCGGCGTGAAGGTCGTCGAGGAACAGGGAGCGAATAACTTTGAGGATGTCGCGCTCGCTGGTGTAGTGGCCGCCGATTCGCCGGCGCTCCCTCGGCTCCATGACGGACTGGAAGAGCGAGCCGAAAATCGCGGGCGAGATGCGCGACCAGTCGAAGCGGGTGGCGGCGAGCAGCGCGTTGCGCATGTCGCGGTTGAGGTCGGCGAAGTCGAGGCGCTCGGCGAAGAGGTCGCCATTGACGTAGCGGAAGCGGGCGAGGTCTTCGTCGAGATTCTTTTGCCGCCTGTCCTCGGGCGTATCGAGCACGCGGAAGAGCCGGTCGAGGTGCATCCCGAGATCGCTGCCATCGGCGGCGGTTTTGTTTTCGAGGTAAAGGCGGAAGGATTCGCGCTCGAAGATGCCGGTATCCTCGGCAAAGAGGCAGAAGAGGATGCGGACGAGAAAGCGCTCGAGGTCGTGCCCGGAGTAGCCGCCGCCTTCGAGTGTGTCGTGCAGGTCGCCCATGATGGCGACGGCTTTGAGATTGATCGGGTCCTGGTCGGCAAAGGTGTGCTGCTTGTAGCCGGGGATGAACGCAAAGGCGTGGACCCGCTCGTGCAGTTCGGCCAGCGGGAACTCAACCGTGGCGACGCGCCTGCCCGCAAAGAGCGGGAGATCGCGCGGCGCTTCCGGCTCCAAATCGTGCAGGGCGATGCGCGCAAAATCGGAGACGATGACGTAGCGCGGGATTTCATCGTGGCGGCCTTCGCGCGCGAGATCCTGAATGTAGCGGAAAGCCTGCGACTCGGCTTTGCCCAGGCTTTTGCCAAAGCTCTTGTGCTCGACGAGCAGGATGCCTTTCCAAAAAAGATCAATGTAGCCGTAGTCGCCGGAGAGCTTCTTGACCGGCTCCTCAAAGCTGGCAACGGTGCGCCGCCGGATGCCGAAGATGCCGAAGAACTCATCCCAGAAACTTTTCGCCTCGGCTTCCTCGCGCGTCTCGCCCGCCCATTCGCGCGAGAAGCCGATGGCGTTGTGGCGGATTTCGTTCCAGCTAAGTGGCATCGGCAGTGGCTACTCCCAACGCGAATTTTTGCAGCCGGTGTAGGCGATGATGAGGCCGAGGAGGACGTGGCAGCAGAGCCACCAGATGCAGAGGGGGGCGTTGGAAATGTCGGTCTGCGTGACCTTTTTCACGGCCTCGTAGAAACGGGTGTCGTGCATGGTCTGGATGAAACCGGACCAGCCCCAGTAGGAGGCGATGAAGGGCTGGGTGAGCATGCTCAGCGCCTTGGGCAACGCGAGCACGGCGCCGCTGAGCGGAAGCTGGAAGCCGACGAGATAGACGGAGACAAGGGAGGCTTGCTCGGCGGTTTTCATCAGGCTCGAAAGGCCGAGGCAGACGGAGGTGAGCGACGCGTTGACGAGGGTGAGCAGGATGATTTGCGTGGGGAGGCTGCCTTGGAATTGCACGATGACATTCACGAAGACGGCCATCCACACGGACTGCACGAGCACGAGCACGCCGAGGAAGGCGGCCTTTGACGCGACGTAGGCCGACGGGCGGACGCCGGAGAATTTTTCCTTCTCGAAGATCAGCCGCTCGCCGGCGATTTCGCGCGCGGCGTTGTTCGAGCCCATGAGGGCGAGGAGCACGACCTGAAACATGATGAGCCCGGAGACGAGCCCGCC
>JAYVNN010000539.1:0-8691 GCA_043758435.1 Chthoniobacter sp.
TTCGCCCAGTTCCCCGGCCAGCCGCCGGATGTTTTGCTCGCCCGGCGGCGGCTGCTCGCCCCGCTCGATCTTGCTCAGGTAGGAAGGCTCGATGCCGACGCGGTCCGCCAGTTGGCGCAGCGAGAACGCGGGATCACTCTCCGCTTTCGCCGTGCGGCGCTCCCGCAGGAGTTCTCCGAATGATTGAGTCTGCGCCATGTGTGGAGTTGTTACTCCACGCGCCCGGCCCGATCATGCGAATGTTTTGCGCTCTTGTGATGAAGTTGAGGACTTCGTCACGCGAACTTTGAGCGGGGAAGCTGTGCTTCGCGGTGCGGGGCGGAGCAACGGAGACGCGGCAAGAGCAGATGGAGCCTTGCGCGGACGACGCCCGCCACCCGCCGGGCAATGGGATTTGCCCATCCTGTCCAAAAGGCGACAGCCGATCTCCTGCTCCAGCGCCTTCATCGAGTGGCTGATCGCGGATTGGGAAAGGTGCAGCACCTGCGCGGTGGCGGTGAAGCTGCCGGTGCCGGCGAGGATCGAGAAGGCGCGCAGTTGTCTGCTATCAAGCGGTTGCGACATGGATGAATGCTATTCATTGTTCGCATCGAAAAGTCGAAATCCATTTCTAGGGCCAATCGCGAGGCAGTGGCATGGCGGGAGCTAAAGGCCGCGGCGTTCACCACATCCGAACCTCGCCATGCGCAAAAAAAATCAGCCACACCGCCGCCCGCTCCAGCTCGGCTTTGTCGCGCTCTCGGACTGCGCGCCGCTGGTCATGGCCGCGGAGCTGGGGCTTTTTGCCGAGCACGGGCTGGAGGTCGAGCTACATCGTGAAGTCGGCTGGGCCACGGTGCGCGACAAGATCATCTACGGCGAACTCGACGCCGCGCAGGCGCCCGCCGGCCTCGTGGTCGCGGCGAGCTGCGGGCTCGGCTCGGTGCAAACGGAATGTCTCACCGGCCTCGTGCTGAATCTGCATGGCGATGCGATCACCCTCTCGCGGGAGCTGTGGAAAAAAGGCGTGCGCGATGGGAAGACGCTGCGGCACGAGATCACGCAGAGCGGCGAACGCCTCGTCTTCGGCGTGGTCCACGCGTATTCCGCACACAGCTTTCTGCTCCGCAACTGGCTCCGCGCGCATCGCATCGACCCGGAGCGCGATGTGCGGATCGTCGTCGTGCCGCCGGCGCAGGTGCATGCGAACCTGAAGGCCGGGCACCTCGACGGCTACTGCGTGGGCGAGCCGTGGAACTCGCTCGCGGTGCTCTCGAAAACCGGCTGGTGCGTGGCGGTGAGCGAGGAACTCGCGCCGCGGCATCCCGAAAAAGTGCTGATGGTGCGGCGCGATTTTGCGGAGCGCGCGGAACGCGAGCATCTCGCGCTCATCGCCGCGCTCACCGAGGCGTGCGCGTTTTGTGCGCAGCCGGAAAACCGCGAGCGGCTCATGGAAACGCTCGCGCAGCCGCAGTACGTCGGCGTGCCGATTCACGCGCTGCGCATGAGCATGGCGGGCACCTTCGACTACGGCAACGGGCGCATTGAAAAGCACTCGTCGTTTCACATTTTCTCCGGCCCTGGCGTGAACGAGCCGTCGCCCGACAAGGCGCTGTGGGTCGTGCGCAATCTCCTCGCGAGCGGGCTCGTGCCCGACCCGTCGCTCGTCCCCGTCGAACGCGTCGCCGAGTGGTTTCGCGCGGACATTTTCCAGCAAGCCCAGCCGCTCATCACCAACAAAAACTCATGACACCAAAACCATCCATCGCCCGCCAACCCGCGCCCACTCTCAATCGCCGCCGCTTTCTCTCCACCGCCGCGAAAGGCGCGGGCCTCGCCGCACTTTTCGGCGGACTGCCGAAAGGCTGGGTCGGCTCGGCCTTTGCGAGCGACGCGCCGGAGATGGCGGATCTCAAGTTCGGCATGATCGCGCTGACGGATTGCTCGTCCATCGTCGTCGCGCATGAGAAGGGGCTTTTCAAAAAATACGGCATCAACTCGACCGTCTCGAAAGGCGCGAGCTGGGCGGCGATCCGCGACTCGCTGGGCAACGGCGACATCCAGGCCACGCACATGCTCCTCGGCATGCCCATCGCGAGCACGATGGGGCTCGGCGGTGCGCCGAAGAAACCGATGGTCGTGCCGTGGCTGCTCAACCGGAACGGCCAGGCGATCACTTTGAAAAAGGAACTCGCGGGTAAAGTCGCCGACGATCCGAAACCGCTGAAAGCGATGGCTGACGCCGCAAAAGCGAGCGGCACGCCGATGACTTTTGCGATGACTTTTCCCACAGGCACACACGCCATGTGGCTGCGCTACTGGCTGGCCGCGGGCGGCGTGCATCCCGGCGATGCGTCGGGCGGTGGCGCGGACATTTCGCTCATCACGGTGCCGCCGCCGCAGATGGTCGCGAACATGAAGGTCGGCAAGATGGACGGCTTTTGCGTCGGCGAGCCGTGGAATGCGCGCTCCATCGCCGATGACATCGGTTTCACCGCGATCACCACGCAGGGCATTTGGAAAGACCACCCGGAAAAAGTTTGCGCGTTCACCGCGGAGTTTGCGGAGAAAAATCCGAAGACCGTGAAGGCCGTGCTCAAGGCGCTGCATGAGTCGAGCGTGTGGCTCGACAAAATGGAGAACCGCGAGGAGCAGGCGCAAATCGTCAGCGCGGCGACTTACATCAACTGCCCGCCGGAGACCATTCTGGGCAGGTTGCAGGGCAAATACATCATGGGCGACGGGCGCAAACTGAAGGACCCGAACTACATGATTTTCAGCGACCGGAACTGCAACTACCCGCAGGCGAAATACTGCAAATGGTGGCTCACGCAGCTCCGCCGCTGGGGCTTTACCGAAGGCGCACCCGACTACGAGGCGGTGACGAAGCAGGTCATGCGCGCGGACATTTACGAGGAGGCGATGAAGGAGATCGGCTATGCGCATGGCGGCGCGAGCGATGCGCCGGAGACATTCTTCGACGGCGTGAAATTTGACCCGAAGACCGACTTGGAAAAGTACGCCGCGAGCTTCGCGGTGAAGTCGCTGAAAGGCTGACGCATGGACTTCATCAAGCGCTACAAGCTCGACTGTCTGCTGCTGCCTTGCATCGGCCTCGTGGCCTTCCTGCTGCTCTGGCTGGCCATCGCCGGGCGCTCGACGGTGACGAAGTCGGTGGACGATTTCGGCGACCCCGTCGTGAAAACGGTGCGCACCGGCGTCTCCGCGGACCTGCCGACGCCGGTGGAAACGTGGAAGTCCGCGAAGCCCTACGTGGTGCAGCCATTCGCCAAGCGCGGCGAACTCGACCAGGGCATTCTCGCCTTCACCGCGCTCTCGCTCTCGCTCGTCACGCAGGGCTATCTCATCGCGCTCATCCTCGGCACGCCGCTGGGCTTTTGCCTTGGGTTGTCGAAGACTTTTGCGAAGGCGGTCGATCCGATCATCCAGGTGCTGCGACCCGTCTCGCCGCTCGCGTGGTTTCCGCTCGGGCTGATTCTTTTCAGCTCGGTGAAACTGCTCGACGGCTCCGGCAAGACGGTCTTCGGCGCGTCAGACGCCGCCGCCCTTTTCACCATCGCCGTCTGCGCCATGTGGCCGACGGTAATGAACACCGCCGTGGGCGTGCGCGCCGTGCCGACCGACTACCTCAACGTCGCCCGCGTGCTGAAACTCTCCCGCGCCAAGACGCTCTTCAAAGTGCTCCTGCCGGCGACGCTGCCCTACATGTTCACAGGTTTCCGCCTCTCGCTCGGCATCGCCTGGCTGGTCATCGTCGCCGTGGAAATGCTCACCGGCCGCCCCGGTGTCGGCGGCTTTCTGTGGCAGGAATACAACGCGAACCACTACGCGCAGATCATCCTCTGCATCCTCACCATCGGCGTCATCGGCCTCGTGCTCGACCGCGTAATGTCGCTCGTCGAGGCGCGCTTCAAATCCGTCTGACGCATGGCCTTTCTCGAAATATCACGCGCCGACAAAGGCTACGGGCCGAAGTGGAACCGCACGGAGGTTCTCGCGGACATCAATCTCGAGGTCGAGCGCGGCGAGTTCATCGCCATCGTCGGGTTTTCCGGCGCGGGAAAGACGACGCTGGTGAATCTGCTCAGCGGTCTCGCGTTTCCTGACAAGGGCAGCGTGACGCTCGATGGAAAACCTGTGACCGGGCCGGGGCCGGAGCGCGGGCTGGTTTTCCAAAACTACAGCCTGCTGCCGTGGCTCACGGTGTTTGAAAACATTGCGCTCGCGGTGGATCAGGTTTTCCCAAAATGGAGCGCGGAGAAGCGGCGCGCGCATGTGGAGCGCTACATCGAGATGGTCAATCTCACGCCCGCGCGGCAGAAGCTGCCGCGTGAGCTTTCCGGCGGCATGCGCCAGCGCGTGGCCGTGGCGCGGACGCTGGCGATGGAGCCGCAGGTGCTGCTGCTCGACGAGCCGCTGAGCGCGCTCGATGCGCTGACGCGCGCCAATTTGCAGGACGAGATCACGAGCATCCGCCGGCAGGACGACAAGACGATCGTGCTCATCACCAACGACCCCGACGAAGCCATCCTGCTCGCCGACCGCGTCATCCCGCTGACCCGCGGGCCGCGCGCCACGCTCGGCCCGTCGATCCCGGTGAACATCCCGCGCCCGCGCAGCCGCGCGGCGATCAATCACGACCCGGTGTTCAAGGCGACACGCAACGAAGTCATCGAATACCTGCTGAAATCGAGCGACCGGCAGAAGACCGCGCTGACCAAAAAACTCGTGCTGCCGGACATCCTGCCGGAGGACCTCGATCAGCCGCGCATCCTCATTGGCAAACGGCGTCCGCGGCGACGCGCGGAGCAGAAGATTGAAAAAGTGGAGGTCGTGCAATGAGCGACACCGCCTACCTCGAACTCACGCAGCTCACGAAAAGCTACCCGTCGTCCAAGGGCGAGGCGGTCATCGTGAAAGACCTCAACTTCAAGTTTCGCAAATGCGAATTCGTGACCGTCATCGGCCACTCGGGCTGCGGAAAATCCACGATGCTGATGATGGCGGCGGGCCTCACTTCGATCACCTCAGGCGGCATCATTCTCGCGGGCAAGGAACTGACCGGCCCCGGCCCGGATCGCGGCGTGGTCTTCCAGTCGCCGTCGCTGCTGCCGTGGTACACTGCGTTTGAAAATGTGATGCTGGGCATCAACCAGGTCTTTTTCACCGCCGACAAAATCGAGCGGCGGCAGATCGCGGAATACTACCTCACGCTCGTCGGCCTCGCGGAGGCCATGCACAAGCGGCCCGCCGAGCTTTCGCAGGGCATGCGGCAGCGCGTGGGCATCGCGCGGGCCTTTGCGCTCGCGCCGAAGATGCTGCTCCTCGACGAGCCGTTCGGCATGCTCGATTCGCTCACGCGCTACGAACTGCAGGAGGTGCTAATCCAGCTTTGGCGGCGGGAAAAAATCACGGCGATGATGGTCACGCACGATGTGGATGAGGCGCTGTTTTTGAGCGACCGGATCATCTGCATGACGGACGGGCCGGAGGCCGGCATCGGCGAAGTCATTGAGGTGAATTTTCCGCGCCCGCGCGAGCGCAAGGCGGTGATGGAGCACCCGGATTACTACAAGCTGCGCGAGCAGCTCATCCACTTTCTCGAAGTCAAAGCGCACAAGCACCCCGCGCCCGCGGCGGTTGCGCCCGCCCAAGAAATGACCGCTGCGACGACCGCATGACTTTTCTCCCTCACCACCAATGGCCCGCATGCTCGCGCGCCACCCACCACACCAAAGCCACACCGAGGAGCATCTCCAAAAAACCACACCACACCCAATGACCAAACGAAAAAACACCACCGCCAAAAAAAGCGGAGCGCTGCTTGCGACAGCACTCCTGACCAGCGGTTTCATATCTTCCCTGGCGGGAGAGACAGTGACGAAATCCACTGGCGCAAAACCCATAGCCGAGAAAGCGCCGGCGGACAATCCGCTGAGTTTCGCCGACGGACTTTTCACCTTCGACGTGCAGGAGCGCGTGCGCTGGGAAATCCGCGAAAACAACTTCGACTTCAACTCCGATGTCCGCACGCTGAACGATGACAACTGGCTGCTCAACCGCTTCCGCATCGGCCTGCTTATCAAGCCCACCGACTGGCTGAAAATCTACGCACAGGCCCAGGACTCCCGCGAGTATCTGTCCGACCGCCCGGACTTCCCCGGCGTGCTCGGCGCGGAGGGCGATGATCCCTTTGACCTGCGCCAGGGCTACATCGAAATCGGCAATGCGAAGAACTTTCCGCTGACGCTGAAAATCGGGCGGCAGGTTCTGGCGTATGGCGATGAGCGGCTCGTCGGTTCGTTCGACTGGAACAACATCGGGCGCACGTTCGACGCGGTGAAGCTGCGGTGGGAGGAAAAGAAATGGTCGCTCGACGCCTTCGCCGCGACCGTGGCCGTGCCAACGCGCGGGAAATACAACCAGTCGGATTTCTTCAACGGCAACGAGACCCACCGCGGCCAGATTTTCAGCGGACTGTACTTCAGCACCACGGCGCTGCCGTTCCAGACCACGGACGTGTACGCCTTTCATCTGCACGAGGAGACAGGGCCGAAATATCAGCCGCTCGCCATCGGCGACACGAACTTCGTGACGCTTGGTTTCCGCGTGAAATCGAAGCCGGGTTACTTTCACCACGAACCCGCACCCGCATCGGATGGCAAGGCGACGGCCGACGGCAAATCCACGCCGCCGCCGCCGCCCGCGCCGAAGCCGCTCGGCCTCGACTACGATGGAGAGTATGCGTTTCAGACCGGCAAAGTGCGCGGCCTCGAACTCACGGCGTTCGCCGTCCATACGGGCCTCGGCTTCACCTTTGACCTGCCGTGGACGCCGCGCCTCGGCGTCGAATACAACTTCGCCACCGGCGACAGCCATCCGGGCGACACCGACCTAGAGACATTCCAAAATCTCTTCCCGACGAACCACAAGTTCTACGGCTACATGGATGTCTTCTCCTGGCAAAACATGCACAATCCCGCGGTCAGCCTGAAAGTCGCGCCGTGCAAGAAAATCACCGCGCAGCTCGACTACCACGGCTTCTGGCTGGCGACGAATGAAGACGTCTGGTACCGCGCCAATGGCACCACCGCCGTCCGCCCGCTCAGCCCGCTGGCGCGCAACGCGGACAAGTTCGCCGGCTCCGAACTGGACTTCACCCTGACCTACAAGCCGCTCAAGCAGCTCGGCTTCCAAGTCGGCTACAGCCACTTCTTTGCGGGCAGCTACCTCAAGGACACCGGCGTGCATGATGACGCCGATTTCGGCTACGTGCAGACCACCATCGAGTTCTAAGTCCGGCGTTTTTTCTTGGTTGGAAAAAGTCCGCCGCACCGGTCGCCGCACCGGGCGGCGGACTTATCCGCCCGCAGACCTTCACGACCCGAGACCGTGCAGCCTCCAAAGCCGGGCCACGCCCGCACTCCACTCGCGTAAGGCGCCGCGCGCCGCAGTGGCGTCACTCAGCTCCTTGTTTTGGTGCGCGATGAAGTCATTGCGGAACGTATTGATCCGGTTCACGAGCGCGTAAATCTCCGCGTCCACATCGGCGAAGCGGAGCCGCACCGCGGCGAGCGCGGGGCTCGGCGCGGCGGCGGATTCGCGCGCGAATTGCAGGCACCAGCGCAGGAGTCCGATGGGACTCAATCCGTTGTGATCCACGAGCGTTCGCTTGAGATCGCTGCCTCGCCGTTTGCACATCTCGGCGTCCTTTTTCGCCAAGGCGCTCAGGTCCGGCTCGAAGAACGCGCGCTGCGCCTCGCGGTCGGCGGGAATGTCCGGGCCGAGGCGCGCGAGCAGCACGGCTTTCGAGGCCTCATCGAGCGGGCCGAGCAGCGGGGTGAAGACGGGCGCGAGCGACTGGCCGGGTTTGTTTTCGAGAAAGCGAAAAAGGCTCACGGCCTGCCGCACCATCTTTTGATGCGCGGGCGGGAGCGCGGCGAAATCGGCATCCGGGATGAACTCGCCGAGCCGCTCGTCGCCGGGACGTGCTTCGCCGAAGGGCAGCGTCAACTGCGGCTCCACGGCTTCGTCGAACAAGTCTTGCAACGCCGGCTCGCACGCGCGGGCGAGCAATTCCATGCGGTCGCCGGTGAATGTTTTGAACGTGTCCTCCGGGACGAACACGTAGCGCCACTTCGCCTTGCCGCGCGACGCGGCCTTGCACCACGCAGCGGCGGCGCGGGCTTTGAGCGGCACGTCGCGATCCACGCGGCCTTTCGTCTCGACGAGAAGGTGTGTGCTGTCACTCAGCCGCACGAGAAAGTCCGGCGTGTAAAACGCGATCTGGCCCTGCCGCGTCGAGTAGTCCACGCGCAGCGCCTGCGGGCCGGCGTTCTTGGCGAACGCGGCCACGTCGGGCGCGCGGTCGAGAAACTTGCTCATGCCCACTTCCAAGCCGCGGTCGCACGGCACGAGATTGAACAGCGTCCGCGTCGCCGCGATGGCCGGGCGCTCTTGCGAATGCGTGACCTGATACGGCTTCCACTCCGCCACGCCGCGGGCCGCGCCCTCCGGGCGGCGCTCCTCCTTTATCGTCGTGCGCTGGCGGATGAGCGGGACGAAGACGGCGCGGACGTGTTCGCGCACGTCGGCATCGCCGAGCCGGTTCACCAGCCGGTCGTCAAAGAGCGTGAGCTTTTCCACGAACAGCATCTCGGTGAGGAAAGTTTCGATGAGCGGCGCGAGCAC
>JAYVNN010000540.1:0-2780 GCA_043758435.1 Chthoniobacter sp.
CAAGCCGCGATTTCCGACGACCTGCACGAAGCCGTGCTCGCCCAGGCCGAGCGCGAGCACATCAGCGTGGATGCGCTCATCTCCCGCACGCTGCGCGCCGCCGTCGCGCTGCCCTTGCTCGGCCTCAGCGTGGAAGAACGCGCCGCGCGTGGAAATTGGGAGGATTTCGACCGCATCATGGCCCGCGTCCCGGACGTGCCGCCGGTACCGGGGGATGAGAGGTAAGAGTTTACCTTTCGCTGCGTAATACAATCGCTCGGAATTTTTCAGACAGTCCGGTTGCGGTGGTGCTGCGCGCTTGCGGCAGTAAAAAGATCACGAGATGCATTTCGTAACCAAAGCCAGACTTGATCAGGCGAATTACGCCGTGACAGGCGAACTTGCGGCGCATGGATTTTACGACCGCCGGGTTCAGGCTGTGGATACATATCTGGTTCCATTGGGTTTCGCGCACGGGTGGCAGTGGTATGGTTCCACGGGCGACATCAGCATTCCCTGCGTGTCGTTTTCGCGGCTCTCTCATATTTGGAGGGGAGGCTACACGTCATTGCGCGACGTGCTGCGTCATGAGTTTGCCCATGCGATCGCCGACACGCATCGTGGCCTGTTCCGATCCACTTTCTTTTCCGATTCATTCGACGCGGCTCATCACTGGGATTTTGAATGGGAATACGACCCCGAGCACCACGTGAGCGAGTATGCTGCAACGGCTCCCGCCGAGGATTTCGCGGAGACGTTCATGCTTTACCTCCGTCACAACGGAGTGCTCCCCGTGCGCTTGGAAACGCGGGCAATCAAGCTGAAGTGGAGATTCATCGAACAGCTCTCCCAAGCTATGGTCAAAGGCACGCGGAAATGGTGAGGGGCGGGCGCGCAGCGGCGCACGCAACTGACTCTTGCTCGAAGGTAGCCTCCTGATCGCAAATTCAATCATCAATCCAAACCCCGTTTCCTTTGCGGGTAAATTTGCTGTAGCGTCGGCACTCGACGCATTGGTAGCTTCCTGTGCCTTGAATCAGAATCCCACCCCTCTCGCAGTGGGGACATTCTCGCAGGTCTTTGAGTGGGCGGATACCGTCCAGCCAGTAAAGTTCTCCGTCTTGTGGATCGTAATAAAAGGAGGCCGTGCATTCGGGGCACGGACTGTCATCCAACGGCTGAATGTGGAGTTTTGCGTTGCACCACGGACATTCACGGTTCACTCCCGCTTGGTATTGGCGCGAGCGGCGTCGCTCCGGCCAAACCGAACCCAGAACGTAAGAGAGATTCGACCAGTATTCAAAGTGACCAAGGTCGATCTCCTCATCCCGGATTTTGTGAAAGCGTGAATCAATTGGGTTTCGTCCAATCGAGCCCCGCAAGGGAATCAACCATTTGTCAGCCGACGAGTGAACGTTCACAATCTCCTTCCGCACAGCAGGAGCTACATTCTCCCAATGCTGGGCATCCGATGGAACTACTCCCCCCATCAGCAGCACTCGGGTGACGCGGCGAGACCTTTCCTTGAGCCATTCCAAAGCCGAATGGATTACCAGTGTCCCTTGTGAGTGGCCGATCAGAGTTATAGGACGACTTGGTGCATCGCGCAGCCGACTGAGTGTGCGCGCCAGCGACATTCCAGCCTCGTCGGCAGCCCTGATTTTGCGCAGGTCTCCACGGAGGAGCGCTCCGACACTAACGATATTCGCCGGCCACTGCAGGACATACACGCTCCCGCGCAACTCGACTTCATGCACTTGCCGTTCGAGGGTGTCCCAGTCGTAGTCGCCCCATCCCGGCTTCAGACCATGGACGGCAACAGTAATCTCCCTTTCTCCATCGTCGTGGATCAATCGAAGATAATTTTTCATGGGTTCAAGAAACCCTGCCAGTAGTCCTCGGCGATACCGGTGTCGAGCAAGTAGCACGTCACGGGAACATGCGTGCTTGGCGAAGGCGCGGCCTCACCCTCGGCTCCAATCCTCGACCGCCAGCCCCGGCACTGCGCGAAGGTCGCTGTCTTTCGACACGACGACGCAGTCGCCGAGTGTGAGTGCGATGGCGGCGATTTGGATGTCTGCTTGCTGCATCGCCCTCCCGCGACGGCGGAGTTCGGCGGAAAGGCGTCCGTATTCGCGGCAAGCCGCCGCATCAAACAGCCACAGTTTGAAGTGATCGAGATGGCGGAGCAGGAGCCGTTCGTTGAAGTCGCGTGTGGCGCTGCCGAAAACGCCGTCCCACAATTCTCCGAGCACGGGCGGGCAAATCCCGATGCGATGCCCGGCCTTTGTCGCACGCGCCGCTTTCTCGCGCACCTGGCAGCGCCGATTGATGTAATCCCCGGCGATGCCGGTATCGAACAAGTAGCGCGTCACGGGAACAGCCGCGCGATCTCGGCAGCGTTCTTTGCGAACAGTCCTTTTTGAACCTCGCGCTCCTTCCGCCGCTGGGCCTCCCACGCGCGATGTTCCTGCTCGGTCATCATGGCCGGGATGGCGTCAATTTCCGCGAGGAACTTCTCGATTTCCTCCGGCGTCTTCGGCCACGGGCGGCCATCGGGGAGCAAGTCGTCGTCCGGCGTGCTGGCGTCGTCGAGCGTGACGCGGACGTGCGCGCCTTCCGGGAGGTTCACCGGTTCGTCGAGAACTACGGCTCCGTTTTGATATGTGCCGTGGATGGAAATCACAGGCGCAGCTTAGCCGCACGCGCAGGTTCCTCAAACCGAAAATGCAGACTGAATGGGACGAGATGCCTGATGCCGTCTGCATTCCGCACACTCGCACACTTCAACGTCAGGCTTG
>JAYVNN010000541.1:0-8683 GCA_043758435.1 Chthoniobacter sp.
CTGGAGCGGCGTGTTCGTCGGCAAACGCCGGACGGTGCAGGCTTCGCGGCTCGGCGCGTCGAAGGTGGTCATGCTCGGATACGGCATCGTGCGCCGCCAGAAAGTGTAGAGCCCGCGGCGGAAGCGGTCTTCCCCTTGCGAGGTCGGATAACCGTTCTGTCCGCCATTGAAGGCGACATTCCACAGCCCCGCCGGCTGCGGCGGATACACGCTCGGCCCGCCCATTTTCGGCGAAAGCAGCCCGCTCAGCGCGAGCGCCTGATCGCGCACCGCCTCGGCATCCAGCCGCCGCCGCGGCGCGTGTGCGAGCAGCCGGTTGCGCGCGTCTTTCTCGAGCATCTCGGGAGTCACGCGCGACGACTGGCGGTAGGTCGCGCTCGTCACTATCAGCTTGAGCAGCGCCTTCATATCCCAGCCGAGGCCGATCTGCGCAGCATCCGCAGACTTCGGTGATTCAAACGCTACCGCCAGCCAGTCGAGCAATTCGGGATGGCTCGGCAGCGAGCCCTGCGTGCCGAAATCCTCCTCGCTCTCGACGATCCCAACGCCAAAAAGCTGCGACCAAAAGCGGTTCACGGCGACGCGCGCGGTCAGCGGGTTCGCGGGATTCACGAGCCAGCGGGCCGCGGCGAGGCGGTCGATTTTCGTCTCGGGTGGGACGAACGCCGCGAACGCCGACAGCAAGTGCGGCTCCACCTTTTCATTTGGCGTGAGGTAGTTGCCCTTGTTCAGCACATGCGTCTCGCGGCGCTTGTCGGCGGCGAGTTCGCGCAGCACCGGCACGGCCACGGGCTTGATCGCCGCGAGTTCCGCGCGCTTCGCCGTGAGCTGCTGGTTTAGCTCGGCAAAGTTTTTCGAGAGCGGGCGAAAGTACGCGGCCAGCTCCTCGCGCTGCTTCGGCTCCCGCTCGCTCGGTTCGAGCGCGAGGATCGCCTTGAGCTTCGCCGGCAGCTCGCGCACCGGCGGCGCTTTCGTTGTCGCGCTCAGGCGGAAGCGGCCCAGCGTGTGCCGCGTGCCGTAGTCCTGCGCGAGCGTGAAAACGAGCGCCGTGTCCGCGCCGACGGCGAGCGGTTCCGCCAGCTCAAAAACCGCCGTGTGCGGCTTGCCGATGCCGTCGCCAAACGCCCACCCGCTTTTCACGTCGCCGCCCAGCGCCTTCGCCGCGCCGAAGCCGTCCTGTTCTGCATCCGAGCTCGCATTGCGCAGCGCGACCGCGATGCCCGCCGCCGGCCCGAGCGCCACGCTCGGCTTCGGCGGTTCGGCGACCGACTGCTCCCACACCGGCTTGCGCGTCGCGTCGAAAATGCTCACGCGGAAATTCGCCAGACGCTTTTCCACATCGCCGTCCGTGCGGTTCCAAATCACCAGCCGCTCAATGTCCGTGTCCGCGCCGAGATCCACCTCCCACCACGGATCCTTGTCCTTGCCCGTGTGCGTCACGGACTGGCCTTTGAAAAAATCACCGTCCGTCTTGCCGTCGTTTCCGCGCCTGGCCTCGCCGCCGAAATCCGTGCTCGATTGCGACGCCGTCCCGCGCTTCGCCACGTTCTCGCCTTTGCTGAAAACTTCGACCTCCGCCAGCGCCAGCCCGACCTCCGCGCCGGGCAGCGTCACGCGCACGAAGCGCCCGCGCGCCGTCTTCGCATCAGCCTTTGCGGCCCGCACGGTCAGCGTGCTGAGCACGCCGTTGCCATTGTCCGCGCGGCCCGGTCCGTGTGCGGGCAGCGAGTCGTCGGGCAGCGCTTCGAGCCGGATGGCGGTGATCTTTTCGCGAAAGTCCGCGCGCATCTTGACCGTGTACGTTTCCACATCGGGCCGCTCGCCTTTCGGCAAAATCGAGCCGTCCGGCAGCCCGGTGAACGTCGTCCCTTTCGCCGCGCTGATGCCCAGCGGCGCGAGCGTTTTCCACTCCACGCGCTGCATCATCTGCGCCTCCCATGCGTGCTGCTCGGCCTCGAGTTCCGGCGACGCCGCACTCGTTTTCGCCTCCAGCGCGGCGATCTCCTTTTTCAGCGCGTCCATCTTCGCCAACTGCTCCGTCGTGGGCACTGGCAACTTCGGCTCCTCGTCCTCGCGGTCGCTGTCCTCGGTCTGGTTGAAGACCGCGAAAAAGCCGTAGTAATCCTTGTGCGGAATCGGGTCGAACTTGTGCGTGTGGCACTGCGCGCAGGCCACCGTCAGCCCCATCCAGACCTGCCCCGTGGTGGCGATGCGATCCTTCACCGCCGCCACGCGGTACTCTTCGTCGATGGTGCCGCCCTCCACATTCGTCATCGTGTTGCGGTGAAAGGCGGTCGCCACCTGCTGCTCGCGCGTCGGCTCTGGCAGAAGGTCTCCGGCGAGTTGCTCGATGGTGAACTGGTCGTAAGTCAGGTTGCGGTTGAACGCGCCGATGACCCAGTCGCGATACGGCCAGATGTTCAGCCGGAATTTGTCCGAGCCATAGCCCGTCGAGTCCGCGTAGCGTGCGAGATCGAGCCACATCTTCGCCCACCGCTCGCCGTACGCGGGCGATGCGAGCAGCCGGTCCACCAGCTTTTCGTAGGCATTCGGGCTTTGGTCATGCAGGAAAGCGTCCACCTCCGCGGGTGTCGGCGGCAGGCCGATCAGGTCGAAAGAAACCCGCCGGATGAGCGCGTGGCGATCCGCCTCCGGCGACGGCTTCAGCCCCGCGGATTCCAGCTTCTCGACGATGAAAGCGTCGATGGGATTTTCGATTCTCGATTTTTGATTCTCGATTTTCGGCACCACTGGCCGCTCCGGCTTCACAAACGACCAGTGCGCCTTGTACTCCGCGCCCTGCTCGATCCACTTTTTCAAAAGTCCAATCTCCGCCGCGTTCAACGCGTGATCTTCCTTCGGCGGCGGCATCACCTCGTCCAGGTCTTGCGACGTGATCCGCGCCACCAGCGCGCTCGCCTTGGCATCCCCCGGCACGATGGTGCGCCCGTCCTCGTGCTCCTTCAGCGCCTCCTCCCGCAGATCGAGCCGCAGCTTGGCCTTGCGCGATTTCTCGTCCGGCCCGTGGCAGCTAAAGCACTTCGCCGAGATGATCGGGCGGATGTCGTAATTGAAATCCACCTTGTCGCCCGCGCGGGCTGGCAGCGAGCCGGCGGCAAGCAGGACGATGAGTGTGGGAAAAACGGATTTCATGGGCGGGCGGGACTTTCGCGGATGCCGCAGAAGTTTCAATGACCGTCAACCCGCGGGCGGCGTCCGGCTTAGCCCCGCCTAGGTGAGCTGCAGCACCTGCGCCGCGGAATCCGGGGCCGCCCAGTCGAGATGCGTGGTGGTGATGAGTTGCTGCGCGTCGGCGGGCAGCGCGGCGAGCAGTGCCGCACGGCGGGCGAGATCGAGTTCGCCGAAAATGTCGTCGAGCAGCAGCAGCGGCGGCGTGGCGAAATGGCGCTCCAGCAAGCGCGCCGCGCCGAGCTTCAGCGCCAGCACGAGCGTGCGCTGCTGGCCTTCGCTGGCGATGTCCGACGACCGCTCGTTGAGAAAAAATGCCACGTCATCGCGATGCGGGCCGACCGTAGTCTGCCGCAGCCGCGCATCTTCTTTCCGCGCTCCGGCGAGCGCCGCCGCGAAGTCCGCGCCGCCGCCCGGCAGCCAGTCCAGCCGCAGCTTTTCCCGCGCGCCGCTGATCGCCGCGTGCGCGGCATTCACCGGCTTCTGCAGCTCGCGGATCAAGCGCCCGCGCCCCTCCGCGACCCGCACGCCCGAGGCGATGAGCGGTTCGTCGAACGCCGCGATCTCCCGCCAGCGCGGCGCGGAGGATTTCAGCAGGAGATTCCGCGAGCGCAGCGCGCGCTCGTAATCGCGCAGGGTTTTCCGGTGCGCGCTGTCGAGTTGCGCCGCCACGAAGTCCAGAAAGCGCCGCCGCCCCTCGCCCGATCCGCGCACGATTTCAATGTCGCGATTTCCAAAATAAACCAGCCGCGCGATCTCCAGATACTCCCGTGCCGTCTTCTGCTCCACGCCATCGAGCGCCAGTTTTTTCCGCTCGCGGCTGAGGTAAAACTGCAGGTGCCGTGCGCCGAAATATCCGTCCACCACCAATCCCCGCCGCTCGTGCTGGATGGCGTGCGCGAGCCGCGTCACGCGTGGCGATTGCAGCCGCAGCAGGATGCACGCGGCTTCGAGCAGCGAGGTCTTCCCGCGCGCATTCGGCCCGACGATGAAATTTGCCCCCGGCGCAAACTCCGCCTCGAACGCGTCGAAGCAGCGGAAGTGGCGGACTTTGAGCGAGGAGAGCACGCGCGCTGTGTAGGGCTTGCGCGCGCGGGCATCAAGGCGGCGCGCGCGGGTTGCAAACGGCACACATTCTGCGAAAGACACCGCTCCCAAAACCATGCACCGGCTGACCGACCTCGTCCTTTCCTCTCACGACAAATTCCAGCAGTTCGGCTGGCTCGGCGTGCTCGCCTATGCGGTCGCCATCGTGCTCCTGCAAATGGTCGCCATCCCGCTCGCGCCCTTCGCGCTGGGAGCCGGCGGCGTCTTCGGATTTTGGAAGGGCATCATCGCCGTCACCCTCGGCACGAATGCCGGCGCGGCGGTCAATTTTCTCATCACCCGCCACCTCGCGCGCAACGCCGTCCAACGCTGGCTCGGGCATCACGAAAAGTTCCGCCTCATCGACTCCGCCGTGGGGCGCGAGGGCTGGAAAATCATCGCCCTCCTGCGCCTCTGCCCCATTCCCTACGGCCTCGCCAACTACACCTACGGCCTCACGGCCATCGGTTTCTGGCCATACATGGGCGCCACTTTTTTCGCGATCATTCCGGCCAATTGTTTCTTCGTCTGGCTCGGCTCCACCGCCCAGCACGGCCTCGCCGCCGCCGCTGGCGCGGAGCAGGCCCGGCACCCCGGCGAATACGCGTTGCTCGCCATCGGCCTGGTCGCCTTCTTCCTCGTCCTCCGCCACATCACCAAGCTCGCCAAAGCCGCCGTGGCGAAAGGCGAGGCCCCGGCGGATCGAGACTCACGAGTTCACCTGCGCAACTAGATCATCTTAAACCGCGCGAGGTCCTGCGAATCGACGACGCCGATGGGCGTGTTCGTTTCGTCCACGACGACGAGGTCATCAATGCGGTGCGTTTCGAGGATGTGCAGGACTTCGGCGGCGAGGCGGTCGCCGCGGACGGTGATCGGATTGCGCGTCATGAAATCGCCGACGGCGCGCTCCAAAAGATCGGCGTGCGTTTGAAAGTGCCGGCCAAAATCGCCGTGCGTGAAAATGCCGAGCAGCCGGTGCTTTTCGTCCACGACCTCGGCGGCTCCCGCGCGTGCTTTCGCCATCGCGTGCAGGACTTCGCGCACGAGCATTGTCGGCGGCACGAGGGCCATCTGCTCCGGGCCGCGCATGATCTGGTGGACTTTCAGCAGCAGCGTGCGCCCGAGCCGTCCGCCGGGGTGGAAGCGCGCGAAGTCCTCCTTTTTGAAACCGCGCGCTTCGAGCAGCACCATCGCCAGCGCATCGCCGAGGACGAGCATGACGGTCGTGCTGGAGGTTGGCGCGAGGTTCAGCGGACACGCCTCCTGCTCCACGCCCACGTCGAGATGGACGTGGCAGTTTTGCGCGAGGAAAGATTTTGCGTTGCCCGTCATCGCGACGATCCGCACGTCGAAACGCTGGAGCGCGGGGAGAATGTTGATGAGTTCATCCGTCTCGCCGCTGGCGCTGAGTGCGAGGATCACGTCGCCGTCCGCAACCACGCCGAGATCGCCGTGCAGCGCGTTGAGCGAATTGAGCACGACCGCCGGAGAGCCTGTGCTGGTCAGCGTCGCGGCGATTTTCTCGCCGATGTGCCCGGACTTGCCCACACCCACGACCACGACCTTACCGCGATTTTCCACGCACTGCCGGATGGTCTGCACGGCCTCGGTGAAAGAGCCGTCGAGCCGCGCGCCGAGCCGCTGCACTTCGGCGAGTTCGAGCGCGATGACGCGGCGGGCTTTTTCGAGGTAATCCATGCGCCCGATGCTAAGGCCGCCGCCGGGCGCGGCGACAGGCGAATTTCACATCCGCCCGTCCTGCTCCTGCGCGCGGAAATCCAGCAGCAGCTCGCTGAGCCGCTCCAGGGCTTGCTCCGCGTCGGGGCCGGTCGCCTCCAGCACCAGGCGCGTGCCGCAGTCGAGATTCGCCATGAGGACTTCGATGATGCTCGCGGCGCTGAAATCTTCGTCGCCTTTCCGAATCCTGACCTCCGCCTTAAACGTCTGCACTGCGCGCACGAATTCCGCGGCGGGCCGCGCGTGTAATCCGAGTTGGTTGACGATTTCGACTTCTCTCCGCATGAAGGGCGGGAACATAGATGCCGCCCGACCCGTGACAAGCTCCGCCACTCCCACCGCGCCCGTCGCCGCGCAATACGTCGTCACATTTCTCAAGCCCGAGATGCTGCACATCTACCGGCAGATCACCGCGCTGCGCGCCTTCCGGCCTGTGGTTTTCTGCCAAAAACGCGAGCACGCCGCGGAGTTTCCTTTCGGTGAAATCGTCGTGCTGCCCAAGCCGCGCACGCACCAACTCCGGCGGTTCGTGCAGAAGCAGGTGCTCGACCGGCCGATCACGATCTACCGCTCGGAAGCGCGCCGCATCCTCGCGGCTTTGGAAAAAAGCGGCGCGCGATTGCTGCACGTTTATTTCGGCCACATCGGCGTGCATCTGCTGCCGCTTTTGGAAATCTGCCCGCTGCCCGTCATCGTCAGCTTTCACGGCGCGGACGCGCAGATCGACCTGCACAAGCCCGCACACCTCGCGCACACGCGCCGCATGCTGGAGCGCGCCACGCTGCTCCTCGTGCGCTCGGAATCGCTCGCGGAGCGGCTCGTGGCGCTCGGTGCGGCGCGGGAAAAAATCCGTTTGCACCGCACGGGCATTCCGCTGGATGAGATCCGCTTTTCCCAGCGCACCGCGCCCGCCGACGGCGCGTGGCGCTGCGTGCAGGCGTGCCGGCTGATTGCGAAAAAAGGGCTCATCACCAGCCTCCGCGCATTTGCGGAATTTGCGCGCGAGTTTCCCCGCGCGGAATTCACCATCGCCGGCGAAGGCCCGCAGTTGCAGGAACTCCGGGCGCTCGCGGACTCGCTCGGCGTCGCCGAGCGCGTGGCCTTTTCCGGCTTTCTCCCGCAGGAAAAACTGCGCGCGCTTTTCACTGGCGCGCACCTTTTCCTGCACCCGAGCGAACTCGGCTCCGACGGTGATCAGGAAGGCGTGCCCAACGCGATGCTCGAAGCAATGGCCAGCGGCCTGCCCGTCGTCGCGACCCAGCACGGGGGCATTCCCGAGGCGGTCGAGCACGGCGTCAGCGGGCTGCTCACGGCGGAGCGCGACGCGCCCGCCCTCGCGCAATCGCTCCTCACCCTCGTCCGCGATCCCGCGCGCTACACGGCCATGAGCGCCGCGGCCGCCGCCCGCGTGTCCGCCGAGTTTTCGCTCGCTGCCCAGGCGCGCGCGCTAGAGGCGATCTACGGCGAAGCGCTCGCCGGGCAACTGTAGGGGGAAGCTGCCAGCTTCCCCGACAGCGGCGCGCTTTTCTAAAACGCGAAGCCGAACGAGAAGTGGAACGCGCCGAAATCCTCGCCTTCGCGGCGTGTGGGATTCACCCCGTAGTCGAGGCGCAGCGGGCCGATGGGCAGCTTGTAGCGGAGGCCGGCGCCGATGGCGTAGCGGAGGTCGCCGGAGCCGGGGATGTTGCGGCTTTTCAGGCTGCCGGCGTCGGTGAAAATCGCGCCTTGGAGTTCGCCGTAAAGGGGGAAGGTCAGCTCGGCGTTGAAGACGGTGAAAAGGTCGCCGCCGAGCGGATGGCCCTGGCTGTCGCGCGCGCCGAGTTCGCGCTCGGCGAAGCTGCGGACGGTGGTGCCGCCGCCGTTGAAAAAGCGCACGTCGATGGGGAGGTCGTCCACGAGCGGCGCGATGTAGCCGCCGCGCGCGCCGAGGGCGAGGAGCGTTTTGCCGAGCGGCAGGTAGTAGGAAAGGCGCGCGGTGGAGCGGAGGAAGCCAGGCTGGTTGTCGAGCATGCCGTAATCGACGGCGGAGGTGAGGATGAAGCCGCGCGCGGGATTCACCGGGTCGCTGCGGTAATCGGTGTTTTGCGTGAGGCCCAGACTTTGCACGGTGTAGGTGGTGGGGCCGAGGTCGGCGGGGAGGATGGTGGCGTTGGTGACGGTGACATTGGCCGTCTCGACGAATGCGCCGAGTTCGAGATGCGGGAGGAGTTTGCGCGAGAGGTCGGCGCGGAAACCGTAGGCGTTTTTCGAGTAACCCTCCTCGCGCCGGGTCTCGGAAAAAATGCGCGCGCGCAGGGCGAAGCGCGAATCGAAAACCCACGGGTCGAGGTAGAGCAGTTCGCCGCTGAGGCCGCGCTGCGTGTACTGCGCGGCGAGGCTGACCGGACGCCCGCGCCCGAGGAAATCGCGGTCGCCGATGCGGAAGCCCGCGACCGCGCCGTCGTAGGTGCTGAAGCCGAGGTTGAAGCCGATCTCTTTGGCCTTGGCCTCGGTCACGGTGAAATCGAGCCGGATGAGATGGTCGCCGAGCGGGGTGAAAACGGGGCGCAGGGTTTCAAAGAGCCCGGTGCGCAGCATCTCGCGAAAAGTTTCGTCGAACCGCCCGGGGTCATAGACCGAGCCTTTCAAATGGGCGAAACGCTTCGGCAAAAAATCCGCGCGCAGCCGC
>JAYVNN010000542.1:0-2775 GCA_043758435.1 Chthoniobacter sp.
CGCCTCTTCGGAGCGCGCTTTGAGCTGCCGGGCCCACTGCGATTTCATGCCTGCATCTCCGCCGCCCGCGAGATGGTAGACGATGCAGCTCTCGTCCTCGCGAACCTTCGAGTAACGGACCTCCAATTCGGCTGCGAAGTCCTTGTAAAATTCCAGCCACCAAAACGAGGTCTCCGGCAAGACCAAGTAAGACGCGCCGCATTCCCGCAAGGCTTCCAGCGCCACCATCGCCGCCGCACTGTCCGCCGGATGATGCCCGGCGTATTCGCCCTCAGCATTCTGCGGAAAATGCCGGCCCTCGCGGCCATCGAGCGCGACAAGTTCATGGTCGCCCTTGCTCACCACGAGGATCGTGGCGCCCTCCGCGGTCGCACTGCACACGGTCTCGCGCATGCGGGCTTTCACATTCCCGTAGTGCTTCGCGCGCGCCTCGTGCGCCTGCCCGTGGCCGATGTCGAAAATCACGCACTCATTTCCATCATGCACGACGCGGTAGTTCGACCGCAGGTGCTCGCGGAATTCGGCGAAGTGATCGAGCCACCAGTACGCCGTCCGCGGCAGCAGAAAGAACTGCGCTCCGATGCGGCGCAATTTTTCAAGGTGCTGGATCGCCGCCGCGCTGTCCGCCGGATGGTGCCCCGCGTAATGGCCCGATTCCGTCCTCGGAAAATGCCAGCCACGCCGCGCACCGAGATGGAGAAGTTCCTCGTCGCCCCGGTTCACCACGAGCACCGTCGCGCCGCCCGGCAGCACCCGGTCCACGACGTTCCGGATTTTCACGATGAGGTCGCCGTACTCCGTCTGGGAAAATGTTTTCTTCGCGTCTGCCGCCGGCGCGGCGGCGTCCGGCTTCCGCACCGTTGCGCTCAAGGCGTTGCGGAACTCCTCGTCGCGCTTCAGCAGCGCGGCATGCGTCTCGACGAGCCGTTCCTCCAGACTGTGTTCCCGGACGCGCGATTCAGCGAGCAGTCTTTCGATCTCGGATTCCCGCCGGGCGATGCCGGACAAAGAATCGGCGAGCCGCACATGGAGATCGCGATTTTCCTGCACGGCCTCCCGGAGCGCCTCCCGGCGTGCGCTGAGGTCCGCCTCGAGCCGGTCGATCACCGCATCCCTCTGCCTCAAATCGCCAGCGGAGCGGCCGAGTTCGGCTTGGGCGGTGGCCGCGAACGCCTCCAGCTTGTTGTTCTGCCCGGTGATTTTGGACAACGCATCCTCGGCACCGCCAAGCTTGGCCCGCAGATCAGCGAGGGCTGCGGTCGCACGATCCAACTCCGATTTCGACACTCCGAAACGTGCCCGGAGGTCTTCGACCGCCGCCTCGCGCGCGGCAGCCTGCGTGGTGAGCTGCTGGGTCAGGAGCCGCTCTTTTTCCCACTCAACGCTCAGCGAAATCAGCTTCTCTGTATGCTCCTGCCCGGAACGGGCGGCGCGGTTCGCCAGTTCGTTTTGCAATTCCCGGACCGCCGTGTCCCGCCGGGCGATCTCGTCGAGTCGGCATTGCACTTCCGTGCCCTTCGCCGCGAGTTGCGCGCGCAGTTCGCGCGAGGCGCTTTCGTGCGCGGCCAGCGTTTCGAGGAGGCCCTCGTTCTCCCGCCGGGCGAATTCCAAGTCCAGCGGCGCGGTCGCGAAATTCCGGGAGACGTTCCGGATCTGCGGATTCTCCGCGTCCGGTTTTTCGGCGCCGCAGGGCATGGCTTCGCCGCTCCGGCCCGCTTCCATGCACATGCGCTGGTAGAGCTCCGCGATGCGTTCGACGCCCTTCGTTTCCATCAGGTCCATCAAGCCGAGGCGGCTATGGCGCATCTTCGGGGAGACCGTGGCGATGCTCCGCGCGATCACGTCGTCCGCGACATCCGCGCCGAGGAAACGCAGGATTCTCCGGACCTCGGCCGCCGGGTCTTCGAAGTACGCGTCGTAGTGCGTGATCAGGCGCTGCGACTTCGGAACGTTCTGCATCACGAGGCTGTCGTACGATTCCCAAAGGCTCAGGCCGAGCTGGTACGAGAGATAGTTCCGGCGGTGCAGCGAGAGCGCAACTTCCAGCGGGTTCCGCAGGCAGATGATCACTTTCAGATCCGGCAGGAGCTTCATCCAAAAAGGAAGCGTCAGGCTGTTGCGAGGATCCTTCCATCCCCAGATCGGGCTCGGGGCAAAGCGTCCCGTGAGGGCGCGGGCCTTGGCCGAGAGCGCGGCGATGTCGGGCGCGTCCCAGTCCGTGGAGTCATCCGGCGGGTGATCCCATGCCCGGCCCGTCGTGGCGAGCAGTGCGTCGTTGAGTTCCACGAATTTTAGATGCTCCCAAAAGCCCTCCTGATTATCCGCGTTTGCAGGCATCATCTCCTGCTCGCTGCCGAGGAAGACGCCGCACTTTTGCAGGATGCGGGCGACCATCGAAGTGCCCGAGCGGTGCATGCCTGCGACGCAGACCGTCGTGGCGGGCTTCGGCTGGCTTGCGCCCGGCGCGGGCCGGGCCGTTCCGTGCGATGAGGGGCGTTCTTTCGTTGGCATTGCAAAAAGTGAGCAGGAGCGACTTTGTTTTCAGTTCGAAGAGGGATGCGTCCGTTTTGGCCGGGGAAGTGTCCAGTCTTGCTGGCAACTGGGCGTGGACGCTACCAGCGCGGCGGGCGGTGTCAATTTGCCGTGTCCTTTTGAAACCGGAACGAAATCTCGCCCGCCTGAATCGCGAGGTAGGAGAGGAGCGTGTAGATGAAAAGCACGATGCCGATGCTCTCCATGAACTCGCCGAGGTTATCCAGCAGAATGTAGCCCATC
>JAYVNN010000543.1:0-24605 GCA_043758435.1 Chthoniobacter sp.
CGCGCGCCCGATGAAGACGTTGGAAAAAATCTGCGCGTGCTTCGGCGCGAGCCCGCCCGAGTCCTTGTCGCGCATCTCCTTGGCCACGGCCACGGCGACTTTCAGCGTCACCGGCGCGTCCACTTTGAAAAGCGCCCGCGCCACGCTCAGCCGCATGCGCCGCGCGGCATCCGTCTCGTCTTTCCCCAAGCCTGCGAGGAGCTGCGTGCGAAAGCCCGCCGTCAGCTCCGGCCACACCTGCTCGATGGCGCGCACGCCCACGATCCACGGCACTTTCGGGAGCGCATCCACGGCCCGCGTCACGCCCGCGCGTCCGGCGAGCAGCGATTCCTTGAGCAGCACGGTCATGCGCTCCTCGTCGGCGGGAGAAAGGCGCGCGCGCTGCGAGGCTTCGGCGAGTTGCGTGAGTTCGTCGGAGGGCGCGGCGGCTTCGCCGGAATCCGGCGGTGGCGCATCCTCGGCGGGGGCCAAATCGGCGGGCGGTTCCGCGGCGGGTGCGGGCAAAGTTTCGAGCGGGGTGGCAGACGTGGGTTCGTCCTCGGGAAGATTGGTTTCCATGAAATAAAAAGTGGCCGCCAAGACAACGGGCGCCCCTTCGCGAACGCGAGGAAAAAAGGGCGGCGCGGCTCGCGGGCGAAATTTTCCGCGCGCAGTTCGGCGCTTGCCACTGCTGCGCCGCGCTCTCTAGCGTCGCCCGAATATGGAACCTCCTATCCCTCAGAAAAAAGGCCTCGGTGCCCTCGCCTGGCTGGGCATCGGCTGCGGCGGCATCGTCGTGCTCGTCATCATCGGCTTCATTGTCGTCACCGTGATGTTCGGCGGGCAAGCGAAACAGTTTCTCGCAGACGCGCAGAAAAACCCCACCCGCACGATGGCCACCACAATGGTCAAAGTCAGCGCTGGCCAAATCGAAATGGTGGCAGAAGACGACGCCAAAAAGCGCTACACCATCCGCGAAAAATCCAACGACAAACTCACCACATTTTACTGGAATGAAAAAAAACAAAAGCCCGAGTCCGTCTCTGGCGATTTTTCTGCGATTCCCGTCGAACCAGATGGCAGTGTACCCTCCGTAACTTCCACGAAGTAAGTGTTGCAAACTATGGAAACGATTTCAGGTAACCGTCGGCCAAGTCCCCTCGCTTGGATTGGCATCGCATGCGGCGGAATCATCCTCCTTGTCATTATCGAGATCGTTACATTTAGCCTCGTCATTGATTGGAAGATCGAAAGATTAAGTAAAGACCTCCAGAGGAGCTTTGGAATCACGGCTCCGGCGGCGCGTGGCAGCTTCGAAGAAAACCCCACCCGTGCCACGGCTTCCGTCATGGTCACCACCGGCCAGTTTGAGATGGTCGCGGAAGACGACGCCAACAAGCGCTACACCGTGAAGCAGAAAAAAACCGGCGAACTGATGACAATCTACTGGAACGAAAGGAAGAAGGCTCCGGACACCATCCCGGGTGACTTCTCCGCGATCCCGCCAGAGCCCGCCGCACCCGCGGCCACTGCCACCCCCGCGCCCAAGTAACCGGGCCGCGTTCGCGCGGTGGAGATATTTCCCGGACTCGGAAATTTCCGCGACGAAGTTCATTCGCGTTCTGCCGCGGCTGACGGCAGCTTTGTCCCACCGCCCCGCCCCGCATGGCCATCAAAGCCACCATCTACAAAGCCACCGTCCAGCTCTCCAACATCGACCGCGGCGTCTATGCCGACCACGCGCTCACCATCGCGCGGCACCCCTCGGAGACCGACGAACGCCTGCTCATCCGGCTCCTCGCTTTCGCCCTCAACGTCCCCGCCGACACCGACCACGGCGCGCTCGAATTTGCCAAGGACATGTGGGACGCCGACGAGCCGGGCCTGTGGCAAAAGGACTACACCGGCCAGATCCTGCACTGGATCGAAGTCGGGCAGCCCGACGAAAAACGGCTCCTCCGCGCCTCAGCCCGCGTGGGCCGCGTGAGCGTGTACAGCTTCAGCGCGAGCACGCCGGTTTGGTGGAAAGGGATCGAGTCCAAACTCACGCGCCTGCGCAATCTCACCGTCTGGCAAATCCCCGCCGGGCAAATCCCCGCCGGGCAAAGTGCCGCGCTCGCCGCGCTCGCCCAGCGCACGATGGAACTCCAGGTGACCGTGCAGGACGGCGGCATCTGGGTGGGCGACGGCGTGCGCTCGCTGGAAGTCGCGCCCGTGCGGCTCTGCGGGTAGCGCGTTGGCATTTCCGGCGATCCACCCGCGGAGCCTGATGGCTACAGCTTCGGCGCGGTTTCGGGCGGATTCACGACGGCCTTGATTTTGTCAAAGCGCGCTTCGTTGCGCTCCAGGTCGAAAGACCATCCACTGCCGCCGCCCTCCGTGCGCGGGGCGCGAAAAGGCGTGAGGGACAGCACGTGGTTTTCGTAGTGCAGCGTGGTGCTCGCACTCTCCGCGGCCACGCCGCGAAAACTCGCGGGGCCGAGCTGCACCTCGCCGTGGATGACGAGCGCGCCGGCCGTGGGCGCGGCGCCGTGCGCTTCGAGCGCGAACTGTGGCGACTGCGGAAACTCGAATTGCGCAAGCGTCTCCGCGGCGTGGCCGGTGAGCAGCGGGCGGAGGATTTTCGGATTGATCGTGCTGCGCAGCCGCGCGCGGAAATCGCCGGGCAGTTGCTGCACATCGCCGCTGAGCGCGCCGGTGCGCTGCGCGAGGCGCACGTCGCGCAGCGTCCAGCGCGTGCCGTCGGTGGAAAAGTCCGTGCTGGCACTTTCAAAGACCACGGATTTGCAGGCGAAGCGGCCAAGTTCCAAGTGGCCGAGAAACTGCGCCGCGGGGTTTTCCCCAAAGCTCACGACGGCGCGCGCGTCGAGCGTGGGCGGGGTGAAAAAGACGGTGTCGTCCGGCGCGGGGAAGGCGTCGAAGGCGCGCAGCAGCGCGGGCGTGTCGAGCGTCGAGTGGACGCGGAGCTGCGCGGTTTTCGCGGCGGGCTGGAGGAGGCCGGTGAGGTGCAGTTCACCGGCGGCGTCGCGGGCGGTCACGTCCTTGAGATCGATCGCGCCGTCGCGAAAATCCGCAGCGAGGTAGAGGCTGGCGAGGAGATAGTTTTGGCGGCGGATTTTTTCGCCCCAGAGCGCGAGGGAGGCAGTGATTTTTTCCGGCCGCGCGAGGTCGCCGCTGAAAGTGAGGCTGACCAGCGGCGGCTCGGCCTCGAATTTCAGCGCGCCGATTTCCGCCGCGAGGCGCTCGACGATGGCGTCGGCGTTGACGCTGGATTTCGGGCGGAAAGCCTGCGGATTGATGAGCCGCCCGGTGGCGTGGACACGCACGCCGAAAACCTCCGCGTCGGCGTAGGCGAGGTAGATTTGCTGCGGCGGGAGAAAAAGGCGGGCGTGGAGTTTTTCGATCTCGACGCGCGGGCCGCGCGCGCTGGCGGAGTCGAGCCGCAGCGAGAGGCTGGCGTCGCGCAGGTCGAGCGCGTCGAGGAAGGGTTTGCCGCGCGCGAGGTTCGCGTAGTTCACTTGGAGCACCATCTCGTCGATGAAGGCGACGGTGCGTTTGCGCTCCTTGGTTTCATAGACGCGCACCTCTTTCGCCACGAGCCCGCGCAGCGGATCGAGGGTCAGCCGGCGGAGCGAAACCTCGAGGCCGCGCTTGCGGAATTCGTTCGTGACGATGCCGCGCCATTTGCTCGTGAAGCCTTTGTGGTAGGCGTACCAGCCCGCGCCGAGCAGCGCTGCGGTGAGCAGCGCGAGAAAGGTGAGGAGCACGCGGCGCATGCGCGCAGTGACGGCTGGCGGCGCGCGCGTGACAAGCGGATTCCCGCGTGGCCAGTTGCGGGGCATGCGTGCTGCTCTATTGTGAATCCCGATGATTAAAGCCAATTGTCGGGAACGCTTCACGGCGGCGGATTTTGATTTCGTCGTCCAGACCCTCGCCCGCTCCGAGCGGGATTCAGTGAACCTCGTGGAACTCCTCACGGACGCGGAGGCCCGCGACACGATTCTCGACAGCCCGCGGCTCGTGGAATCGGTGCTCGCGCAGGACGGCACGCTGCGCATTTCGCCGCAGTTGTACTTCTATGTTTTGATTCGCCATGTCTTGAAATCGACAGGCCTGACCGACCGGCGCGTGAGCGATTACCTCGCTTCTCTGCTCGAAACTTTTTCCCAAACCGCGCGGATGAAATCGCCCGCGGACGGCAACTCGAATCCGGTGCAGTACGTCTCGGACATGCTCATCGCGCTGCGCAAGGCGTCGCCCGCGCAGACGTTTTTGATCCGCGCGCATGTGGGGAATTACGCGCTCTTCATCACCGGGATTTTCCACGAGACGGTCGAGAGGCGGAGCCAGCGCGGGGCGCCGGACGTGAGCTTTTACGAGGACGTGGGGAGCGCGAGTTTCAAAGCGGTGGCCTCGCATCAAGTCGCGCGGTCGTGCGCGCTCGGCGGGGTTTTTGCAACACTCGCGGACGGTTTTCACGAGGCGCGGCTGGCGCTGAACCGGCTGTCGGATTCGCTGCTGCATCTCGACACGGCGCACGCGCCGGTCATCCCTTTTCTCGCATGAACATGGATTTCGCAGAGCTGGATTTTGAACCGCAGATGACGCAGATGACGCGGATGGGGAAAGGCGCTACGCCCGTCTCATCTTGTCTGCGTTATCCGCGTCATCTGCGGTCAACCTTTCCGCGCCATCCGCGGTGCCAGCCATGAGCGCCACGCTGTTCAGCGACATCCAGCAGCTCTTTGAGCGCACGTACGCGCAGGTCGGGGTGAATCTCGAGGACTGCCTCATCGACCGCCAGCGCTGCGGGCAGCTCAGCCGCGCGGCGGGTGCGGCGGCGCGGGAGCTGAGCGAGCTGGCGCGGACTTTTCTGCGGAAGTCCGACGACCGGCTGCACATCGGGATTTACTATTCGCGCTGGCTGATCGAGCAGCTCGAACGCAACGATCCGCGGAAGGGTTTGAACGACGCGAACATCCGCTCGCTGATTTCGTTCGTGGAGGAAATCAATCACGCGCTGCACGCGGCGCTGCAGTTTCAGCGCGGCGTGCGCGAGATCGCGAGCGAGGATTACGCGTGCAATCTGGAACTTCAGGCACAGGTGGACACGTATCTCGTGCTGCTGCTGTTCGTGGCCTTCTTTCGCAAGACGCAGAAGGTCTCGCGCACCGACCGCCGCTGGCTGCGCTTTCACCTTTTCGCCAGCTACGATGCGCACGCCTACGCCGACCCGAACCTGCGCGGCCGCTACCTGGAAACGACCGAGCTGGCGGCGCGCTACACGCTGTTCCTCGATGCGCTCAACGGCGCGCGGCGCGTGGATGAAATCCGCATTTTTCACGCGCTCGAATACGCGGAAAAAAAGCAGCGCATCCTCGCGCTGATGGATGCGCCGAAGGGCGGCGCATAGCGGGCTTGCCGCGCGCCGCGAGTCGGCTAGCGTCGCGCGCATGAAACGTCTCCTCCTCGCCTTCCTCCTCGTCCTCACGCTGCCCGCTTTCGCTGCCGATTGGGTGCCGCTTTTCGATGGCAAATCGCTCGACGGGTGGAAGGCCAGCGAGAAGCCCGGCACCTTCGCTGTGGAGAACGGCGAGATCGTCGTGCGTGGCAACCGCTCGCATCTTTTCTACGATGGCCCGGTGCAGAATCATGACTGGAAAAACTTCGAGGTGAAGATGGACATCATGGCGAAGAAGAACTCGAATTCGGGCTTCTATTTTCACACCGTTTTCCAGCCGGACGGCTGGCCGGACAAAGGCTTCGAGGTGCAGGTGAACAACACGCACAGCGACTGGAAAAAAGGCGCGGGGCTTTACGACATCGTGGACAACAAGGTGGCACCGGCGAAGGACGATGAGTGGTACAACATGTCGATCCGCGTGGAGGGCAAGCATGTGGTCATCAAGGTCAACGGCACGGTCATCACCGACTACGTGGAGCCGGAGGATTTTCAGCCGAAGCCGAATCATCTCGGGCGCAAAATCGACCACGGGACATTCGCGATCCAAGGGCACGATCCGGGGAGCGAGGTGCATTTCAAAAACATCCTCGTGCAGACGCTGCCCTGAGAGGCGGCTGGTTTTCGCGCGATGTTTTCCGTCACGATCCTCGGCAGCGGCAGTGCGGGAAACTGCGCGCTCGTCGAGACGGCGCGGACGCGGCTGCTCATCGACGGCGGCCTCAGCGCGCGGCAGATCGGCGCGCGGCTGGCGCTGTGCGGGGTGAGCCCGCTGGAGATCGACGGCATCCTGCTCACGCACGAGCACGGCGACCACGCGGGCGCGCTGAATGTGTGGTGCAAACAGTTTTCCACGCCGATCTATTGCAACCGGCTGACCGCGGAGGTGCTGCAAAAGGACCGCCCGGAATTGCGCAAAGACTGGCGGCTGTTCGTGACGGGGAGCGCGTTCACGATCAAGGACATCACGGTCGAGACGTTTCCGGTGCCGCATGATGCGGTGGAGCCCGTGGGTTTCGTGCTGCATCACGGCGCGGATGCGCTCGGCGTGCTGACCGATCTCGGCCAGGCGACGAAGCTGGTGCATGAGCGTGTGCGCGCCGCGCAGACGCTGCTCATCGAGACGAACCACGACGAGAAGCTGCTGCAAAACGACACGAAGCGCCCGTGGTCGGTGAAGCAGCGGATCATGTCGCGCCACGGGCATCTCTCGAACGCGGCGGCGGCGAATGTGCTGGCCGACTTGCTTGGCGGGCGGTTGCGGCGGGCGGTGCTCGGGCATCTGAGCCGCGACTGCAACAGCCCGGAGCTGGCCGTGGGCACGGTGTGCGCGCGGCTCGACGCGGCGGGCACGAACGAAGTGGACGTGCTCTGCGCGGGGCAGCGCGAGATCAGCGCGCGGCTGGCGGTGGCAGGTGCGTAAGCGCGATGGCGTGGTGCGCGAGGAGCGGAGTGAGCGCGGCGTAGTCGGGTTCGGCGGGTTCCGCGCCGGGGTGAAAATACAACTCGCTCGTGCCGTCGGGGAGTTGTGCGAGAAAGCGCGCGATGGTCGCGGTGGTCATGTGCCCGGTTTCGCGCAGGCCGAAAACTTGGTCGGCAAAATGGATGCCGTGCTTTTCCAAATGAGGAATGGCGGCGCGGCTGAGACGCTGAAAAATCCAGGGCACGGGCGCGAACGGGCCGGGTTCGCGGACGAGGCGCACGGCGCGGAAACCCTGCTCGATGGCGATGGGAAGGGTGAGGCGGAGGATGGTGGGATGGAGATGGAGATGGGTGTGGCCGTCCCAGTACGTCGGCGCAAAACCGAGTGCGCGGAAACGCGCGAACTGCGCACGGATCTCGTGCTGGAGCGGCTCGGCGAGCGAGGGCGAGAAGGCGTAGCGCAGTCCGGCGCGCGTCGGCGAAACGGTGAAGCGGCCGCTTTCATCGGCGAGCGCGCGGCGGCTGGAGGGGAAGCTGGCAGCTGCCCCTCCAGCCGCCGCAGCGAGTCCGTCGCAGAGTGTGAGATGCAGACCGACCCGCAGCGCCGGATTGCGCCGCGCGATGTCCGCGGCTTCCTCAGCGGCGGGTTCGTTGACCATGAGGCTGGCCTGCGTGACGAAGCCCGCGCGGTGCGCGCGCCCGATGGCGGCGTTGATCTCCGGGCTGCGGCCGAAGTCGTCGGCGGTGACGATGAGGTGTTTCAAATGGCGGGGTGCGCGGGCAGGCTGGCCCGCGCAACAATGACGATTTGGCCTTTGTCCCTCAACACACGCAAGGCATGAAGGAGTCTGGACTGGCAGTCTTGCTGATGCTTCTCGTGCTCGGTGCTGCGAACATTTTTTACCCGCTGCTCGCGCTGCTGTGGGTGCGGCGCTGGATGAAGGAGTCCGCGCTGCCCGAAACCGCGGGTGCCGCCGTGCCGCCGGTGACGCTGCTGCGTCCGCTGAAGGCTGGCGTGCCCGCGCTTCGTGAAAAGCTGGACGCGCTGGTGAAGGCGATGCGGCCCGGCGATCAGCTCGTGCTCGGCGTGGACGAGGGCGCGGCGGAAATAAGCGTGTGTGCGGAGTTGCGCGCGGCTTTTTCCGGGCGTGAAATCATCGTGGAAATCTGCCGCGCGGGCGCTGCGCTGAATCCGAAAATCTCGAAGCTCGCGCAGATGACGCCGCACGCGCGGCACGGGCACTGGGTCTTGAGCGACAGCGAGGCGATGATTGACGCGGCGTGGCTCGACGCCTTCCGCCACGAGTGGCTGGTGAGCGGCGCGGACGTGCTGACGGCGGGCTACCGTTTCGTGAATCTCGCGACCTGGACGCAGCGGCTCGACGCGGCGGCGGCGCTGATCGAGTTGTGGCCGGGGCTGGCGGTGGTGCGGCGCTTCGGGCGCGTGAATTTCACGCTTGGCGCCTGCACGGGTTTTCGCCGCGTGGATGTGGAAGCGGTGGGCGGTTGGGCAGCGTTCGGCGATTTTCTCGCGGAGGACAACCGCCTCGGAGCGGCTCTGGCAAAGGCCGGGCGGACGATCCGCCTGAGCGCGCAGATCGCGACGCTCGACAGCGACCTGCTTTCGTGGCGCGAGTACTGGCGGCATCAGCGTCGCGTGGCGGTGACGTATCGCGTGTGCAGCCCCGCGGGTTGTGTCGGTATGATTCTTATGAACGGCATCGTCGCGAGTACGCAGCTCATCGTGTTCGCGGCCGCCACTGGGACGTGGACTGGCACTTGCCTGTTCTTGGCGGCAGCCGTTCAGCTGGTCCGCTGGATGTGTTTTCGCGCTTTGGGCGAAGCGGCGCGCTTTTCCATCCGGCAGCTTTTTCCCGTGATGCTCGCCGCGGGCGCGGTCCAAATCGCCTGCGGTTGCATGGCGCGAAGCTTTCCCCGCGTGTGGTGGGCAGGGCGGCGCTGGCGGGTGAGCAGCGCGGGGCGGATCACTCCGGCGGCCTAGTCTTCGAGGGCGAGGGCGCGCTCGATTTCCTGGAGCTTGTGCTGGGCGTTGGCGGCGTTTTTCGTGCCGGGCATGGTCTCGATGATCTGCATGAGGAGGCCGCGGGCGTCGCGGGCGTTGTGCTGGTATTTCCAGTAAATCTCGGCGAGGCGCGAGGTGAGGAAGGCGGCGTCCTCGGGCGTCCATTCGCGCTGGAGCGCCTGTTCGAGGACATCGGCGGCGGCAGCAGGGTTGGCGAGGTGCTCGCACTCGATTTTCGCCATTTCGCTGAGGGCCATGGTGTCGTGCGGGTCGTTCTCGAAGGCTTTCAAGTAAGCCTGCACGGCGGCTTCGTGGTCGCCGCGGGCGAGGGCGGCCACGGCGTCGGCGTGTGGGTCTTTTTCGGCGCGCTGATTCGGGCTGAAAAAGAGGTTGCCGAGGGCGTCGCCCACAGCGGGCATGAGGACGGTGACGACGAGGATGCCGGCGGCTCCGCCGATGAGGACCACGCCGCCGAAGTAGAGGACGATTTTGCCCTCGTCGGGTTTGTCCTTCCGCTGCTCGCGCTTGGCTTCGGAAAAAATGATGAAGGTGAGGTAGGCGAGGGCGAGGACGAGGAGAGGACGGAGAAAGCGCATGGCGGAGGAGAGGGGACGGAGGATGTAAGCGGGCGGCGGATGGGACGGCAAGCCCGGCGGGAGAATTTTCCGCGGCGGAAAAAGCGCTTGTCAATGCGCGCGCGCCGCGCAGAGTTCCCCGGCTGCGACGCGGGTATAGCTTAGTGGTAAAGTTCCTGCCTTCCAAGCAGGCCATGCGGGTTCGATTCCCGCTACCCGCTCCATTCCTTTACCCAGCGGAGGCGTTTTATTTTCGGCGGCGAATCAAACGGAACCGGGGGAGCCTTGTCTGACAGCGCGCCGAGTTTTGCGGCGGGCAATTTATCTGTTGCTTAGCCGCGTCCCTCCGTCTAATCCCCTCCCGCTCAAACAGCGCCGCTGCTTTTTTCACCTCACTGTTTTTCTCCCGCAATCCATGATTTTCCGCCGGCACTTGGGTGCCCTTTTCACGATCTTCTGCTGTGGGCTGGAGCCGTCCTGGGCGCAGGACAATGCCGCGGGCGGGGCGTCGGCGGGCACGGGCGCGAGTTCGACTTTCGGAAATACGCTGCCGGGCGCGGGGACGGGGACGGCGACGGGGGAGACTGCGCCGGGCACGGGGAGCAGCAGCGCCTTTGGCACAAAGCCGCCGGGCACGGGAACGGCCACGGAGCCGGGGGCGAAAAAGCCGGGGACGGGTGCCGATGGCACGGCGACGGGTGCGGCCTCGACGTTTGGCGACGAGCAGTCGGCGACGAAAAAGCGGGGCGAGGGGGAGCCGACGTTCTCGATTCCGGGCGGCTATGGCCGGCCGGCGCAGCAGTTCACGGCGGGCGAGGGGCGGCTGGCACGGCCGCGGTTTCGCTACACGGGTTCGGTTTCGTTTGGTTATGACGACAACGTTTTCCAGGCGCCCAACAAGGGCGGCTCGCCGGACACGGAGGTGACGGTGCTGGCGAGTCCGGGGACGGCGGCGCGGATGGAGGTGGGGATCGGGCCGAATGGCGAAATCCAGACGGTGACGATTCCGGGCACGGGTCCGACAACGCGGAAGGTCGTCATCGCCGGGCAGCCGGGGACGCCGCGGGTGGGCAGTTTTTTGACGCGGGCCAATGTGGGTTTCGACGTGCAGTTTGCGTCGCGGAAGACGCTTTTCACTTTCGACATTCGGACGGGTGGCGACTGGTACTGGGACCGTCCGGGCAAGGATGTGGATTACACGGGGTCGGTGGCGCTGATGTATCTCCGGCGGCTCACGCCGCGGGTGCAGTTCACGGCGAATGTGAACGCGAGCTATCAGACGCAGCCTGACCTGGCGCAGGTGAATACGTCCACGCGGCAGGCGGGCTCGTTTCTCAGTTTCTCGAGCAAGGGCGACCTGACCTACCGGCTCTCGCCGCGGTTCAGCGTGGTGGGCAGCCTGAGCTACAATGCGATCCGCTACACGGAGCTGGCGCAGCAGGCGGGCGACTATGGTGAGACGGTCTTTGGCACGGAGCTGCGGTATCTTTTTTCGCCCCGCCTGACGCTGCTGGGGGAGGTGCGCTACAGTTCGACATCCTACGACACGGTGAGCAGGCGCGATGCGCACACGCTCTATCTGCTGCTCGGCGGGGAGGTCACGCTCAGCCGGCGCTTTACCTCGACGCTGCGCGTGGGCGCGAATGTGCGCTCCTTTGATGAAGGCGGCGACAGCGCCACCTCGCCGTACGGGGAGCTGACGCTCAACTATCTGCTCTCCAAGGCCACGGTCATCCGCCTCAACGGCCGCTATGGCTTTGAAGAGCCGCCGGATGCGCAGAGCAAGCTGCTCTCGCTGCGCGCGGGGCTGAGCCTGGTGCAGTCCTTTTCGCCGCGGCTGCACGGCTCGGTCGGGGTGAACTACGTGCGGCAGACCACCACGAGCACGCCGCTCGCCACGCCCACGCCCACGCCCACGGGCACGGCCACGGGCACGCTGCCGCAGGTGGAAACGAGCATCAACACGGTCGATTCGACGATTGGTTTTGAGTACAACGTGACTCGCAATTGGACGCTGAACGCGAACTACAGCTACACGCGCGAGGCCGGCTCGATCGCGCAGCGCGAGTATTACCGGAACCGGATTTTCGTCGGTGCGGCCTATGATTTTTGAACGGATTCGCCCCTTGGCAATCCAAGTTTGCCCTTCGCCTGATGGCGGACGAAGTTTCTGCCGCGCCACTTCAGGCACCACCCCCAAAATCCCGCATCCCGCTTTCCTATGAACGATACCAACGAGGTCAAACTCCACTTCCTCGACTACTGGCGCACGATCAAGCTGCGCATGGGTCTGATCCTGCTCACCTTTTTTCTCGTGATGGTCACGGCGGGTGTGACCACGTATTTCATGCCGCGCGAATATTTCTCGCGGGTGCGCATGGAGGTGAAGGCGGACAACTCCGGCCCGGTCGGCGTCTTTAGCGGTGGCATGGTGCGCAGCTTCGATCCGACGTTTGTCGCCACGCAGTTTCAGATTCTGCAAACCACGGAAATTCTCTACCCGGTGATCGAGCGGCTGGATCTCATCAAGGAATTCTCCCCGGCCGGACAGCGCCTGCAGATGGAGCAGGTCTGCCGTCGGCTGCGGGTCAAGATGCAGCTCAATGAGGTGCGCAACACCGGGCTGATCGACATCGGCATTTTTGACGTGGACCACCAGCGCGCCGCGAATATCGCAAATACCATCGGCGTCGTGTATGTCGAGCGCCGCCGGGCGGACTTGGAAAAGACCGTGAGCCGCGGGCTCGAACAGGTGCAGGAGGAAGTCACCAAACAGCGGGCCGCGGTGCTCGCGGCGAGCAGCGAGGCGGCGCGGCTGCGCACGGAGGGCGGAATCACCGATCCCGACCCCGACCGTGAAAATTCCATTCTCGGCGGCGGGGAAGAAGCGCTGGCTTTCGACGAGAAGCAGCTCAATGAGCAGACGAGCCGGGTCAGTACGCTTAAATTGCAATTGGACCTGATCCAGAAATTGAAACCCGAGGAACTGCCCGGAGCCTTTCGCATGATGATGCCCGCGCCGGATCCGAATGTGGAAAAGACGGATAACATGATCCGGGAGTTGAGTGTGGAGGAAAAGCGCCTGCTGAGTTCCGGAGTCGGGGAAAACCATCCACGCGTCGCTTCCCTGCGCGCGCAGGTCGCAGTCTATCGCGTCCAGTTGCAAACCGCCCTCAACGGACAGGTCAACGGACTGGCCAACAACTTCGCCTTGGAATCCAAGAAGCTCGATGATCTCAGGGTCAAGCGGGACGCCTCGGTCAAAGCGCAGATCGACGCGAAGACCAAGATGAAGGACTACATCGAGGCCAAGAACCGCTATCTCCAAGGGAAGCGCATTCTCGAAAGTGCCGAGGTCAACCTGAAGGCCAAGCAAATGGAAGGCGGCGTCCTACAGGATCCCGCCAAAATCTGGGAAAAGGCCGAGCCTTCCCTCGCCCCCGCAAAGCCCAACGTGCCGATGTTCATGGTCGGCGCGGCCGTCATCGGCCTGCTCCTCGGCATCGGTCTCGCCTTCTTCATCGAGTACCTCGACACCAGCGTGAAGACCCTCGACGACGTCGAGCGTTTCCTCCAGATCCCCGTCCTCGCCGTCATCCCCAAGGAAATCTCCGTGCTCATGAAAACGACCGGCGATTCCCCCGACGCCGAGGCCTACCGCATCCTCCGCGCGAACATCGAATTCAACAAACCCTTCCGCGACGCCAACACCTTCACCCTCATCAGCGGCGGCCCCGGCGAAGGCAAGTCCACGACGATTAACAACCTCGCCTTCACCTGCGCCAAGGGAGGCTACAACGTCCTCGTCGTCGATGCCGATCTGCGCCGCGCCACGCAGCACAAGTTTTTCGACGTGAGCAATGACTTCGGCCTCACCGACTACCTCATGGGCCGCGCCGAGATCGACGAAATCGTCAAGACGACGAAGATCGACAACCTCTCTTTCGTCCCCGCCGGCCAGTTGCCCAACGACTCCGTGGGCATCCTCAATTCCCAGCGGATGACCGAACTCATCGCCAAGCTCAAGCAGCAGTACGACCTCGTCTTTTTCGACTCGCCGCCCATCCTCGGCGTGAGCGACGGCTCCGTCCTCGCGAGCGAAGTCGATATGACCATCATGGTCGTGCAGCACCGCCGCTTCCCGCGCGCCATGCTCCAGCGGGTGAAACAGGCCGTCCTCGGCGTCGGCGGCCGCCTCATCGGCGTGGTCCTGAACAACGTCGATTCCAAGCACGACGACGGCTACTCCTACTACAACTCCTACAACGAATACTACGGCGCGCGCCGCGAAACCCCGCGCATCGAGACCGCCGCCGCTACTCCGCAGCTCGCCCGCCCGCGCCCGACCTCGCGCGAAGACTACTGACCCCGCCATGCGCCACCTCCGCCTCCTGCCTGTCCTCCTCGCTCTTGCTCTGCCCGCCCTGCAGGCCGCGCCTCCCGCCGCGCCGGCCCCGGCGGTCGCCGTCGCCGTCCCAGCGGCTAATGCCAACTCTGCGCTTCGTCCCGGCGATTCCTTTGAAATGCGCCTCACCGGCGTGGATCCTTCAGTCTTGGCGGAAATCGCCAATATCCAATATTCCATCGGCCCTGACGGCACGGTGAACATTCCACTCATTGGCAAAATGAAAGCCGGCGGACTGACTTCGACGCAGCTTCAGGACAACATCCAGAACCGCTACATGGCCGACAAGATTTTCACGCGCCCCATCGTCATCATCAACCCCCAGCAGGTGGCCACGCAGCGCAGCATCTCGGTCAGCGGCGGCGTGCGTCAGGCGGGGCGTCTGCCGTGGACCGCGGACATGACGCTCTGCTCTGCGATTGCGGCGGCCGGTGACCTTGATGATTTCAGTTCCGGGAAAAACATCCGGATCATCCGCGAGAGCCAAATATTCGGCACCTACAACAAGAAGGAACTTGATAAGGATCCCGCCAAAGATCCGAAGCTGCTCCCCGGCGACCAGGTGGTCGTGCCGAAGTCTTAGAGGGCGTCTAAAAAAGCGCGCCGCAGTAGGGGAAGCTGTCAGCTTCCCCTACAGCGGCGGACGCATTTTTAGACACCCTCTTAAAAAAGCTTACGCGCTGGCGATGAGCCCGCGGTGTTTCCACAGGTAACCGAAGCCCGAATAGAGCGTCAGCCCGAGCGAAAGGGCGATCAGCGCGGGACCGCCATAGTGCCACGCGTGCGCCCACCAGAAAAGCCCGTTCAGCACCCCGGCGCGGCTGAGTTCGTAGAGCGAAAGCAGCACGAGGAAATAAATCACCGTGACCATCTGCCAGGCGGTCTTGTGCTTGCCCAGCTTCTCCGCCGGCAGCACCACGCCTTTGCTCGCGGCCAGCAGCCGCATCCCCGTGATGAGAAATTCCCGGCTGATGATGACGATCACCGCCCACGCCGGAATGGCGTGCTCGGGGATCAGGCAGATGAACGCCGCCGCCATCAGCACCTTGTCCGCGACCGGATCCATGAGCTTGCCGAAATCCGTCTCCAGCTTCCGCTTTCGCGCAATCTCCCCGTCGAGATAATCCGTCACCGCCGCCGCCACGAAGAGCACCAGCCCCGCCGAATAACCCCAGCGCCAGCTCAGCGAAAGCGCGCCCCACATCGGCTCCCCGCGCCAGCCGAGCGTCATCGCCGCGACAAAGCCCGCGGTCAGGTAGAAGCGCGAAACGGTGAGACGGTTGGGCAGATTCATGGAGCGCCCATGCGCTTACCCGACCACCGCCGCCGAGTCCACGAAAGACACACTCACGAATGCGTGAGCGTGTAGTAAAGCCAGCAGCCCACGCCGAGCAGCGTGAAGAGCAGCGCGAAAAAAAGCAGCCGTCCCTGCTGGCGCTCCGCTCGCAGGCGCTTGTGCTGCGCGGGCGCGGCGGCGTTCACCTCCATCGTCCGCCAGCGGTCGTGCAGCGCCGCCGGATTGCCCCGCCGCGTCTCCGTGCGCGCCGCGCGGGTGATGAGTTCCTCGCGCCGCGCCTCGGCGATCTTCTGCGCGCGCTGCGGCGCTTCCTTGATGACCTGCTGGCACTCTTCCATCTCCGCGAGGTTTTTCGCCTCGCGCTCCGCGACATCGCGCATCTTCGCCTCGAGCGGCGATTCCGTTTTTTCCGAACCCGGTTTCCGACGTTTTGGGAGCATGGTTTTTTACCGGTTGAAGACCGCGACGAGGACGATGACGAGAATGACGCCGATGGCGAAAAGCGGCAGCGTGAAAGCGAAGCCCGCCTTCAGCCAGTAGCTGAAATCCTTCGCCTCCGCGGCTTCGAGATCCATCCGGTAGCCGCCCTCCGCCGCGCCCGCATCCGCGCTCACACCCTCCTGGCCGGCACTGATCTTCGGCAGAGAGCGCGTGTATTCCGCCCGTGCGTCATCCACCGCGCCGAGCGCCTTCGTCAGCTCGTGGTGCATCGTGTCCTCAGCCCACGACCTCGGACTGATCGCCTCCAGCACATCGAGATGCTGGCCGAACGCCGCGTAAATTCCGCCGAGCATTTCCACCCGTTTCTGCGCGTCAAAACGTTCGCGCTCCAGCACCACGCGCGTCCGCGTGAACTTCTCCACCATCTCCACCCGGCCTTCCTCGAACTGCGACTCCCGCCGCCGCAGTTCCTCCAGCTCGCGCTTCTGCCGCTCGATGGTTTCCTGCTGCCGCTTCAGCGTCAGGAGCTGCTCCTGCGCGCGCTGCACCTGATTATCGAGATGCTCGCCTACGCGTCCGTCCTCAGCGGGGAGATCGAGAAATTGTTCGTCGGTGCGCGCGCGGTCAGACATGAGCGCGACGGTAGATTTTCGCTTTCAGATTTCCAGATTTTTCACGCGCCGCGCCGCCATGAGCAGCGGAAAAAGCAAAACCGTGAGGCTCAGCGCCAACGCCGCGAGATGGATCGCACCGTCCGAAAACGGAAAGCTGATTTTTGCGACGAGCCGCACATCCGGCAGCGCCGCGAGCGCCACGAACAGCGCGATGTAAATGAAGCTCACCACGAGGCAGAGCGTGCCGCCAAAGCCGCTCACAATCTTGCTCGGATTGTCCTCCTTGAAATTCGGAAACAGCGCGCCGAGCCCGACCGCCAGCCCGCTCAGCGCCGCGCTCATCAGCCCGATCGCCCCGGCGAAAAACGCCACCTGCGACCACGGCTGATGCAGCATCACGCTCGACACCGTCATCAGGCTCACCGTGATCGCCATCGAGCCGAGACAGCTCATCCAGAATTTTTGCAGCAGCACCTTGTGCAGCCCGAACGGCGCGAGCCCGAGGATCCACAGCCGTCGGCCTTCGAGCGAAAATTGCGGAAAGACAAAGCGCGTCGTCAGCGTCGAAAGCGTGAGCGCCGACGCCGCGAGATTGAGGTAGGAAATCATCGTCTGCCAAAACGGATCCTGAAAATCGAAGGCCACATTGCGCAAGTTCAGCACGTAGATGCAGAGCAGCCCGAAGAAGATCATGAACTGGATCCACTGCGCCGGATCGCGCCAGAAAAGCCGCGCGTCTTTCAGCACCAGCGCGCTGGCCGGCGGCGAAAGCGGACGCATCAGATCGGTCGCCCATTCCAGCGGCGAGCGGCGCCGCACGAGCGCGCGCTTCGCCTCCGCCTCGCGCTGAAACCGCTCCGCGCGCGAACTCAGCGCGAGCGTCCAGCTTCCATAGAAAAACCGCCCGACAAACTCGAAACCCACGAACAGCCCCATCAGCGCATTGCTCAGCAGCAGCATGAAAAAAAACGCGCCCTGCCGCCCCATGCCATCGCTCCACGAAAGCACCGACTGCGCGAGCCACGCGCTCGGCAGCCACGGGTTCACGCTGATCCGCGTGTGCCGCAGGAGCTGGTCAAAGGACAGCACATCCTGCTGCGTCACCGCGTCCGCGTCGGTCACCGGCTTCACCCCGAAAATCAGCGCCAGCACGATGACCGCGCCCAGGAACAGCGCGGTTTTTTTCACCCACCGCTGCGCGAGGATGCGCACGAGAAAGACGATGATCCACGAGCCCGCGAGCGCCGGCAGCACCACGAAAGGCACGTAGGCCGCCGCGATCTGCGCGTAGAAGGCGAGCGGCACGTCGTGCACTCGGCCGTAGGCGATCATCATCGGCGCGCTCAGAAAAATCAGCGCCCAGCTCGACACCACGAGCGCCTCGAGAAACTTCCAGCGATAGACGTTGCGATGCGCCAGCGGGAGCGAAAGAAACCATGTCGTCTCGCGGCTTTTGAAGAGTGTGGAGTAGCCGATGATGAGGTTGGAAAAAACCAGCATCACGAAAAAGAAACCGAAGATCAGGTAGAGGATGCGCTGCGAAAGCAGCGAGCCCACGAGCGGGAAATTGTGCAGGTATTTCAGCCCCGAAAAAAACAGCCAGTAGCCGACCGCAAGATAGCCCAGCACGAACGCCCCAAGCACCACGAGCAGCAGCGGCGATTCCCGCCGCAGCCCGCGCACCCGCGCGAGCGCCGAGCGCCAATGCACCCACAGCAGCAGCCGGAAAAAGCGCGGCGTCGTCAGTGGGGGAAATGACGTCGCGCCGTTCATTCAGCGCCCCGGCATGAGTTCAAAAAGGAACCCTTTCAAATACTCCGTCTCCGGCAGCGTCGTGATGATCGGGTGATCCGCGCCCTGCGAAAACGCCGCGAGCTGCCGCAGCGTTTTCTTCGCATCCACGACTGCCTCGTTGATGACCTCGAGAAAGCCCTCCCGGCTCACATGATGCGAGCAGCAGAAGGTCGCGAGCAGCCCGTCGGGGTTCAGCAGCTTCAGCGCGCGCAGGTGGATTTCCTTGTACCCGCGCATCGCGTCGCCCAGCTTGCCCTTCGACTTCGTGAAGGACGGCGGATCGAGGACGATCAAATCGAAGAGCGCATTTTTCCGCTCCAGATCGTGCAGCACGTCGAAGACATTCCCCGCCTGCGCGTCCACCGCGAGCCGGTTGCGCGTCGCGTTTTTTTTCACCAGCTCCACGCACTCCGCGCTGACCTCGACCGCCAGCACGCTCGCCGCGCCCGCCTGCGCGCAAGCGAGCGCAAACGCGCCCTGGTTCGCGAAACAGTCGAGCACCTTGCGCCCCTTCGCGTGCGCCGCCACCGCCGCGTAGTTGGGCAGTTGGTCGAGGTAAAAACCGGTCTTCTGCCCGTGGCTCAGATCGAGCTCGAATTCCAGCCCCTCGATTGTCACCGCAAACGGCCCCGGCGTTTCGCCAAAGAGCATCCCCGTCACCAGCTCCAGCCCCTCCGCCTTCCGCACCGGCGCATCATTGCGCTCGATGATCGAGCGCGGCTCCAGCACCGCCCGCAGCGCGTCCACGATCAGCGCCTTTCGCATGTCCATCGCCAGCGTCAGCGTCTGCACTACGAGATGGTCGCCGTAGCGGTCCACGATCAGCCCCGGCAGCCCGTCGCTCTCACTCCACACCACCCGCCCCAGCCGCGGATCAAGGCCCCGCCTTGCCCGGTACTCCGCCGCCAGCCGGATGCGCCGCGTGAAAAACTCCAGGTCCAGCTCCTGCCGCTGCCGCGAAAAACGCCGCGCAATGATCTGCGATTTGCTGTTGAAAATCGCCGAGCCGAGCAGCCGGTCCTGCCCGTCCTTCAGCGAAACCACGTCGCCGTCCTGCGGCGAACCAAACGCCTTCAGCACCTCGCTGGAATAGACCCAGTCGTGGCCGTGAAGGATGCGCGAGCGAGGTTTGATGACGAGTCCGGCCATAAGGGCGAGGACGGTAAAACCCGCCCGCGCGAAGTCAACGCCTGGCGGACGCGGGTTGTGGCTCAATTTGGAAACAGCGTGTCATCCCGAGCGCAGTGCAGGCGGAAAGGTGGGCGCAGCGGAGTCGAGGGACCTCGGCGGTTCGTTGACGTGCGGCGCTGGATCGGACCGCCGGGGTCCCTCGACTGCGTTTCGTCCCGCCTGCGCCCGCACGAAACTCCGCTCGGGAGGACACGCTGTTTGGAAATTCAGCCCTTACGCGGACGCGGAGCAGCTACTTCGCATTGAACTGCACCCAGTCGAGATTCATCAGGCCGCCTTTGCCGGGGTTGATGAACACGGCAAAGACATCCGTGCGCGTGTGCGGTGCAGTCGGCGCGAGCGTGCATTGCGGCTCGATCCATTTGTCCCAGCCACCGGTGTTGGGCACTTCCACCGTGCCGAGCAGTTCGCCGGTCGGCGAGCCTGCGTGAAACTCGATCTTGCCGCCGACATTTCCCGAACTCGCCCGCGCGGTGATGCTGCCGACATCGGCGAGATTGATTCCGGCGAGTTTCACGCTGTGGCCGTGGTCAATCGCGCCAACCATGCTGCCGAGAATTTTCGCGCCTTGGATTTCTCCCGCCTCGGCTTCGAGGCGGCGCGAGCGCAAAGCCACGCTGGCCCTGCAGCTGAGCGAACCGGCGGGCGCGCGACCGGCATCCGCATAGGTTGCTTCGAGGACGAAAGTGCCGGGCTGGTCTTCCTTCGGGGCGATGACTTCGCCGGTCAGGCCGCGCATGAGCGCGGGGCCGCCTTTCCCTTTTTCCAAACCGAAGACCCAGCGGAGCATGATCGTGACTTCATCGGTCGTGTGCTGCGGATGCGGGAGCATCGGCACTTCGCCCCAGATTTTCGTGCTGCCCTCGCGCACGCGCCGCACACTCGCCTCGAGTGCGCCGGGCTGGCCGCGATACTTCGCAGCGACATCGACGAGCGGCGGGCCGACGACCTTTTGCTCGATCGCATGGCAGTTGAAACAGTCGCTCGCCTTCATCAGCGCAAAGCCGGGATCACCCACGACCGTTTTTCCATCGGCGCGCACAAAGGCGCTGCTGACCAGCGTGCGGACGCTGAATTCATCAGGCTTCGCGGACGATGCGCCGTCCTCGGCGTCGGTCACGGAGACGGTGTATTTCACCGGCTGGCCAGGGGTGAAAAAGTCGCCATCCAGCGGGCTCTCGAACTTCACCACCGGCGCGGTATTGCCCACGAGCAGCGCCACGCTCGCGGTGCCGCTCGCGCCTTGCGAATCGGAGACACGCAGCTCGGCGCGATAGTTGCCCGGCTCCTTGATCGTGAGCTGCGGGTTCGCTTCCGTGGAGACGACCGGCCCGCCCGGCTGCAGCCGCCATTCGTATTTCAGCGCGTCGCCTTCGTGATCTTTAGAGCCCGCGCTGGAGAGGCTCACGGTCAGCGGCTCACGGCCCGCGGCGGGCTGCACTCCGGCCACGGCGATGGGCGGGAGATTGCCGCGCACGTAGCTGATTTTCACGAGCTTCGAGTCCTTGTTCGCGCCCCACGTTTCGCCGTAGTCGAGCAGGTAAAGGCATCCGTCTTTGCCGAAGACCGCATCGACCGGGCGCTGGAGCAGCGTGGCTCCGGCGGCGATCTGCGGTTTCAGTTTTTCGATCTGCTCCGGCTTGTTGCCAAGGACAACGGCGCTCGTGAATGGCTCGATGGCCACGAGATTCGAGTCAGCGTCGAGCCGCGCCCATTTCAGCGCCGGGCGCTCCCAATCCCAAAAAAGCAGGCAGCGGTTGAAATACTGCGGGAAGCCGTTCGTCTCGGCGGCATGGACGCCGCAGTAATAGACCGGCCCGGCGCACGCGGTGCGTCCGCCTTCGCCCATCTCCGCGAACTCGCGCGGCTGGCGGTACGGCCAGTAGATCATCGCGGGCGTGGCGGACGGGAGCTCGCGCAGGCCCGTGTTGTTCACGCTTTCGTTGATCGGATGCTGCGGATCAAAGGGCTTGCCGAGCTGCTTGGTCACGTAGTCGTAGTCGGTGTACGCGAAGTTGTTTCCCACGAAATACGGCCAGCCAAAATTGCCGGCGTGCTTCGCCTGATTGATCTCGTCGTAACCCCGCGGCCCGCGCGGCCCGTCGTCGCCGGCATCCGGGCCGACCTCGCCCCAATAGACGTAGCCGGTGCTTTGGTCGATGGACATGCGCCACGGATTGCGGCAGCCCATCGCGTAGATTTCGGGCCGCGTCTTCGGCGTGCCGGGCGGGAAAAGATTGCCCGCCGGGATTTCGTAAGTGCCGTCCGGCTTCGGGCGGATGCGGATGATCTTGCCGTTGAAACTGTTCGTGTTACTCGCGGATTTCTGTGCGTCCCACGGCTCGCGGCCTTCGCGTTCATCGAGCGGCGCGTAGCCGTTCGAGTCGGCGTGCGGATGGGTGTTGTCGCCCGTGGAAAAGTAGAGGCAGCCGTCCGGCCCAAACTCGACGGTGCCAGCGTGATGGCAGCATTCCTTGCGCTGCTCCTCAAATTTCAGCAGCACCTTTTCGCTCGCGAGATCGAGCGTGTCGCCGCGCATCGTGTAGCGGCTGAGATGCTGTCCGGGAAAATCCTTTGGCGAATGCAGACAGTAGATCCAGCCGTTCTCCGCAAACTTTGGGTCGAGCGCGAAGCCGAGAAATCCGTTTTCCTGTCCCGTGAAAACGTCGATCTGCCCGGCTTCCACGATCTGCTTCGTGTCGGGATGATAGACCTTCAGCTTGCCGCCGTACTCGTTGAAAAAGATGCGCCCGTCCGGCGCGATCTCGAGTTCCATCGGCTGCGGGATGCCCTCGAAAAGCGTCTCGACCTTGAAGCGGTAATCCGGCGGAACTTCGGTGGCGAGTGCGGTGGAGATCGCGGCGATGAGGACGAGAAAGGGGAGGCGCATGGCTGGGAATGTTTCGTGGCAATACGTCGCTGAAGGAAATCTTAGCCCGTGAAACAAGCGACGCCATCCACCCGCCCGCCACTTTTCATTTGTTGCCCCGCCCGCCCGCGCCAACAATCCCTCCATGCCCGCCAATACTCCCCACGCCGCCCTGCTCGATGAAGTCGGCACCGTCGATGCCGTCGGCATCGAAGAGCGCGTGGCTAAATACACCACCCGCTCGATTAAGAAGGCGTCGAAACTCTGGGGCTTGAAGACCGCCGTCTCGATGGTCGATCTCACCACGCTCGAAGGAAAGGACACGCCCGGCAAAGTCGCCGCGCTTTGCCAGAAAGCGCTCCGTCCATCCGACGATCCGACCGTGCCGCAGGTCGCCGCCGTCTGCGTTTACCCCGCGATGGTCCGCCACGCGCGCCGCGCGCTCGGCAGCGACACCGCGGTGCGCATCGCCTCGGTCGCCACGGCATTTCCGTCGGGCCAAGCCCCGCTCAAGACGCGACTAGCCGAGGTGCGCGCCGCGGTCGGCGACGGCGCAGACGAGATCGACATGGTCATCAACCGCGGCGCGTTTCTCGCGGGCGATTTTTCTCTCGTGCAGGACGAAATCGCCGCCGTGCTCGCGGCGTGCGGCGACGCCACCTTGAAGGTCATCCTCGAAGTCAGCGAACTCGAGACCTACGACAACATCCGCGCCGCCTCCTTCCTCGCCATGTGCGTGCTGCGCCCCGGCGACTTCATCAAGACAAGCACCGGCAAAACCACGCGCAACGCCACCCTCGGCAACAACCAGGTCATGCTCGAAGCCATCCGCGACTTCTACCTCGACACCGGCACCGCCATCGCCATGAAACCCGCCGGCGGCATCCGCACGGCCAAGCAGGCGCTGCAATTCCTCATCGCCGTGAAAGAGACGCTCGGCGACGCCTGGCTCACCAATGCCCGCTACCGCTTCGGCGCGAGCGCGCTGCTCAATGACCTCCTCCGGCAGATCGAAAAGGAGCGCACGGGGAGTTATCAGGCCCCGTATTATTTCAGCGAGGCGGCGGAGTCTTACTAAGCATCGGAGCCACTCATGGATCTTATGGAACCCGTATGCACCTCGGCGTGGCGCGCGCCGCTCAGGGCCAAAGGCCCGGCCACATGCCAGCCCAGGGCAACGCCCTGGGTAATGCGTCGAGACAGACCTAGCCCTGAAGGGGCGAAACAACATGTGCCGCCCCTACAGGACTTGTCATTCTATCCCCGCGTTCCCAGGGCGTTGCCTTGGGCTGGCATGTCTTCGCACCGTTGGTGCTCCCACCCGCCAGTCGCGCAAATTGAATAACAGGCTCGATGAGAAGTCGGCGCAGCCGGGTAGGGACGGCACTCCGCGCCGTCCGCCGGGCGAGCGTCAGCAAGGCGGCAGGCTCCGGGGAGCGCACGCGTCCCGCGTGCTGGTCGCGGCGTCCCGCCGCGACGAACTTCCCGCGGCGTGTGGAGTGATGGCGCGCGCGTCTGGCCTTCGACGGGTCAGGAAGTTTGCGAAGTCGGGACGACTTCGCCAGCACGCGAGGACGCGTGCGCTCCGCGGCACGCACCGCCTCGCCTTGCACCCTCGTGACGAAGCTCGCGCTTGGTCACGCACTTGTCCGCGAAGCTCCAGCTTCCGTGAGGCGTCGTGTGGGCAAGCAGCGCGATTCGAGCTGACTGCCGCACTGGCGAAGCAGAGCTTCGAATACATTGGCATGACCAAGCTGGAGCTTGGTCATGAGGGATGACAGACCCGCACCAACAAGCGTTACCTGGTGCGATTTGTCAGGCTCCGTTGATTTCACGATGGACTGCAACGATACGCTCAACAAATGGGACAGCATCTTGGGTGAAAAACTCACGAGATGCATTTAGGCGAAACTTCGCCAGCAAGGCATGAAGAGCTTTCTCCAATTCGATAAATCCTGAAACTCGATACGTCTTGATTACAACGAATCGATATGGAACGCCTGTTGTGTGAAGCTGTGAGATGCGCTGATCTATCTCTCCGGACGTAGTCCCGATCTTCACAATGTCGCGGCCATCTTTGGTGTATGTTCCGGTTTGAAGAACGTAAACTATGCCAACGTCGGTCTCGATTTCTTCTACCGAAATCACTTCTTCCTCAATTTTAGCTTTCGGGTCTTCGTCTAGTGACAGCTTTAATGGCTTCACGGTTCTGTCGCAAACAAACATAGCGTTCTTCGCCAAGCCATAAACTTGCGCCATTAGTGCATGGTCGAGATGCTGATAATTACCCTTTGCAACATTAGCCCTATGCGACTCCGTATTGTAGAATTGCGGATATGATACTTTGATGCGGTCACGGATTTCCTGCGGGCTGAGCGCGCAACCCGCTTGCCGAATAATGGCACTTACAGTTTCGATGAACGTCATGATGTTTGTCTAAGAGGGCGTCTAAAAAGACATTTGGCGAGGCGGGCGACCATTAGTTTGGAGGCGGCGATGAGGATAAGTGCTTCGCTGTTTGCGGGATGATATTC
>JAYVNN010000544.1:0-2769 GCA_043758435.1 Chthoniobacter sp.
CGCCGCGTCCGAGCAGCGAGACGAGCAGCGGAAATTGAAAGCCCGCGACCAGCGACGCCGGCAGCACCACGAGGCCGATGACGATGAACCAGCCGAAGACGTGCGCGGAAAATCCCACCGCCGAGAGCGAGCGCAAATGCGCCGCGAGCACCGCCAGCCGGTCGCCCAGCGCGTATGGCGCGGCGAGCGCGAGCGCCTCCAGCGCGCACGTCCACGCGAACGCCGTGAGCGTGCCGCCCGCGCGCGCGCCGGTCAGCGCGTAGAGCGCGCCGCCGAGCCCGATGCCGAGCAGCGCGACGGCGAGGATGAGGCCGAAGGTGAAAGTCGAGCCGCCGAGCAGCGGGCTGAGCATGCGGTACCAGACCAGTTCCATGAGCAGAAAAGCGAAGCCCACCAGGGCCGACGCGATGAGCACCAGCCGCGCAGGTGCCGCCGCAATTTTTTCCTCGGCCGTCTCCACCGCAGCGCTGTCGTCCGGCTCGGGAAAGCGCCGCGCCAGCCTCCGCGCGGCGAGCGCCACGCCGACATTCACGAGGCACGCGAGCCAGAGCGTTTTGCGGTTTCCAAAAAATTCCAGCGCCGCAAAAGTCGCGAGCAGCGCGCCCGTCACCGCGCCGAGCGTATTGATGCCGTAGAGCAGCGCGAGCCCGCGCCGGCCCGCGTCCTCGCGCCCCACCACGCTGCGCGCCGCGGCGGGCAGCGTGCCGCCCATGAGCAGCGTCGGCCCCGCGAGCACGAACGCCGAAAGCACCAGCCGCGCGACCGCGCCACCCATCGGCCCGAGCGCGAGCGCGCCGCCGAGTGCCGAGTACACATGCCGCACGAGGGTGACGAGGAAAGGCGTGAGCGCCGTGAGCAGGGCGATGCCGATTTCGAGATTCGCGTAGAAAAGCAGCGGGCGTTTCGTTTTCTCACACCGCCCGCCGAGCAGCACGCTGCCTACGCCGAGCCCGCCCATGAAGATGCCGAGCACTGCCGCCGTCGCCGCCGTGGACGCACCGAAAATGAGCCGGAACTCGCGCAGCCAAACGGTCTGATAAACCAGCGCGCACAGGCCGGAGCCGTACAAAAGGAGACTGACGGCGAAGACTCTCGGATTCATGGGTGCCCGGCCTTTCTGCAAGTCCCGCGCCACCCGCGGAATCTTGCTTTGCCGTCCGCCCCCAAAAACGTGCATACTCGCGGCCAGCGATGAGCGAACCGACCCAGCCCAACAACGATCCCACGCCGCGGGGCCACGCAGCGAGGGCGGAGACGGTGCTGCAGGCGATCATGTTCACGGACATCGAAGGCTCGGTGGCGCTGACCCGCAGGCTAGGCACCGACCGCTACGCGCAGGTGCTCACGCGGCACGGCGAACTTTTCCACAGCGCGATGGCCGCGGCCGGCGAGGGCCATGTGGAAAAGCATACGGGCGACGGCTTCATGGCGCGCTTCCCGCGGCCGAGCGAGGCGGTGGGCGTGGCGCTGCGTTTCCAGTGGCTGCTGCGCCACGAGAAATGGGATCTCCCCGAGCCGCTGCGGGTGCGCATCGGCATTCATCAGGGCGAAATTTTGCTGCTCCCCACGAGCGGGACGATGCCGGGGACGATCGGCGAGCCAGTCAATCTCGCGGCGCGCGTGATGTCCATGGCGCAGGGCGGGCAGGTGCTGCTGACGCACGCGGTTTTCGATGACGCGCGGCAGTTTGTGCAAGCCGTGCCGGAGGTGCCGGCGGACGCGCAGGCGCCGCTCGGCTGGGAGGCGCACGGGCGCTACCGGGTGAAGGGGCTGGATGAACCGGTGGAAATTTTCGAGGTCGGCGAGCGCGAACACGGGCCGTTCCGGCAGCCGGGCAACGGGCCGGATGTGGAGCGCTCCGTGTCCAAGGAAGAGGAGGCCATGCTCGGCTGGCGGCCCGCGCCGGGGCTGGAAATTCCGCGGCGCGCGGGCTGGATCATCGTGCGGCAGTTGGGCGAGGGCGGCTTCGGCGAGGTGTGGCTGGCGGAGAACCGCAAGACGCATGACAAGCGCGTGTTCAAGTTCTGCTTCGACGCGGTGCGGCTGCGCTCTTTCAAACGCGAGGTGATGATCTTCCAGCTCATCCGCGAGGCGCTCGGGCCGCGGCGCGACATCGCCACGCTCTACGAGGTGCAGCTCGAGTCGTCGCCGTTTTTTCTCGAGAGCGAATTCTGCGCGGGCGGCACGCTCGCGGACTGGGCCGAGGCGAAGACGGACGCCGGCGGCGTGCCGCTCGCGCAGCGGCTCGCGGTGGTGGCGCGCGTGGCGCGGGCGCTCGCGGCGGCGCATTCCGTGGGCATCATCCACAAGGACGTGAAGCCCGCGAACATCTTCATCGAGGAGGAGCCCGACGGCACCGTGCATCCGCGGCTCGCGGACTTTGGCATCGGCGTGGTGCTCGACCACTCGGCGCTGGACGCGCTCGATCTTTCCTTCACCGCCGACCTGTCCAATACCATCGACGCCTCGCGCACCGGCACGCGCATGTACGGCCCGCCGGAGTACCTGATGCCCGGCGCGCGGCCCTCGGTGCTCGGCGATATTTTTTCGCTCGGCGTGGTGCTCTACCAGGCGGCCGTCGGCGATTTTCGCAAGCCGCTCGGCACGGGCTGGCAGCGCGGGGTGCCGGACACGCTGCTCGCCGAGGACATCGCCGACTGCGTGGACGGCGACCCCGCGCGGCGGCTGACCAGCGCGGTGCTCGTGGCCGAGCGGATCGAGTCGCTGGAAACGCGGCGCGCGGAGCTGGCGGCGGCGGCGGCGGCGGTC
>JAYVNN010000545.1:0-2766 GCA_043758435.1 Chthoniobacter sp.
AAAGACTTCAGGACGAAGGCCGCGAAGCAAGCAGTCAAGCCATCGGGCGAGCGGCACACGAGCTTGGAATGGAGGGCATTCTGTTCTCATCCGCTGTCGTCCCCGGCGCAAAAAACCTCGTCGTCTTCCCCAACAACCTGCGCGCCAAAAGCTCCCTGCGCATTGAAAATGCTGCGGATTTGAAGAAATATGTGCAGGAATAAGTGCAGGAATACTTGCCTGCATCGAAACCTGCTCTATGCTGTGAGCCACATCCCATGCCTACCGCAACTCTTACCAAGCGCCCTTTGCCACGACGCGCCAGCAAGAGGCCGCGCCTCGCGAAACTCACCGTCCCGGCGACCGATGCCGTCGAGGTCAAGCAACTCCGTCTGCTTTTGAAATTGCCGCGTCCGGTCTTCGCCCGCCTTATGGGCTGCTCGGAGCGCGCCTTGGCAAATTGGGAAACCGGCAGACCCCTTCAAGACATCTACAAGAGCCGGCTGAACGAACTCCGAAAACTCTACGATGAACTCGCCGAAGTCACGGAGCCGGAGAGCATCGGCGTGTGGTTCACCGCTCCGAACGAGGAGTTTGGCGGCATGAAGCCCATCGAACTCATCGAGCGCGGCGAGATGTTCCGCATCTGGCGAATGGTTTTCTTCCTCAAATCGGGTACGCCAGCGTGACCAAGGCTGTCGGATGGCAGCCGCATAACTAGGCTGTTTCATTCGCCACCACTGGGCGGGATCAACTGCCGCCACCTTCGCAGACTACGGCGTCGGCAGATCATCCCGTCCGCCCACGGAAGATGCGAGACCGCAGCGCGCAGGCAGTGCCTCGTTGTCGCTCCCGGCTGCCGCCCGCTGGCCCACCGTCAACCTGACGCGCCGCCTCGGCTTCGCCATGCACGCTCGGACTCGCCAGAGCCAAGCTCAAAACGCTGATGCCACATCGGTCGCAGATATTTCAGACGCTGTCTGAAAAATTCGGCGCAGATTCGCCCGACACTGTCGGGCGTTTTAACAGCGCATCAGGCAAAGTCGCTCGCCGCTTTCATCGACTGTCAATTTTCCACAAGCGTCGCGGCCCGCGAGCAGTTCGCGGGCAATGGCATCGCCGATGGACTTTTCCACAGCGTCCCGCATCGGCCGTGCGCCGAGTCGCGGATGAAAGCCGCGTCTGACAAGAAATGAAAAAACAGAATCATCGGCGGTGAGTTCGTGGCCTTTGCCGCGCAAGAAAACGATTTCCTGCGCGAGCTGAAGTGCGGCGATGTCGAGCTGCACGTCGTAAGTGAGCTTTTGAAAGACGATCTTTTCGCTGATGCGGGCGTATAGTTCGGGGCGCATCGCCTGCTGCGCGCGGGCGAGGACATGCCGCTCCATCGTCGCGAAGCTGGAATGCTGGAGTTCCAGCATTTCGGCACCGGCAATGTTCGACGTGAAGACGATGTAGAAGCCGCTTAAATCCAGCGTCTCACCGTTCGCCATCGTGACACGGGCGGCGTCGAGAATTTGCAGAAAGATGTCGAGCACCCGCGGATGCGCCTTCTCGATTTCATCGCAGAGCAGCGTGCCGCAATCGTGTTTGTCTCGCACCAGAGCCAGCGTGCCGCGCTCACCCAGCCGGCCACCGAGCAGCACGCCGATGGTCTCCGGCGTTTGATATTCCGACATGTCGAATCGGAACAGGTGATCCAAGCCCATGAGGAATTCCGTGAACGCAATCGTGAGCTGGGTTTTGCCAACGCCCGTCGGCCCGAGAAAAAGAAAACTGCCGCGAGGGCGGGAGCGTTTCGTCAGGCCCAGCTCTCCGCGCGTGAGCAGCGAGGCGACACGCGGAAGGGCGTGATCCTGACCGCGAATGCAGCCGTGCAAATACTCCTCCAAATGACATAGCTTTGTGAGTTGGGGTTCGTCATGGGTGCTCATGGTCTTGCGAGGAACTTAGAAAATTTGCGTCCGCATCTTGCGCCCGAACCGGCGCACTCATGCGCTGGTGTGGAGGTAGAAAGGCGCGCATGAACATTTCACTACTCGTCAATCTCCGGGCCATGCCCATCCTTGCACAAGCCGCCGGCGGTCTGGCCGAAGGCGCGAGCAAAGCGATGGGCATTGTCATGCTCATCGGTTTCATCTTCGGCACCATTTGCGTGGTCGGTGGCGGCTTCGCGATTCGTCGCGGCGATACCGACGCCGGCAAACTCTCAATCATCGGCGGCCTCATCATCGCCGGAGCGCCGGTGATCGTGAAGGCGCTCTTCACTGCGTTCGGTCTCGGCGGTTCGACGGTGGACGTTGGCTCTTTCCAATGAGAGACCACGAACTACGCTTCTCCGACACGAACAGCGCCGATGATTCCATCGGACGGACGTGGGGACTCGACGGCAACCTGTTTTGGTTTGTCGTCGCTGGCGTCTTTCTTTTCGTCGTCACATTGCTGCTCTTGTTCAGCGCGTTGCGGTGCAGCTTTGGTCAGTCCTTCGGCATAGCCCTCATCCCGCTGGGGCTGACGCTCATTTACGTCTTCGGCTTCCGGCAAGGCAATGGGCGAGCAGACGAAGGCGGGATTATCGGCGAAGGCAACCGCGATCAAGAACGCGATCAACTCGATGAACAGCGCTCAATACTTCGAGAGCAGTTTGCCTAGCACGACCAAGAAGCTCTTTTTCCAAACTGACTGCTTCCACTTCTCCACCGGCGTTCGTCACTTCCGAATTTGCGGCGGTCACTTCCCGGCTTGCGACGCGCTCTTTGCGGCTGGCGGGTTCGACTTGGAAACTGG
>JAYVNN010000546.1:0-2762 GCA_043758435.1 Chthoniobacter sp.
TTGCGGGGGCCGGTTCCGGTGGTTCCCGCTGCGCTCCACCACCGGCTAATTTCTGGCGTCCCTCCGGGACGAAAGGCCCTGCTGGGCGCGTAGGATGAGCAGCATCTTGAGACAGGCGTCGTTGTGCGAAATGTTGATGATCTGCGTGATCATAAACACCAAGACCATCGGCGTGAGCATCTTTATTAAAGTTGCATCAAACGGAAGATTTGGTTCCGGCAGAGATGGCGATTTCGTCTCCATCCAATAGAGGACTCGAAGAGCCAAAACGAAGCCCCACACGCAGAAGCCGATTGTAATGACGACTGTTCCCAACAGGACAATCCAACGGACGCGCCTCTGCCTTTTCAGCCGCGCGATAAGCTTCTCACAGCTCTCCGGGCTGCGGCCCGCTTCCTCAAAGAGCTGATCGGACTTGAATAGTTTCATGGCTTCAAAGGATGCGGGTCACAAAGGTTATCTGTCGATCCTCCGACGCCGGAAACCCTTGGGTGTTCTACGGGACCGCTGCACAGCCCGCCAGCTTTCCACACCTCAGTCCGCAAACACCGCGCGCAACTCCTCCAGCGTCAGGCTTTGCGCGAACTGCTCCTCGCCGAGCACATCGTCCGCCAGCGCGCGCTTCGTCTTTTGCAGGGCGCGGATTTTCCCCTCGACGCTGTCCTTCACGAGCAGCCGGTAGGCGATGACTTTATTCACCTGCCCGATGCGGTGGGTGCGGTCGATGGCCTGGTTTTCCACCGCCGGATTCCACCACGGATCGAACAGCACGACGTAACTCGCCGCCGTGAGATTGAGCCCAAACCCGCCGGCCTTGAGCGAGATGAGGAAAATCCCCGCGCCTTCCGCGGACTGGAAATTGCGCACCAGTTCGCCGCGGTTTTCGGTAGCACCGTCGAGGTAGAAAAGCGGCCAGCCGCGCTCGGCGAGCGTGGTGCGGATGAGGCCGAGCATTTCCACGAACTGCGAGAAGACCAAAACCTTCTGCCCCTCCTCCATGAGCGGTTCGAGCTGCTCCACGAGCGCCTCGGTTTTCGCGCCGACCGCTTTCGACTCCGGCTTGACGAGCCGCGGGTCGCAGCAAATCTGCCGCAGACGCAGCAGCGAAGTCAGAACGTGAAAACGGTTTTTTGCCAGTTCCTTTTGCGTCGTCACGCCCATCAGCATGGCCTGCGCGCGCTTCAGCTCGGCGCGGTAGAGCGTCTTTTGCTCGCCCTCGAGTTCGCAGAAAAGATCCTCCTCGATGCGGTCCGGCAAATCTTTCGCGACCTGCGATTTCGTCCGGCGCAAAACGAACGGGCGCACCCGCGCGCTGAGCCGGCGGCGCGCGTGCGGGTCGTCCTTCGCGTCGTAGAGCCGGGCGAATTCCGCGCGCGGGCCAAGCGCGCCGGGCATGGCAAAGGCCATGAGGCTCCAGAGATCAAGCAGCCGGTTTTCAATCGGCGTGCCGGTGAGGATGAGCCGGTGCCCCGCGCGCAGGGCAATGGCGAGCCGCGCGGTGATCGACGTGGGGTTTTTGATGAACTGCCCCTCGTCGAGAATCACCGCGAGAAACGTCATCTTCGCCAGCGCGTCGCCGACCGTGCGGAGCTGCGCGTAGTTGAGCACATGCAGGTCGGCGCTCGCGGTTTCATCGGGCAGCGCGCCCACGTCATCGCGCTGCCAGATGCGCACGCGCAAGCCCGGCGCGAACCGCTCCACCTCCGCGCGCCAGTTGTCCGTCACGCTCTTCGGGCAGATGACGAGCGACGGCAGCGGCACCGCGCTTTGCGCCCGCAGCCAGACGAGCCAGGCGAGCGTTTGCAGCGTCTTCCCGAGGCCCATGTCGTCGGCGAGGATGCCGCCGAAACGGTTCGCGCTGAGGTAGGCGAGAAAGTGAAAACCCTCGCGCTGGTAGGGCCGCATCTCGGCGTGAATGCCCGCCGGAATCTCCGGCGTCACGCGCGCCTGCAACTCCGCCACGCGCCGCACCACCGCCTCGTACTGCGCGCCGGGCAGGAAGCGCTTCGCCGCCTTGTCCGCAAGCTGGAGCGCGTGCAGACGCTGCGGCGTGCTGGAAAATTCGCGCGCGTTCAGGCCGAGCCGCGCGAGCTCTTCCTCGTCCTCGGCGGAAAGCTGAAACTCCAGCCGCCGCCAGCCTTTCGCGCCGAGGCGCACCCACTTTCCGCCGGCGTCGAGCAGCGCCTTCAGTTCCTCCGGCGTGAGCTGCAGGTCGGCGACTTCGAGCACCACACGCAGGTCGAACCAATCCACATCCGACGCCTCCACATCCAGCCGCACCGAGCCCGCGAGCGGCGCATCGAGAAAAGATGCGAGCGCCCCGCGAAGCTCCACGGCCACAGCATCACGCGGCAGTGAGCGCAGCCAGGGAACGAAAGTGTCCGCGAATTTCCGCGAGACTTTCACGAACCAATGGTGCGCGTGGAAATCCCACTTCGGCGCGAGCGCTTCGAGCAGAGCGGGCACGGCGTGCAGCAGCGCGTCGTCATGCGCGATGAGCCGTCCGTCCGCCTCGGCTGCGTCGTTCGCATCCGCATCGGCGCTCGGCTTTTTCATCCACCCATGCGGCGTGAAGTGCATCGGTTCCCCGCCCTCGCTGCTCTCGCCCAGCGCCTCGATCACGCAGACTTCCGTGCTCGCGCCCGGATAGGTCGGTTGCAATTCACAGCGCAGCTTCGGCACCAGCCGCACCACGCGCACGCGCTCGCGCAGCCGCGGCGGCATTTCGAGATCGAGGCTGCGGAGAAAGCGCGCGCCGTCGA
>JAYVNN010000547.1:0-24454 GCA_043758435.1 Chthoniobacter sp.
GCTGTGCCCTTTCTGCGCGGGCTCGAACTGCGTGAGATTGCGCGCCTCGGTATTCGCGATCCACAGCTCCTGGCTCGCCGGGCGCACGGCCACGAAAAAATTCACCGTCCCCGTGCCGTGGAAGTAGCGCGTGATCGCGAGCGTCGCGGTGTTGATTTCCGCCACATCATTGTCCGGCATGTTGGGCGCGGGGCTCAGCCGCACATCGTCCGCACTGACGATGAGCCCGACCTGCGGCGGCGCCGGCAGGGCGGGATTGGTGGGCGGCGGCGGCGAGGGCGCGAAGCTGGGCGGGAGCAGCGTCGTGCGGTTCCCCGAGAGTTTGAAAGCCGCGTAGACCTTCGTGCCGTCGGCGCTCACCGCGAGCGAGCGCGGGTTCAGCCCTTCGAGCGGAATCGTGGCCGTCTCCGCGTGCGTGGCGAGATCGAAGACCCGCAGCAGATTGTCTTGCGAGCACGAGACGAAGGCCCGGCCATTGGCGAACACCACATCTGCCGGCTCGTCTTTGCAGGCCAGCGTGTCCGTCACCACGCCTGCCGCCACGGACACCACGCTCACCGAGTCCGAGACCTCGTTGACCACCCACGCCACGTCGTTGGAAACGGCGTTCACCGACACCGGCTCCACGCCTACCGCGATCTCGCGAATCAGCACGGGCCAAGGATTCGCGGGGTTCGACACATCGAAGACCGACAGCCGCCCGTCCGGCGTATTCACCGCGAAAAGCCGCGTCCCATCCGGCGACAGGCAGATCGGCCGCGTCTGCTGCGCCTCGAAATTCATGTACGTCGCCACCTGCGCGCGCAGCGCCGGAGCCGCGTCGGCGCACCACAGCGCGAGCGCGGCGGGCGCGCCTTTTTTCATGATGAAAGAGAGACGGCGAAACATGGATGCAGGGGGCTGCGAGCGTGGGGCGACGGCAGATTGGGCGGATGCTAAGTCACAAATTCCCGCGCCGCCACCACGGGTTGTGCCATTCCGAAAGCCGCGCCGGACTGCGCACTTGCGCTGCCGCGGGTCGTTTGCCACTTTCCCCGCCCTATGCCCAGCCCCGCCGAGACCGCCCCAGCACCAGCACCCGGATTCGATGCCGAGGTTTTCTGGATCAAGCACAAGAAAAACGTTCTGCGATTCGTCCTGCTTTTCGTCGTGGCGCTCGCCGCGTGGTCGGTTTCGGAATGGTTCCGCATGCAGAAGCTGACGGGTTCGCAGAATCTGCTCGCGGGGGCGAAAACGGTGGAGGATTTTCAAAAACTCATTGCCACCTACCCCGGCACCGCCGCCGCGGGCAACGCGCACCTGCTGGCTGCGGCGCAGTTGCGGAAGGACGGGAAAGTGGACGAGTCCTCCGCGCTCCTCCGCAGCTTCACGGAAAAATATCCCGAGCATCCGCTGCTCAGCGGCGCATGGACGAGCCTCGCCGCGAATCTCGAGGCGCAGGGCAAGGCGGACGAGGCGCTGGCGATGTACCAGAAAATCTCCACGAGCTACGCCGGCAGCTTCAGCGCGCCCGTGGCGCTCATGGCGCAGGGCCGTCTGCTCAAGGCGAAAGGCAAGACCGAGGAGGCCGGGAAAATCTACGAGCAGGTCGTGGCGCGCTACGCGGAAACGCCCATCGCCCAGCAGGCCGCGCAGGAGATCAAGCAGCTCAAAAAATAAAAGGAGCGCTCCGCGCTACCGCGTGCCCGGCCAGCCGGGAGCAAACAGCCGCAGGATGCCGCCCGCGAGCGCGCCTTCGAGTGGGGTGCCCGGCTCGATGGTGATGCGCGTGCCGCTGCATCCGTGGGTGACGAGCGGGATGTTTTGGTTGTCGGTAAAACGGGCGGTTTGGGCGGGCGCGACCGGCTGCAGGGCGTCGTCGGCGGGGACGAATTTGATCTCCTGACCCTGCTTGAAATTGTCGTCGAAAAACTTTTTGAACTCATCGCGGCGCGGACCGTTGAGGAGTGTGAGCACGATCTTTTTTCCCTCCACGCGCTCGATCCACGCCGGCAGGCCGTGCTCTTGGAGAAAGGCGCTGTGCTTCGCGAGTTGCTGTGCGGTGGCGGCTTTGTGGGTCTCAGCGCCCACCCAAATGTCCGTGCAGCGTCCGCGGCTCGTGGCGGTGCGGCCCGTGAGGTTGACGAGGAGTTCGTCGCCGGTGGCGAGTTCGCTGAGTTTCGCGGGCTGGCCGCCTTTCCACACCTGCGTGGTGGCGTCGGTGGAAAGTTCGCCGTGGCCGAGGTCGGGCGGCTGCTCCATGCGGTTCCGGTCGTTTTCAAACTCGGGGAGTTTCCACGCGACGAAGAGCTTGTCCGCGTGAATGGCTTCGAAGCGGTAGGTGAGCTTCTCGTCGGCGAGACGCGTGAATTCGTCGGTGATGACGCTCGCTTTCGTGAACGCACCTTTTTCATCCGGGTGCAGAAAAAACTGGCAGCGCATGCCGGGCGCGAGGTCGCCGATGTCCGCCTCCGCGTGCCGCGCCTGCACCGTGCCAAACGGGAGCAGCGCGAAGTCCACAAGCTCGCCCGTGCGATCCGTGCGGAACTGACCGGTGCGTTTTACGGCGTCCACTTTCACCAGCTCCCCGCTCACGCGATGCTCGGAGCGCAGCGGCGGCAGCTCGCCGGGCCGGAGCTGGTACCACGGCAGGTGCGCGTTCCCGAAATCGGTGCGGAACGGAAACTGATTCGGCTCGGGCCCGCCCGGATCGAAGCCGGGCCGCTCGCTGTAAAGCCCCTCGCCAAACGGCATGTCCTCGATCGGCCACGCGGGGTTCACGAAGACGCGCACGACCCGGCCTTTACGGAAACCTTCGAGCAGCAAATCCGGTCCGAGCACCCAGCGCTCGCCGCTGCATCCGTAGTTATCCACGGGTGCTTGCCGGGTTTCCAAAACCACGCCGCGCTTGTTGTCCACCGGCGGGTTGTAAGTGCGCAGTTCTTCATTCGCCACGGCGATGGCCACGCGGCGCTTTTCCTTCACCCACTTTTCGGCGTCGATGCCCTCGTCCTTGAACAGCGCCTTCATCCCCGCGGGATCGCCGAAAAAAGTGACCGTGAGTTTCATCCCATCAACGCGGTCGATCCACGCCGCCAGCCCGCGCGCTTTGAGGAAAGCGTTGTGCTTTTTTCGCTGCTCCTCGCTGGCGGCAGCATCCGCGCTGGTCTCCGCCTGCACGCCGGCGACTTTGTTTTCCGCGTAGAGAAAAAACTCGCAGCGCGTCCCGAGCGGGATGTCCCGTAGATCGGCCTCGGCGTTGCGATAGCGGACGACCGCGAACGGCGTGAGCGTGAAATCAACCAGCTCGCCCGAGCCCTCCATCCGAAACTCTCCCGCACGATGCACGAAGTCCGCCTCGACCAATTCCCCGCGCACGCGCCGCTCCGAATGCAGCGGCGGAAACTCGCCCGGCTTGAGCTGATACGCCGGCTCGGCGGATTGGGCGAAAGGCGAGAGCAACAGCGCGGCCAGCAGCCACGCCCTCATGCCAGCACTTCCGCAACCGGCCCGAGGCTGTCCACGAACTTCTCCGCGTTCACTTCCATCTTCTGCATCATCGTGAGCATCAGATTGCTGAGCCGCGCCTTCTCATCCTTCGGCTTGCCGCAAAGGCTCCGCCATTCGTCGTAGTCGAGTTTGTAGTTCCCGCCCTGCGGCTGGTTGTAGTCGATGTGCTGGCCGTGCTTCAGCCCGAGCCCGCTGCCGCCCGCGAGCAGGATGGGCAGGTTGCTGTTCGAGTGGCTGTGGCCGTAGCTCATGCCGCTGCCGAAGAGCACCATCGTGCGGTCGAGCAGCGGCGTGTCGCCATCCATCTCGGCTTTCAGCTTATCGAGGAAATATGCGAACTGCTGCATGATGAACGCGTCGCTTTTCGCCAGCCGTGCGAGCACCTCCGGGTCGCCGTTGTGATGCGAAAGCTGATGTCGCGATTGCGTGATGCCGATCTCGGGAATGGCCAGCCCATTGCCCTCGCTGCCGCTCATGTAGCTCACCACGCGCGTCATGTCCGTGCGCAGCGCGAGCACGATGAGGTCATACATCGTGCGGTAGTATTCGCCCGCCTGCTGCTTGGTCACATTGCGGTGAAAAGGCGCGGCATCCACCTTCGGTTTCGGTACATCGAGCCACGCATCGAGCCGCTCCGTGCGTTGCTCCACATCGCGCACCGAGTGCAGGTATTCATCGAGCTTCGTGCCGTCCTCCTTGCCGAGCGCGAGCCGCAGCGACTTCGCCTCATCGAGCACCGCATCCAGCACGCTGCGCCGTTTGTTCAGCCCCGCGCGCTGCGCTGGAATCCCGCCCGGCTCCTCGCCGAAAAGCCGGTCAAAAACATTGCGCGGATTATCCTCCGCCGGCAGCGGCACGCCATCGCGCGAAAAAGCGAGCGTGCTCGAATTATTCGGCTGCCCCGTGCCCGAACTGATCGACAGCTCCAGCGAACCAAACCGTGTGTGCTGCGACGTGACCTCCGCCATGAGCTGATCCACCGAGATCGTGTTCTCATACTTCCGCGCGCTCTGCGCATCAATCCTCGCCCCCGTGAGCCACGTATCCGCGCACACATGCGCCTGCCCCAGCCCATTCGGATGATGCAGCCCGCTAAACACCGTGAACTCCTCCCGATGCGCCTCCAGCGGCTTCAGCGCCGCCGACATTTCATAACCGCGCCCCGGCTTCGTCACCTGCCACGTCATCCCATTCACGCCATTCGGGATATAGACAAACACGCTGCGGCGCGGCTTTGCCCCGGCATCCGCGGCACGCAATGGCACCATCGCATCGAGCAGCGGCAGCGCCATCGTCGCACCCAGCCCGCGCAGAAAGTGGCGGCGGGAAAGGAGCCAGCGCTGGGAAAGGATGTTACTCATGTGGATGTGGACTTAACGCTTTTCGAGCGGATCACTTAGCAAAAGATTCGACCGCCTTAGAGGTCATCGAGCCCCGGGAAAGCGGCATCGCCGGTCAGGCATGCCGATGCGAGCAGGGCCGCTCCGATGTCGCCCGTGAAGAGCCAGTAGCGGCCCCGGCCGGTCGCCGCCCGGAGACGCTCGACCTGGTCGAGACTGTGCGTGGCGAAGGCGCGGGCGCGTTCGAGCCAGCGCTCATCGTCCGTTCGTTTCCAAAGCGCGAGGAACGCGAAGCCGTTGCCGCCGGTGCCGTGGCAGAGACCGGCGTTTCCCGCGACCGGGCCAGCCTTCCAGACGAGTTCGCCGCCGGCGGTCATGAGCGCGCCGTGGGCGTCGTCGCCCGGCGCCAGCCCGGCGAGCGAAGTGACGGCGCCAGCGGCGCCGTGGCACCACTGCACCCGCGGCGGAGTGCCTGGCCGTGAGCCACCCTCACCGAATGACCAGTTGGCGAGGTCGCCGTCTTCGAGCGCGAACGCGCGAGCCGTCGCCACCGCCCGGGCCGCCACGGTGCGAGCGTCGTCCAGCCATTCCGGCGCGGCGTTGAGCGCGAGAATGTTGCCGGCAAAACCGTGCGCGGCTCCGATTAAGCGCGAGCGCCTGCCGAAGAGATCCTGCGTCCACAGGCCGTCCTCCCCTTGGCGGGCGAGCAGTTCGCGAGCGCTCGCCCGCCACAGCTCCGCGAAGCGTTCCGCCCCGGTGCGTGCGTGCATCGCGCGGGCGGCGAGCATCGTGCCCGGAGCCCCGTAAAGCAGTTCGTTGGCTGGGTGCGCCACGTTGGCGGCGATCACGTCCGCGAGAGCCTGCGCCGTCGCCACCGATGGGGCGAGGCGGTGCGCGACCAGCAGGATCCCACTGGATCCGATCATCAGCGACGCCCCAGCGCCTTCCTCATCCGGCGAAGCCAGCGCGGCGTCGTAGAGCCCCCCAGCGATCGCCGCGAAGTCGAGCGACGGCTCGCAGAAGCCGGCCTCCGCGAGCCGGTCGAGCGCATGCACCATGCCCGCAGCGCCACAGGAAAGTCCGCGGAAAATCCCGTCCGCCGGGTCGCCGGGCTCCTCCTCCTCCTCCGGGTGCATCGGCCAGAGGCGCTCAGCGTGGAAAGCCGACTCGGCATCGCGACAAATCGCCCCGATCGCCTCACGCACCCGTTGTGGGTTCCACTCCACGGCCGCGAGCGGCTCGTGGCGGGCTGGGTCATAAAGCGAAAGCATTAGGTATTGTTGACCAAACCAAGCAGATGGCGATACCTAACGATCCTAACTTGGCTTCGTCGCGAGGAGTTAGTTGCCGAGTTTGGTCACGGTCACGCTCTGGATGTAATACTTGTTGAACTTGTTTCCGTCGGAGTTGAACGAAAAATTGTAGCCCCAGAAATTGACGAACTGCGCGTCGTCGATCCTCCACTTCACCGTGTGCCATTCCTTGTTGTCCGGCACGGTGTACCAACTGGGGCCGCCTTTCAGCCCGCTCGTCGATTCATACTGGAGGTTAAAGCCGGCGTTATCATTTGCCTCGTTGCGGCGCACGACGGCGGTGATTTCAATCGGGGTGGTGGTGTAGGATAGGAAACCGGGATCGACGACGAAGACATTGCCGCCGGGGACACTCCCTGCGCGCGCGGAACCGCCATAAGCCACCACCGCCTCGGCCACCGCATTGCCCGACATCGTGTGCAGACCCTTTTCCACGTTCTTCTCACCCATCGTGACAGAAACCGATTTCGCACCGGCATAGTCGCCACCCCACAGGAAGGGCTTGTTCTTATTCGCCTGAGCCTGCGCGACGAGGCCCGCAGGCACACCCAGGGCAAGGATCGGTGCGGTAGTGAGCTCATAGCTCTCCGCGCTGGTCGTCTCGCCGGTGAGTGGGTTCACGATCTGCACCGGCTGGCCGAACTTCACCCGATCAGGTGCCCCCTGCGGTGCCCAAGTCGCGAGGACGTTGCCCTTGGCACCCTGAAAGACAAAGCCACAGTCCTTTCCATTGAGCATTACCCAGCCGAGATAAGCCGGATGCTGACCCAGGTGCCGGATCATTTGACCCATTGCCGTGTAAGCCGGTCGTGGAGTGCCGTCGCGCTGGAGCAAACCCATCGGGCCGCTGTCGCCGTCCATGCCTTCAAACCACTGAATGCAGGCCACTCCCTGGGCGATACCCATCGTGTAAGCCTTGACCAGCGTGTGAGCCTGCACGTCCAGACCCTTTTTGGCGTCGCAGCCCAGCTCGGTGAAAATGATCGGCACATTCACCTTCGCCGGGTCCTGGGCGGCCAGCATCTTGCGCACAGTGGAAACGATGTGCAGGTAAACAGCCTCCGTCCCCACATTGTCGGCGATGCCATTCAGCACTTCGTAAGGGTGCAGCACGATGTAGTCGTAATGGCCCTTGGCCCCGGTCTTGATCGTCTGTTCGAGGTAGTTCACATGATTGGACTTAGCCGCCAGACCTACAAGGCACGCTGGATCAGCCGCCTTGGCCGCGTCATAAGTGCTGACCATCAGCTTCGCGTAATCCGCGGGCGTCTGGTCTTTACCAGTCCCGTTGGGCGGCTCATTCCATACCTCCCAATATTTCACCTTCGCTTGGCAATGCTTCACCAGTTCCGAGACATAGTTAGACCACGCTGGTAGATTATTGACCGGCAGGCCGCCCTTGTCCTGGGTATTCCAGCGGACGCCGCCGTAAATCAGTCCACCATATTCGATGCCATGCTCGCTCAGATAAGCCATCTGTTTATCCACCAGCGGCCAGTTCCATTTTCCCTCCTCGGGTTCCACTGCGTCCCAGTTGCTGCGAAAAGTGCGCATCACATGAATGCCGATTTCCTGCATCTGCGGAATCCACTTTTCCAGCTCCTGCGAAGTCTGATTGCACGCGCCGATGCCAAACGGGCTCATCGTCCATCTGCTCGCCGGAACGGATGGCGCCTGTCCGGCGAGTGGCAGGGAAAGCGCGACGATGGCGCAGAGGCCGCGCAGGACATGGTGGAGGGAAAGGCTTTTGTTCATCAGATGAAGGCTCGGCAGGTAACGCAAAGCTGTCGGAGTTTTCACTCGGTTGCGATGCGCCACTTTCCCCAAAGCCTGGGCGTCAGCTCGGCTTCGCTGGGCACGTCGGCGGTGATGGCCGTGGCCTTGTTCGACCAATAGACGCGCTGGGTGGTTTGTGAGTTGGAGCCGCGCAGCACGCCGAGGTCGGCGCGCAGGATGTCGCCAGGCTTGGGCTGAAGGCGGAGCGTTGCCAGCGGGATGCTGATCTCGAAATTGCCGGTGCCATCCGTGGCGAAGGCGATCTGCGCGGTGACATCCTCGACAGCGTCGATGGTGATCGTGCGCCACGGGCTGCTGAAGGCGACGGGCTGCGCGGTGCCGGGCACCTTGGCGCGGTAAAGCATGGCGCGCGGCTTTCCGTTCACGAGTGTGACGAGCAGGCGCTGATCGGTATCGGTCTGAAGCATGAGGTCGAGACAGCCGCCGGTTTTGAAGAGCGCGTTCGGCGTTTCGCCGCTGTTCTTGAGCAGGTCTTTTTCCGTCGTCCGCCAGGCGGCAAAAAGGCGGTCGCCGCCCAAGGCGACGGCGGCGCTGACTTCGTAAGGCCGCGAGTTGCTGTCGAAGTTGGCTTTGATTCCGCGGCGGTCGATGGCGGCCCATTCGGTGTTCGCCGGCCAGTCGTCGAGGTTGCCGTCCACACTCGGTGCGGTTTTGCGCAGAGGCACGCTGAGGGTGTTGCTACCGCGGGCTTTTTGTCGCGCGGCTTCGGCACGGGCAAACCAATCGCGCGCTTTATCGAGGTCGGCGGCAGTGACGTTGATGGTTTGCTCGGGCAGGCGCTTGATGGTTTCGAGGCCATCCACGCTGACGAGGCTGGTGCGCCCGCCATCCACGAGGAAGACGCGGCCATCCGGCGTTTGCGTGATGCTGGGCCAGAAGTTTTCGTCATGCAGCGAGACGTTCGTTACATCCATGTCGCGCAAGGCCACGGGCGCGGCCCAATTGGGGCGCAGGCGAATGTCGTTGAAGAGCGTGGCGACAAACAGTCCGTCTGCGGTGAAGAGATACATGTTTCCCATGTTGCCGTTGACGCAAAAGAGAGGGCCGGACTCGCCCGGTGGTTTCACCCATCCGCCGAGCAAACGCGTGTGGCCGATCACCATGCCGGGCTGATCCGGCACCGCAGCTTCGTGGCTCGCGTGCAGGCCGGGCCACGCGCTCGGGTAGCTCCAGCGCGGTTCGCCGCGGAAGGAAGCGCCGAGGCCGTGCGCGGAGAAAGGCGCGGGCGCATTCGTGGTCACGGTCCAGCCATCTACGCTGAGCGCCTGATCGCCACCGCTCGAAGGTGGCGAACCGCCCGCCGGGCCGAGCACTTCGGCTTTCGCGATGTCGTAGGCGGGCCCACCTTTCGCGCTGAAGGTGGGCGCGAAACGCACCGCGCTTTTGTCGAAACGCGCGACTAGAAACGAGAGGTCGTTCATCACCGTGACGCCACGCGAAATCGTTTTGATGATGCGCACTTCCTCCGGCTGCGGGCGCCCGTCGCCGTTGGCATCGCTCCACGCGAAGGTCGCCTGCTTTTCCTCGGGCGGGTTTTCGTCCTCGGGCTTCGTGCCTTCCGGCCAGAGCGCGCGAAACTCCGGCCCGCGCAGCAGCGGCCACGAGTGCGCGCTGCCGAGCGCGGCGACGAGTTGCGCGGTTTTCGCACCATCGCGCCAGATGAAGGCTGCATGGTCGCCGCCGGTCGGATTGTGCGTGTAGCAGCTCGTGAAATAACGCTGCCCCTTTTGCGCCTCGGGGTAGAGCGGCGTGTCCGGCGAGTAGTGGCCGGAGTGCGCTTCGAGCAGTGGATCAGGTCGGTAGAAAACGCGCGTCAGCGTGTCGGTGCCGGCTTTCCAATCGAGGTGGAATTCCAGCCCTTTGTAAAAAAAGCGCGTGGCGTCCTGCGGATCGAGCACGCCGCCGCCGCCGTATTCCGTGGGGCCGTAGAAGGCGCGCACGAGTTCGCCTTTCGGCGACCAGACGGAGACGCGGCGCGGCGCGTTGTCGGCCTCGGCAATCCAGAGCCGGCCTTGCGAATCGAGCGCGAGGCCGTTCGGATTGTTGAGGTGCAGCGGATCGTATGGCCCGACGGCGGGTGCTCCCGGCTTGCCGATGACGCGGAGCGGCTTGCCCGCAGTCGAAAAGACTTTCACCTGATGCGAAGCACCACGGTCGCTGATGTAGAAATTCCCCGCCGCATCCGTGATGACGTGGCGCGGATCTTCGAGTCCGCTGGCGATGAGCGTCTCCGCTTTGCCCAACTCCGTTTTCGCCGCGGCGAAGCGCAGCAGCCGTTTCCCGCTGAGCACAAGCAGCCGGCCCTGCGCGTCGAAGGCGACGCCGCGCGGATTTTCCACCGCCGCGCGACCGGTGATCGTGCCCGCCTTCGCATCGACGAAGATCAATTCATTCTGCCGCACGAGCGAACCGACGAGCACGCCATCGCGCGCGGCGATGCCGCCGAGGACGAAGTTGCGCTCGCCGCCGTCGAAGCCTTCGAGTTTTTCCGCGGTCGCCTGCTTTGGCTCGTCGCCGAGCTTGCCCTTGTAGATCGGTTTGTCTTCGAGCTTCGCGGTCTTCGCCGTGAGCCGCAGCTCGCCCTCCCACACGGAGCCGACGTAGCACAGATGCTCCGCGATGGCCGCGCTGCCGCCATCGACCGCGAGCGTCGGCGCGCCCGTCCAGTTGCCGCCCACCCAGCCCTGCCCACCGAGCTTGGTGAAATCTTCGCGCAGCCATTGCAGCCCGTGCCCGCCTTCGGAGACTTGCGCGCCCATGAAGACGAGCGCCTGCCCGTCCGCCGTGCGCGTGCCCGGCACGAAGGCCATGCTCGTAGGCGGCGTGTGATTCGTCATCCAGCAGCCCGTCTTGTCCGCCGTCTCCCACGCAGGCTTGCCGGCGCTATAGACGCTCATCTCGTAGCGCAGCGTCACCGGCTTGCGCCACAGCCCGCGAACCTTGTAGCTGCCGGGCGCGACGGGCCGCGTGGGGATGTGGTAAACGCCGTGCCCCGCCGCCGCGGGATCGCGCAGGAGATCGTCGCTGCCATCCCACCACGCGGTATTTTCTCCGGCGGGAAAAGGCGTCTCGCTGACGAGGTTTCGCACGCGCTGGTTTTTCGTGTCTTCGATCACGAGCGTGACGAGGCCCGCCTCGGGCAAATGAAACTTGATCGGAATCGGCGGCGGCTCCTCGGCGGTCTTCGGCAGCACGAGCGTAGTCAGCGCCGCGTCGCGCAGCGGCGAAAGCGCGAGTACTTCGCCGAGCCACACGCGCCGCCCTTCCTTCACCTTGTCCGCGAGATGCGAGTGCGTGGACTTCGCGCCACCCGTGATCCGCAGCCGCACCGCGCGCGTTTCCACCACCTCCGCAAAGCCCAGCCAATGCACGCCGAGCGGCAGCGGATAGAGCGCATCCATGTCGCGTTTCTCGGCGACGCGTTTCCATTTCGAGGCCGCCGCTTCACGCACATTTTCATCCGCTGCACCGGTGAAAGCCTCGATCTCCACGGATTGAAAGCCCACCCAGAGCAGCGCCAGTCCGCTCAGCCGCACCGGGCCCGGCCAAGTCAGCGTCACGAATTCGGGATGCTCCGCCGAGACCGGCAAGGCCGCGCCTTTCTCGCCATTGTCCCACGCGCCCCACGTCCGGTTGTTCGTTTCATCCACGAGCTTCGCCGACGCATCGTCGCGCGCGGCGGATTGCGCGAGCGCCTGCGGCGCGACATTGCCGAGCCGTTCTTTCACGACGCAAACGCCGCCGAGCCAGCCCGCCATTTCGCGATCACCCGGCGCAGGATCATGGCTGAAACGGAGCGCGCGCGTCTGCGTGCCAGCGGGAAAAATCCAAACGCCATAACCGTCTTCCCCCACCTCCGAGCGGGAGGCTGCGTCGCCCACGAGTCGCTCCGCCGGCAGCCATTGCGCATCGTCCGCGAGATTGCCGGGATACGCCGCGCCCGCCTTGAGTACGCTCAATTTTCCACCGCCCCGCGCCAGCACCGTGCCGACCGCGACCGGCTCGGCAAACCCGATGCGCAAATGCCGCGTCGCCGGTTCGCGCCCTTCGCCAAACTTCACCCCGCGCCAATCCGGCCGGCTGTCCTGCGTCCAAGTCACGTCCTGCGGTCCGCCTTTCGCCGCCGCTTCCGCGATGGCGGTCTCCGCGCCCGCGACCCACTGCGCAAACGCCGCCTTGTCGAGCAGTGCCGCACGGAGCGGTGTCGGAGTAGTTGCCTCCTGCGCGACGATGACGCCGGGCGCGAGGAAGGTGACGAAAGCGGCGAGATGCAGGAGTGGGGAAGCCATCGGATTTGGAGGTATTGAATGAGCGCGAACGGGCGTCAGCGTTTCTGGAAAAAATCGCTGAGCACGAGATTCTCGATGAGCGTCGCGAGCTTGTAGTCGTCCGCTTTGCCTTGCTCGGCGACGGCGGTGAGTTGTTTGCGGTCGGCGAAGGTCATGCGGCGCCGGAGGGCGTAGGTGGCGAGCTTTTCGGTGAAGGCGGCGGCGAATTTGTTGAGGTCGGCGACCATCAGTTTTTTCAGGCCGGCGGCATCGGCGAATTTGCGGCCGTCGGGGAGTTCGCCGCTGGGATCGAGCGCGGGATTTTCGCCGGAGCCGTCGCGGACGGACTCCTCGGTGCGCCAGTGGCCGATGGCGTCGTAGTTGTCGAAGGCGAGGCCGAGCGGGTCGATTTTGCGATGGCACGCGGCGCAGTTGGCGTCCTCTTTGTGGGCTTCGAGTTTTTCGCGGAGCGAAGTCTTCTTTTCCGTCGGCGCGCTGGTTTTGATCGCGGGCACATTTGCGGGCGGCGGCGGCGGGGCTTTGTTGACGATGGATTCCAGCACCCACTTTCCGCGATGCACGGGGCGGTGGCGCGTGCCGTCGGAAGTGAGGCTGAGGATGGACGCCTGGGTGAGCAGTCCGCCGCGATGATCGTCGGGCTGCAAGGCGGTGCGCTGGAGGGCTTCGCCATGCACGCCGGCGATGTCGTAATGCACGGCGAGCCGTTCGTTCAGCATCGTCCAATCCGACTCCAGAAACTCGCGCAGGCCGAGGTTGCGCTCCAGGACTTCGCGGAAAAACGCGGTCGTTTCGCCGATCATGCTTTTCTCCAAATAGGCGTCGTAGTCGGGATAGATTTTCTTGTCCGGCTCAAACATCCCGACGCGCCGCAGTTGCAGCCACTGGCGCGGAAACGAGTCCGCGAAAGTGAGCGCGCGCGCGTCCTTCATCATGCGGCGCACCTCGGCGCGGAGGGTGTCGGGCTCGTGGAGTTTGCCCGCCCGCGCGAGGTCGAGCAGGCGCTCGTCGGGCATCGTGCTCCACAGGAAATACGAGAGGCGCGAGGCCAGTTCCCAATCGGTGAGACCCTGCGCTGGAGCGGCTGGCGAGCCTTCCACGAGGTAGATGAAACTCTGCGAGCACAGCACCGCGAGCAGCCCCGTCTTCACCGCCGACTCGAAATTGTCGCCGAGCTTCTGCGCGTTTTCGACGAGCGCCAAGAGCCGGTCCACCTCGCCTGCTTCCACCGGACGCCGCCACGCCCGCGTGGCAAAGCGCGCCAGAATCTCCCGCGCATACGCGAGGTCTTTCGTGGCGTTTTCTCCGGCGAAAAAGATGCGCTGGTGCGCGGGCGTGGGCCACGAGTCGTGGACCGGGCCTGCCCATTCGATCCAATCCAGCAGGATGGTCGGCTGGAGCGGCTGGTAGTCGTCGTCGGTCAGTTTGATCTGCCAGGGCAGCCGCGCTTGCATCGTGAAGAACGGTTTCGAGTTCAGCGGGCGTGAGGCGCGCTCCTCGGGGTTCGGCCCCGGCACCGCGTTCACGAGCCGGATGAGATGCGTGCCCGCGGGCAGATGCGTGCGGAATTCCAGCGTCACCGGCGCGTCTTCCGGCGCGTCCACGTCCTGCTCGTAAAGCGTGCGGTTCAAATCCGTCGCATAAATCCGCAGCCGCGCCGCGCGCCCGCCGGGCGGTCGCAGCCCGCTCAATTTCACACGCACCACGTAGTCGCCGGTCGTCGCCACTTTGAGATCGTGCGCGTCGAGCGCGCCGTTGTTGGGCACGATGTCCATGCGGACTTTGTCCGCGATTCCTTTCGCCGTCAGCGCCTCCGTCACATCGCCCCGCGAGCGTTTGTCCGCCGCCGTCCAGCGCGTGATCTCCGGCTTTTTCTCCGCCCCGAGCGCGAGCACTTCATTCAGCACCGTCTCCGCGGCGGCGAGATATTTTTCCACATGCGCGGGCGAGAGCGTGAGCACCGCGCCCAGCCGCTCGAAGCCCTGCCAGTCAGGATCCTCGGGCAGCCCCGCCGGATCGCTCGCGTCGTAGGTCGCGCCGAGCAGATCGCGGATCGTACTCGCATATTCGGTGCGCGTGAGTTTGTGAAAAGTGACCCGTTCTGCCGCCGCGGCGCGCGCCGCTTCGGCTTCGTTGAGCTGCGTGGAAATCCACTCGACCACGCGCGCCGCCTCATCCGCCTTCGGCTGATCCTCATCCTCCGGCGGCATCTCCGCGGCGCTGATCCGCTCCATGATGTCCGCCCAGTGCATCGCCACCGGCGGCGCGGCAAAATCGCGCGAGAGCGTGTCCATCCGCAGATCGCCCTTCTGCTTTTTCTCGCCGTGGCAGCGCGTGCAGTGCTCGCGGAAAAACGGCTGCACCGCCTTCTCAAAATCCGCGTCCGCCGCGCGCGCCGCCGTCGCACCACGCAGGACGACAGCGCCGAAAAGCAGGACAATGAATGGGAGCAGGCGAGGCACGGGATGAGGACGCTGGGCGGTGAGGTTACAGCACACAAGCGCCGGGCGGCAGAACCCTTGGTAAAAAACCTGCCGTGCGGTGCGCGCCGCTTTCGGCATTGCCGCTGCGGGCTCGCCGCGTGCTATTTTCCGCCCGGAAAAAACACTCACAGCATGCCCACCACCTACAACGGAATCGGAACGCGCTACGCCGGAAGGCGCAACGAGGAAAGGCGCGAGGCGGCGTGCCATTCGTGCGGACGCCTCGTCAATCTCACGTCCTACGACACGCGATTGTGGTTCGTGATCCTTTTCATCCCGGTCATCCCGCTCGCGCGCAAACGCATCCTCGACGAATGCCCCGTGTGCCGCCGCCACTACGCCATCGACGCCGAGAAATGGGAGACGCAAAAACAGCTCGGCATCTCCGGCGCGATGGACACCTACGAGGCCAGCCCCACGCCCGAGGCGGCGATGGAACTGCACCAGACGATGCTGAACTTTCACCAGCGCGCGCAGGCCGCGGAGTTCCGGCGCGGCATGGTGGAGAAATTCGGCGAAAACGCGCACGTCCGCGCCTATCTCGGCGAGGCGCTGACCCGCGTCGGCAACGCCGCGGAGGGTGCGCCGCATTTCGCCCGCGCGCTGGAGCTGCGGCCCGACCTGCCGGAGGCGCGCGTGGGCGTGGCGCGGCAGCACCTCGGCGCGCAGCGGCTCGACGACGCGCGCGGGCTCCTCGACTTCCTCGAAAAGCCCGGAGCAGAGCATCTCTACTCGCTCGAACCGCTGGAAATTCTGGCCGACGCGTACCGCGCCGCCGGGCAGCACGCACCGGCGCTGGAGCTTTACCAGAGGCTGCTCGCGGGGCTGCCGGCCATCGGGCAGGTCCCCGCTTTTCGGAAAAAAGTGCAGCTCTCCGAAAAGGCGCTGCGCCCCGCGGCGACGATGCTGCCGAAACGAAAGCGCAGCCTGAAAAATCTTTGGCGCAGCGCCGGCGGGCTGCTGCGTGCGGCGGGTTTCGTCGGCCTCATCCTGCTGCTCATCGGCGCGGGTTTCATCATCGCCAATGAATACAACCGACGGCACCGCACGATCTACGTCATCAATGCGACCGACGCGGACACATCCGTGATCGTGCGCGGCGCGGGCGAGGATCAGACCGTGCGGCTGGCGCGCATGCGGCCCGGCGACGCGAAGCCAAACATGCAGGAAATCGTGCTGCCCGAGGGGCACTATCATGTGCTCATCGGCGGGGAAAAAACGGAGGAGTTCGATTGGGACGTGCGCACGGAATACTGGGACCGCTGGGGCGGAAAAAACGTGTGGCTCCTCAATGTGCGCGGCGCGGCGCTGCTCCTGAGCGAGCATGTGACTTACCGGCGCGACCCGCCGCCGCCGACCTTTGAGCTGCATTTCGGGAGAACGGCGGAGGCCCTCTCCGGGATCACGAATCCTTTTACCGTGCTGCCCGCCTCACTCCAGATGAAGTCCGGCGAGGAGCGCGTGCTCACGCGGCTGGATTTTTTTCCGGGCGAGCCCTCCGGCCTGCTCGGCGCGCTGGCCCTGCAGCATCGCGAGGCCGAGGCGTTCGACCTCGCGGAGTGGATGCTGCGGCGCAACGCGGCGGACGAAACGATGCTGCAAAATTACGTGGCGCTGGCTGCGCAGGCGCACCAGACGCCGCGCGCGGAGCGGCTGTTGCGGACGGGGCTCGCGGTGCGGCCGGTGAATATCCCGTGGCATCGCGAGTACCAGAATCTGCATATGAACCGTGCGGACGAGGCGGCGCTGGCCGCGGAGTACGACGGCCTGCTCGCCGCGCAACCGGAGAATTCCGCGCTGCTGTATCTGCGCGGGCGGATCGGGCCGGATGGCGGCGCGTTTTTCGAACGCGCGCACCGGGCCGATCCGATGAATCCCTACGCGAACTTCGCGCTCGGCTACGACCGGCTGGCGATGGCCGACGCCGCCGGCGCGCGCCCGCTGCTCGAGAGCGCGCTGGCGGCCCTGCCGGAGTCAGTGCAGTTCGCGCAATTGCTGTGGCAATGCCGCCTCGCGCTCGGCGAGACGGCGGCGCTCGAAGCCGAGGCGCGCGCCGCCATCGCCCGTGAGCCGCTGGCCATCGGCGCATCCCAGCGGCTCATCGACGCGCTCGCCGCGCAGGGAAAAAACGCCGACGCGCTGAAGATCGCCGCCAGCTATGCGCGCGCCGCGGCTCAGCTCCCGCCCGAGGAGCGCACGCAGCTCCATGCCACCGTGCGCCGGCATGCGCTCTATGCGACCGGAGATTTTGCCGCGTTGGAAAAGGACGCCGCTCCCGACCGCACCCCCGCCGGGCGGCGTGCGCTGCTCCAGGCGCTGATCGAGCAGGGGCGCGCGGCGGAGGCCGTGAAGCTGCAGCCGCTCACTGCTGCCAATGTGGAAGACGCGCTGCACTGTCTCCTCGTCAGCCTCGCACTGCGGCAGGCCGGCGACGCCGCGACGGCGGATGCGTGGCTGGAACGCGGCGTGCAGCTTCTTTCCGCAAGCTCCAAGGCCGAGCAGAATTTTGCGCGGATTTTGCGCGACTCCGCGCCGCCGAATCCCGCCGAACTCGCCGCCCTCAAGACCGACACGATGGGCAAAGCCATCGTCCTTGCCACGCTCGCCGCGCAGCATCCCGAGCAGCGTGCGGAGCTGCACGCGCTCGTGCGGAAGCTGCCACTCGCGCGCACCTACCCGTACCACTTTCTCCAGCGGCTCACCGCCGCGGAAAAATAAGCCGCGCCGCGCCATGACCCGCGAGGAATTCGACGCGCACGTCCGCGGGATCGAGCGGCGCTACCGCGGGCGGCCGCTGGCGCTGCGGCTGCGGCTCGTCGTGCTCGCGGCGGTGGGTTACGCGGGGCTGCTCGCGGGGCTCGTGCTGGTCTTTGCGCTGGCCGCGTTCTTCCTCGTGCCCGCGTGGCTTTTGCCGATCGCGGACGGGTGGCCGTTCTGGTTTCTGGGCGGGTGCGCGCTGCTCGGCGGCGGTGCGGCGGTGGTGCGCGCGCTGTGGGTGCGGCTCGCGCCGCCCGAGGGCCGCGTGGTCACGCGCCGCGAGGCACCCGCGCTGCACGCCGCGCTGGAGGATTTGCGGCGGCGGCTGGGCGCGTCGCCTTTTCATCGCGTGGTCGTCACGGGCGACTGCAATGCGGCGGTCAATGAGGTGCCGCGGCTCGGCGTGCTCGGCTGGCCGCGGCACTGGCTGCAGCTCGGGCTGCCGCTCATGGAGAGCCTCTCCGCCGCGGAATTGCGCGCCGTGCTCGCCCACGAGTTTGCGCATCTCTCGGGCCGGCACGGGCGCTTCGCCGCGTGGATCTACCGGCTGCGGCGGTCGTGGGAGCAAGTGTTCGCACGGCTCCGCGAGCCGTACGTGAAAAGCGCCGTCTCGCTGCGCCCGCTGCTGCTGCGGTTCATCGACTGGTTCTGGCCGCGCTTCAATGCGCACGCCTTCGTCCTTTCGCGCGCCAATGAATTCGAGGCCGACGCCGTGGCCGCGCGGCTCGCGGGCGCGGAAAACATCGCCAGCTCGCTGCTCCGGCTGGAGGTGCATGGCCGTCTGCTCGGCGAAAAATTCTGGCCCGACCTGTGGCTCGAAGCCAACCGCACCGACACGCTGCCACCCGATGTTTTCCTCCGCCTCCGCGACACGCTCCGCGCACCGCCGCCCGCGCAGGCCGGCGTGTGGCTGGAGCAGGCTTTCCGCTGGACCACGAGCACCGCGGACACGCATCCGTGCCTGTCCGAGCGCCTCCGCGCGGTCGCGCGGCTGCCCGCCGGAATCGAGCGCGGCGAATTTCCCGCGTGGCCGCCCGCGCTCGTGCCGAGCGCCGCCGAGACCCTGCTCGGCCCCGCGCTGGAAAAAGTGCGCGCCGCCGTGGCGGCCCGCTGGCAGAAGGATAGCGCGGAAAACTGGCACGCCCGGCATGGCCGCGCCGCCGCGCTCCACGACCGCCTCGCGCGCCTCGACACCGCCGGGCCCGCGGGCACGGACGCCGACGGGCTGTGGGACAAAGCGGGCGTGCTGATGAAGCTCGAAGGCGATGCCGCCGCAGCCCCGCTGCTCCGCCAGTTCCTCGCGCTCCGCTCCGAGCATGCGGGCGCGAATTTCTGCCTCGGCCGGCATCTGCTCGCGGAGAGCGATGCCGCGGGCGAGGCGCATCTGGAGCGCGCCATCGAGACCGACGAAGACTGCCTGCCCGGCGCGTGCGAACTGCTGCTCGTGCATTTCCGCCGCCTCGGGCGCGAGGATCGCATCCGCGCCACGCAGGCGCGGCTCGACCGCCACGAAGCCGCCGTCGCCGCCTCGCACACCGAGCGGTTGAACGTCGTCGCTGGCGATGTCTTCATCCCGCACACGCTGACCGCGGAGGAACTCGCCGCGCTGCGCGCCGTGCTCGTCGCCGATCCCGAAATAGCCGCCGCCGACCTCGTGCAAAAGCAGATGCGCCACTTTCAAAAGCAGCGCCTTTTCGTCCTCTGCCTCCGCCTCCAGCGGGCGTGGTACCAGCTTCCGAATCGTGACCGCGAGCAGGCCGCCGTCGCGCGGCTGCTGCCGAAAATCCGCCTGCCTGGCCGCAAGCTCGTTCTCGCTCCGCACGGCGGTTTCCGCGCGCTCGCATCGCGCCTCGCGAGCATCCCGTCGGCGCGCATCTTTCGCCGCGCAGCGGCGAAGCTGTAGGGGAAGCTGCCAGCTTCCCCTGCTGCTTCGCGCGCTATAATTTTTCACCCGCCATGAACTCCGCCCTCCGCTTCCTCACCGCTCTCCTTTTCGCGCTCGCGCAGTCCGCCGCCGCCGCGCCGCCCACGATCTTTGTCTGCGGCGATTCCACGGGCAAAAGCTCCGCGCCGATCCAGGGCTGGGGCACGCCGGTCGCGGCGTATTTCGATCCGGCGAAAGCGACGGTCAGCAACGAGGGGCACGGCGGAAAATCGAGCCGCACTTATTATGACGGCGACTGGCCACGGGTGCTGCCGAAGATCGCGCCCGGCGATTTTTTGCTCCTCGTTTTCGGCATCAATGACGGCACCACGCTCGGCGGCACCGGCGACGAAACGCGCGAGGTCGCCGGCCAGACCGAGCGCACCTACGGCTGGTACATGGCGAAGATGGCGGGCGACGCGAGGGAGAAAGGCGCGCGCGTTTTTCTGCTGACGGTGACGCCGCGCGACATCTGGACGAATCCGAAGGCGAAGTTCAAAGACGCCGAAATCCTCAGCCAAGACGCGGGCTATAATCCCGCCGAGGACAAAATCGAGCGCGGCACGGGCAATGGGAAATACACGCAGTGGACGAAAGACATCGGCAAAAAGCTGGGTGTGCCCGTGCTCGATCTGACCAATCTGCTCGCCGACAAATACGAAAAAATGGGCCGCGAAAAAGTCATGGTGAATTACCAGGATCACAACCACACGCTGCCCGCCGGTGCGGACATTGTGGCCGCGTCGATTGTCTCGGGCTTGAAGGCTTTCAAGAACAGCCCCTTCACGCCGTTGCTGTCGGACAAAGGCCGCGCGGTCGAAACTGCCGACGTGAAATACCTCGCCGAAGGCAATGGCGGGGGCAGGTAATCCCTGCGCGCCGCCTTTTTCCCATCCCATGAAAACCTCCACCATCCGCCTGCTCTGCACGCTCTGCCTGTTCGCCGGAGCGTCCGTTTTTGCCGCCGAGAATCCGCCCATCACCATCGCCGACGTCCCGCGCCAGACGCAGGCCGGCCCGCCGCCTGCATCCGGCAAAGGCATCCCCGCGCCCTTTCCCACGGACGCGAAACTGCCGACGCTCTGGCTCATCGGCGACTCGACCGTGCGCAATGGCACGGCGGGCGACGGCGGCAACGGCCAGTGGGGCTGGGGTGCGCCGCTGACCGCGTATTTCGACGTGCGGAAAATCAACGTCGTCAACCGCGCCGCTGGCGGCACGAGTGCGCGCAGTTTCTACGGCGCGAATTGGAAAGATCTCGTGCCGCTGCTCAAAAAAGGCGACGTGGTCATCATGCAGTTCGGGACGAATGACGGCGGCAATCCCGCGACCTCCGTGGGCGACTTGCGCGGCGTGGGCGAGGAGACGCAGGACATCACCAACCGCGCCGGGCAGCCGGAAACCGTGCATGCCTTCGGCTGGTATCTGCGGCAGATCATCCGCGAGGCGCGCGCCAAGGGCGCGGTGCCCATCGTCTGCTCGCTCATCCCGCGGAAAACGTGGGAGCCCGACGGCCACCTGCAACGCGCGAGCGGAAGCTTCGCCGGCTGGGCTGCGCAGATTGCCAAAGCGGAAAGTACCGGCTTCATCGACCTCAACGAATTGATCGCGCGCCAGTACGACGTGCTGGGAAAGGAGAAAGTAGATCTCCTTTACCACCCGCAGCCGACCGCGGAAAACCCGCGCGGCGAGCATGTCCACACCGGCTGGGACGGTGCGGTGCTGAACGCCGGCATCGTCGTCTCGGGCCTGAAAGCACTGTCGGGAAATCCGCTCGCGGCGTATTTTTCCGAGCGCGCCAAGGTGATCGTGCCCGCGGCGGAGACGAAGCCGGGCAACTGACTGCGCGTTTGCTGACTGATAGATGTTGTCAGCCGCCGGCCATCGCTCCGACGATCAGAAAAGGCTCGGCACCTCGGACGATCGCCTCGGGTAACTGAGTGTCCGCTGGTTCGAGCGATAGGTCTTCTTTGCACGCAAAGAACCGGAGGAACGGGCGGCGCTGGAGCGTGCCGTGGTCGCGGATGGTTCCGCGCAGGGCAGGGTAGGTAGACTCGATGGCATCGAGCACTGCGCCGAGCGTGACGGGGCTTCCGACTTCCACCTGCACCTCGTCGCCGACACCGGCGAGGTTGCGCAGGTGGTAGGGCAGCACTACGCGAATCATTGCAAAGTCTGGACTTCGACCGAATAGACCGCGGGTAAGTCGCGGACGATGGCTTTCCATGAATCGCCGCTGTCGGCGGAGCAATAGACCTGGCCGCCGGTGGTGCCAAAGTAGATGCCGCAGGAGTCGAGTGAGTCCACGGCCATGGCATCGCGCAGCACGTTCACATAGCAGTCCTGCTGCGGGAGACCTTTGGTGAGCGGCTCCCATTCATAGCCGCCGGTGCGGCTGCGATAGACCCGCAGCTTTCCGTCCGGCACAAAATGCTCGGAGTCACTCTTAATGGGCACGACGTAGATCGTCTCCGGCTCGTGCGCATGCACGTCGATGGGGAAGCCGAAGTCCGTCGGGAGATTGCCGCTGATTTCATACCACATGTCACCGGCGTTATCGCTGCGCAGCACATCCCAGTGCTTTTGCATAAAGAGGACATCCGGGCGCGATGGGTGCATGGCAATGCGATGGACGCAGTGACCCACATCGGCGTCTGGGTCGGGGAGTTCGTAGGCCGACTTTAATCCGCGGTTGATGGGTTTCCATGTCGTCCCGCCGTCGTCGGTGCGGAAGGCACCCGCCGCGGAGATGGCTACGAAGATGCGCTGCGGATTGGCTGGGTCGAGAAGGATGGTGTGCAGGCACATGCCACCGGCGCCGGGCTGCCAGAGCGGCCCCTTGGCGGCGCGCAGTCCGGGTAACTCCCGCCAGGTCGCGCCGCCGTCCACGGACTTAAACAGGGCGGCGTCTTCCACCCCGGCGTAAACGGTGTCAGCGTCGGTGAGCGAGGGTTCGAGATGCCAGACACGCTTGAACTCCCACGGATGCTGGGTGCCGTCGTACCACTTGTGCGTCCCCGCTTCACCCTCGTACGTGAACTTGTTACTTTCGCCCTTGGGAAACTCCCCCTGAGTCGGCAGCGGCGAGCCATCGGGTGTCGCCCAGGTTTTGCCGCCGTCGTCCGAGCGCTGGATGACCTGCCCGAACCAGCCGCTCGTCTGCGAGGCATAGATGCGGTTCGGATTCACCGGCGAGCCTTTAAGATGATACATCTCCCAGCCGGCGAAATGCGGGCCGGTGACTTCCCATTGCTCGCGCCGGGCATCGGAAGTGAGAATGAACGCACCTTTCTTGGTGCCGACTAAGACACGGACGCTGCTCATGGGACGAAGATGTTATAAATGGAGTTAGTTGAGTAACCCGGCGAAGGCTTTGCGCCCGACCCAGAGGAGATAGGTGGCGAGCAGGACGATGCCGATGAGCATGGGATCAAGGAGCGTAGCGCCTTTCATAATGAAGATGTGAAAGGCAAGGATGTTCACCAGGATGGGGCCGAGGATGAGCAGCCCGAAATTGCGGGTGCGCGGGATGGCGACGAGGATGCCGCCGGCCAGCTCGAGGACTTTGACAAAGGTCATGTAACCCGTCGGGCCAAGCGCGCCCATGAACATGGCCGCGGGTGTGCCGTCCGGCGGCGGGGGCATTTGCACGAGATGGAACAAGACGACGACGGATGACATGACAAACAGCAGGCCGAGCAGAATGCCGGCGACGGTAGGAGCGTATTTCATAGGAAGGAGGGTTAGCCTTTGGCCGGGGTTTCGACAATCGCCTTTAAGTTCACGAAGCCTTTTTCAAACTGTCCGCCCACCATCTTGTCGCAATTCATAATCAGGCCCATGCACTTGCCCATGAAGCCATTCGTGCCGGACATGCTCCAGGTGACCGCGGTCTGAGCGCCCTCGGGCTTGAGGGTGAACTCGGTCATGTTCGTTGCCGCAAACGGCTTGATGAACTCGAGTTTCATCCGCACGAGTTCGACCGGCTTGCTTTCGGTGATGGTCATGCGGCCTTCGCCGACTTCGCTGTTGCCCGCCCAGGCCATGCCTGCGCCGACGCCGGCAGGCGGACCCTCGAAAGTGTTCTTGGCGTTGGGATCGAGCTTTGCCCACGGCGACCAGTCATTCCATTTGTGCAGGTCATTGATCCGCTCAAAAACGGCCGCGGGCGGCGCGGCGATGGTGGCGGAGCGGGTGATGCGGAAATCCGCCGGTTGCAGGGCGGCGACGATGAGGAACACGGCGATGACGGCGGTGAGGCCGATGAGAATTTTTTTCAGCATAAGGGTGGGTTGGTGGGTGGGTGAAGCGAAGTGGAATCCCGGCTATTTCACCGGCGCGGCGTGGGACGGCACGGCGGTCGCCGGGGCGGGGGGCGTGGCGGAAAAAAGACGGTGGTCGCCTTCGCCGCGGCGCATTTGGAAAGGCACGCTCTGCACCACGCCGAGCACGAGCGTGGAAAACTTCGGCTCCTTTTCCAGCGCGCCCGAGACCTTCTCGATGGCCGGGCGGTCGTAGAATTCCATGCCGCGGCCGAGCGCGTAGGTGAGCATTTTCTCGCTCACGCAGCGGAGAAAACCGGTGCGCTTTTTCGTCGAAAGAATCTCGCGCAGTTCGGCGGGGCCTTTGAATTTCTCCCCGCTCACCAGCTCGCCCTGCGGGTCGATCGGCGCTTCGCCGTCCTTGCTGCGCCACGCGCCGATGCCGTCGAACTGCTCCAGCCCGAAGCCGATGGGATCCATGCGCGCGTGGCAGCTCGCGCAGACGGGATCGACCCGGTGCTGCTCCATGCGCTGGCGCAGCGTGCCGTGCAGTTCCTTGCGGTTTTTGTCGTCGAGGTTCGGCACCTCGGGCGGCGGCGGCGGCGGCGGGGTGCCGAGGATGTTTTCGAGGATGAACTTCCCGCGCTTCACCGGCGAGGTGCGGTTCGGGTTCGAGGTCAGCGTGAGGAAACTGCCCTGCCCGAGGATGCCGCCGGGCCGGTTCGCGGGCAGCTTCACTTTCACAAACGCCTCCCCTTCGATGCCGGGAATCTCGTAGTGCTTCGCCAGCCGCTCGTTCACGA
>JAYVNN010000548.1:0-8598 GCA_043758435.1 Chthoniobacter sp.
ATGCGAAACGAGAAATCGCAGTGAGCAAACGGCTGCTCCATTTTCCGGTGAAGACGGGAGCGCCGAAGCGCCAGGTGAAGGTGCTGGTGGAGGGGAAAGCCGAACGCTTCTTCGACATCGAACTCGCCAACGCGCAGGCCGACTGGTGGGCGCCGCTGGACGTGAGCGCGTGGGCGGGGAAAAGCGTGACCGTCACCGTGGACAAACTGCCCGAGGATTCGCAGGCGCTCGCGCAGATCGAGCAGGGCGATGCGCTGAAAAACTCGGGCGATCTGTACCACGAGGCGCTGCGTCCGCAGCTTCAGTTTTCGCCGCAGCGCGGGTGGACGAACGACCCGAACGGGCTCGTTTTTTACAAGGGCGAATACCACCTTTTCTTCCAGCACAACCCGTACGGCTGGGGCTGGGGAAACATGCACTGGGGCCACGCCACGAGCCGCGATTTCGTGCACTGGCAGGAGCACGGCGAGGCGCTGTATCCCGATGCGATGGGGCCGATGTTCAGCGGGAGCGCGGTGGTGGCTTGGAAAAATACGCGCGGCTTTGGCAAGGATGGCAAACCGCCGCTCGTGCTCATCTACACCGCCGCGGGACATCCCACCGTGCAGGGCATCGCGTATAGTAATGACGGGCGGACGTTCACGAAGTTTGCGGGCAATCCGGTGATCAAAGAAGTCACCGACGGCAACCGCGATCCGAAGGTCTTCTGGCACGAGCCGAGCAAGCAATGGGTGCTCACGCTCTACGTCGAACTCCCCGCCGCGGCGGGCACGCCGAAGCCGAATCACACGATCCATTTCTACACCTCGCCGAACCTCAAGGAATGGACGCTGCGCAGCACCACGCCCGGCCTTTTTGAATGCCCGGATTTCTTCGAGCTGCCGGTCGATGGCGACGCGACGAAAAAGAAATGGGTGCTCACCGCCGCGAGCAGCGAATACCTCGTCGGCACGTTTGACGGCGAAAAATTCACGGCAGAAACGCCCAAGCTGCCGGGCCATCGCGGACGCGGATTCTACGCCGCGCAGACCTTTAGCGACCTGCCCGATGGGCGCCGCGTGCAGATCGGCTGGGGCCAGTGCGACTCGCCCGGCATGTCCTTCAATCAGCTCCAAGCCTTCCCCTGCGACCTCTCGCTCCACACCACGCCCGACGGCCCGCGGCTCGCGTGGCAGCCGGTGAAGGAACTCGCAATCTTGCGTGCGAAATCGCACCGAGTCGATCCCCTCACCCTCCGCGCCGGCAGCGCAAATCCGCTCGCCGCAGCGCAAGGCGAACTCCTCGAAATCCGCGCCGATTTCACACCCGCCGCCGATAGCGACGTGCTTTTCAAAGTGCGTGGCATCGACATCCGCTACTCCGCCGCGAAGCAGGAAATATCCGTCGCCGGCCACCGTGTCCCGGCCCCGCTGCGCGACGGCCACCAGCGCCTCATCATCCTCACCGACCGGACAAACATTACCGTCTGGGCGAGCGACGGCCTCACCTACGTTCCCATCCCCGTCATCACCAAAGCCGACGCCCTCGGCGTCGAACTCAGCGCCACTGGCGGCGACGTGAAATTCACCTCGCTCGAAGCGCATGAGCTGAAATCCATCTGGCCGTGATGGCTGCGCCCGCCCTTGCCACGCTTCGGCGTCGCGTCATATAAAGCCCGCATGCCTGAATACATGCAAAAAGGCGGTCCGCTGATGTGGCTCATTCTGTTCTGCAGCGTGCTCGCCGGCGCGGTGTTCCTGGAGCGCGCCACCTACTTCCACCGCATCACCGTCCGCGTGGGCGAGTTCATGCGCGGGCTGGCGAATCTCGTCGAGCACCGGCGCTTTGCCGAGGCGCAGATGGAATGCGCGAGCACGCCCACGCCGGTCACGCGAGTCATTCACGCGGCGATTTTACGCCACCACGCCACGCGCGCGGAGCTGAAGGACATCGTGGAGGAAGCCGGCCAGCTCGAAGTCCCGCGCCTTGAGCGCCGCCTCGGCATCCTCGCGACGATCGCTTTCATCGCGCCGCTCATCGGGCTGCTCGGCACGGTCGTCGGGCTCATCGAGGCGTTCGTGAATATCTCGACGCAAAGCGGATTCGCGGGCGCGACGGACATTGCCAGCGGCATCTACCAAAGCCTGCTCACCACCGCCGCGGGGCTGGTCGTGGCGATTCCGTGCGCGGTCGGCTACAGCTACCTCTCGTCGCGCGTGAATGCGCTGATGCACGACATGGAGCGCGCTGGCATCGAGATCGTGAACCTCATCACCGAGCACCGCCACGCGCCCACGCCGGAGATCATCGAGTTTGGCGCGCAGGCCCGCGCGGCGCGCAAAGGCGCGGAGTAACGATGAAGCTCACCCGCACGCTGAAGATTCCGGCCTGGCTGTTCAGCGTCATCCCGCTGGTCAATGTCGTCTTTCTCGTCGTCGTCTTTTTCGCGCTCAGCTCGCGCTTCGTCCTCCAGCCGGGCATGGCGGTCACGCTGCCCGCGTCGTCCTTCACGCTCGCGCCGCGCGATGGCGCGCAGATCATCAGCATCACCTCCGCGCCTGTCTCCGCGATCTATTTCCGCGACCAGCGCGTGACGCCCGAGGAACTCCGCCAGCGCCTCGGCGAAAGCCGCGCGAAGGAGCGCACCGTCATCATCAAAGCCGACAAGGACACGCCCTACGCGACTGTCGTGCAGATCACCGACGACGCGCTGCGGCTCGGCTTCTCCGTCATCCTCGCCACCGGTGCCGAGCGGCGATGAAAGCGGATGCCACAGCTCCGGCGCTGACCTTCGACTGGCCGCGCCGCGAAAGATTCCCGCGCATTCTTTTCGGCTGCGTGGCCGCTTCGCTCTTCGCGCACGCCGCCACGTTTTTTCTGTTCCAAGTCGCCGACCCGCTCCGTACGTCGATCCCGCCATCGGCCCCGCAGGTCAGCGTTCTCACACCATCTTCACCCGAGGCCATCGCCCTGCTCCATTGGATCGACGCGCAGGATCCTGCGCTCGTCGCCGCCGCAAACAGCGTCACTCCGCCCGGCGTGTTTGATGTCGCCTACCGCCCGTCCTACGAGAAAATACCCGCGCCGCTGGGGCCGGTCGAGCAACCGCTTGCCATCGCGTTTCCGCCCGCCCGCGATCCGCTCAGCATCATCCGCAGCGCCGAGGCCCGGCTTTTGCCGCCGCCCGCCGTCAGCGCCCCGCATCCCACCACGGTCCTCTTTTCCTCTGCCCTGGCTGATCGCGCGCCCGTCCCGCTTCCGCCGCTCAATTTGAAAACGCGCACCGCCGCGCCGGTCGAGCCGACGTGCCAGCTCATCGGTGTCACCGGTCACGGCGAGGTGCGGTTTGTTTTTCTGCAAAATTCATCCGGCAATCCCGCGCTCGACAAGCAGGCCGCCGCACATCTCCAAACGCTCGTCTTCGCCAGGAGCGAAGCGCCGGTCACCTGGGCCACCGCAACCGTAACTTGGGGCGACGATGCGTATGCCCCAATTCCGAATTCGCCGTGATCCGCGTCTCGCTCAGCTATCTCGTTTTCATCTACCTCGTGCTCATGCTCGGGCCGATCATCGGCGCGTGGTTTTTCAGCGAGTGGCGGCGCCAGCGCCGCGAGCGCGCCGCCTTTCGCCACGTCCTCCGCTGCCGCCTTTGCGCCGGCGAATACGCCGACGCCACCACCGACCTCCTCCCCCGCTGTCCCCACTGCGGCGCGCTGAACGAGCGGGGCCAGTTCGCGCGCCTTTAGGGGAAGCTGCCAGCTTCCCCGGCAGACGCGGCGCGCGCACTTTCCGCTTCCACTTTCGCCTGCCGCTCCCCATCCTCCGACATGGCAGCAAACTCCTCGTCCTCCGCGCTCGACAGCGCCTTTTACAAGCCCGCGCCCACCTTCTTCCGCGCGCACGCCGGCCTCGGCCTGACCTACGACGACGTCACCCTAGCCACGCTTTTCTCCGAGATCCTCCCGCGCGAGGCCAACCTCGAAACCCGCCTCGCCGAGCGCATTCAGCTTCGCATCCCGATCATCTCCGCGGACATGGACACCGTCACTGAAGCGCCCATGGCCATCGCCATGGCCCTCGCCGGCGGGCTCGGCCTGATCCATTGCAACCTTTCCGAGCGCGAGCAGCTCAGCCAGGTCTCGCGGGTGAAAAACAACGTCCACGGGCTCATTCAGGAACCGATCAAAATCGCGCCCGAGCAGTCCATCGGCGACGTGCTCGCGCTCGTCGAGCAGCGCGGCTTCGGCTTCCGCACCTTCCCCGTCGTGGATGCGAAAGGCACCCTCCTCGGCCTGCTCCCCGGCCACACCGTCCGCCCACGTTACGCCGCGATCAAAGTCGCCGCCGCCATGACCCCGCGCGCGCAGGTCCACACCATCCGCGAGCGCGAACTCGGCAAAAATCCCATCGCCCGCGCCGACCAGTTTTTCTCCGAGCACATCGGCATCCACAAGCTCCTCGTCGTCGATAACGCCGACCGCCTGCGCGGCCTTTTCACCATCAGCGACATCGAGCGCATCATGCAGGAGCGCCACGCGCAGCTCAAACCGGCGCGCGACGAAAAATTCCGCCTGCTCTGCGGAGCCGCCGTCAGCGCCACGCGCAACTCCACCGGCGAACTCGACCGCGACCGTATCCTCGCCCACGTCGGCGGACTCGTGGAGCGCGGCGTCGATGTCGTCGCCGTCAGCACCGCCCACGGCTTCAGCAAAGGCGTCGGCGACACCGTGCGCCTCATCCGCGAGCAGTTCCGCGACCTACCAATCATCGCCGGTAACGTGACCAGCGGCGAAGGCGTCGAGTACCTCGCCAAATGTGGCGCGCAGATCATCAAGATCGGCCAGGGCCCCGGCAGCATCTGCACCACACGCATCGTCGCCGGCGTCGGCATCCCGCAGCTCACCGCGCTCTACGTCGCCTCGCGCGCGGCGGAGAAAAAAGGCGTCACCATTCTCGCCGACGGCGGCATCACCAAAAGCGGCGACATCGTCAAAGCCCTCACCCTCGCCCACGCCGTCATCTGCGGCGGCCTCCTCGCCGGCTGCCCCGAGGCTCCCGGCTCCCTCATGGAAATCAACGGCAAACTCTACAAACAGTACCGCGGCATGGGCAGCCTCGCCGCGATGCAGGCCGGCAGTGCCGCCCGCTACGGCCACACCGGTCGGGACGCCGCCCGCAAAGTCGCCGCCGAAGGCGTCGAAGCCCTCAAGGAAGTCAGCCCCCCGCTCGACACCGTCCTCACCCAGCTCGCCGGCGGCCTCCAAAGCGGCATGGGTTACCTCGGCGCACCCGACCTCGGCGCGCTGCGCAAAAAAGCCCGCTACATCCGCGTCAGCCCCGCCGGCCAGCGCGAAAGCGCCCCGCACGACATCGTCGAGGTGAAGACGGGGAGCTAATCTTGAGGCCCATCGTAGGTAACTGAAACCGCTGGCATAGCTATTTGGATGTCATCCAACTCTAGCGGCAGTTCCACGAGATTTGCCTGATAGTTATCGTCGATGGAGAGCTGCCGCAGCATGGGCAGGCTTTGAAACGTCGCCAGAGATCTCCTGGTCAGCCTGCCTTGATCGACCGTCAGAACCCGCAACAGCGGATGTCCCGCAATCGAAGCAAGAGCCGCATCCGTCAGCCGCTCGCCGCCGATGTCCAACTCCTCCAGATCGGGCATTTGTCGAATCCAACCTATCAGCTTTTGCCATTCAGTTTCCGACGGTTGACCATCCATGTTTTCAAAGATGGAGACTTTCTTGAGATGCGGAAACCTTTGCAGCTCCCGACCCAAATCGCCATGCAGTCCTTCGAAATAAAAGACCTCGAACTCTTCGACCGGACGCAACGCCACATCAAAAACTCCGCGAGGAAACCATTCCTCGACATCAATCTTGCGATCTACTGCTGCGCCTAAGCGATCCCGCTCCCCGAGCGGTCCAAACCCCATCTCCCTGTGCCGTTTCACAGTTCCGGCGATGCGCTTCACCGTCTGCCACGCCCACAAAAACCGGCACGCCAGCAACACTGCGCCGAGGATCAGCAGCCCTTTCACCACCAGTTTGGTTTTTTGAAAAGGCATTGCGCGGGCCGCTCAACCCGGAAACTTTACCCGCTCGAACAGCTCCGTCAGCGGCAGTTCGATCCCCAACTCCGGCAGCCGCACCACTGCCTCTAGCCCACTCACGCGCTCGCTTTTCCAGCCCTCCGGCGTGCGCCGATCCACCACCACCTCGGGCCGCGCCTGCTCGATGCGAACATAAGCCTGCAAGCTCGGAAGCTGGAGATACGGCACGCGCTTTTCCCGCTCATCCACGCGCCGCGTTTCTTCCGAAATGATCTCGAAAAGCGCCGCCGGCCGCTCGCGCCAGCCGTGCCCGCTGTCCGTCGGATCGCAGGCGACCATCGCATCCGGGTAATAGAAGTAGGTGCTGTCGAGCGGGCGCAGCCGCACCTTCATGTCCGGGCCGAAAGGTTCGCAAGGTTTGCCGCGCAGGCGTGTGTCCAGCATGCTGAGGAGTCTGGTCGCAATGCGGTTGTGCGGCTCGCTTGCCCCAGCCATCGCATAGACGACCCCTCCGAGGTATTCGTGCCGCACATCGGACAACGCTTCATCGGCGAGATATTCCTCGACCGTCATTTCCAGCGGGCGGGCGGCAAGAGCATTCATGGCGCGAAAACTAGCAGCCGCCCGCCGCCGTCGCAAGACGCGCAGAGGCTCACCCCGGCCGTGCCCGCATCATCGAACGACGCGGCGCATTTTTCCCATTGCCACACGCCGCGGCGGGCGTTCACGTTGCGCGTCTTATGTCGCAAACACGCAGAGTCGTCATCACCGGAATGGGCCTCGTCACGCCCGTGGGCAATGATCTGAAAACCTTCTGGCACAGCCTCACCCAAGGGGTCAGCGGCATTGGCCGCGTGTCGCTTTTCGACATCACCGGCTACGACTGCCAGATCGCCGGTGAGGTGCGGGATTTCGACCCGGTGAAATTTTTCAAAAACCCCAAGGACGTGCGCCGCGCCGACCGCTATTCGCAGCTCGCGATGGCCGCGTCGAAGATGGCCGTGGAGGATTCCGGGCTCACGCATGTGGCCGATCCCGAGCGCTGCGGCGTGGTCGTGGGCAGTGGCATCGGCGGGCTGAAAACGCTCGAGGATCAGCACGAGAACCTGCTCAAAAAAGGGCCGGGCCGCGTCTCTCCTTTCACCATCCCGATGATGATCGCGAACATGGGCAGCGGGCTCGTCTCGATGGAGTTCGGCTGGAGCGGGCCGAACTTTTCGCCCGTCTCCGCCTGCGCCACCGCGTGCCATTCCATCGGCGAAGCGTGGCGGATGATTCTCGAAGACGACGCCGACGTTTTCCTCGCGGGCGGAGCCGAGGCGACCATCGTGCCGATGGGCATGGCCGGCTTCGCCGCGATGCGCGCCATGAGCACGCGCAACGACGACCCGACCCGCGCCTCGCGCCCCTTCGACAAAGACCGCGACGGCTTCGTCATGGGCGAAGGCGCGGGCATCGTCGTGATCGAGGAACTGGAGCATGCAAAGAAGCGCGGCGCGCGCATCTACGGCGAACTCGTGGGCTACGGCCTCAGCTCCGACGCCTACCACATGAGCGCCCCGCACCCGCAGGGCGACGGCGCGAAACGCTGCATGGCCATGGCGCTGAAAAAAGCCGGCCTGACCACGGCGGATGTGGATTACATCAACATGCACGGCACCTCCACGCCCGTCGGCGACGTGTGCGAGACGAATGCGATCAAGGCGCTCTTCGGCGAGCGCGCGAAGAACGGCCTGACCGTCAGCTCCACGAAATCCATGACCGGCCACCTGCTCGGCGCGACCGGTGCAGTCGAGACCATCGCCTGCGTCCTCGCCATGCGCGACAGCCTCATCCCGCCGACCATCAACCTCGACGAGCCCAGCCCCGAGTGCGACCTCGATTACGTCCCGCACACCGCCCGCGAGAAAAAAATCAAAGTCGCCCTCAACAACTCCTTCGGCTTCGGCGGCCACAACGCGACGCTGATCGTGCGTGAATTCCTCGGCTAGCCGAGCCCTCGCCCCGGCAAATCCCCGCTTCACCCCGCGCCCACCCGCCTTCTCCAGCGCGGTCGCCCCTTCCGCGGGCGCGAAAACCTCCTACTCCCCCGCGTCCGGGTCTTTCCCGGCCCGGCCAGCCTGTTTCTCCACGGTAAAAAGCCCCCTCTCCCGGTCGCGCGACCTTTCCCCGGCGCGCAAGTCCCTCTCCCCACAGTATCAGCCCCCTTCCCCAACATGTTACTCCACCTGTCGCGATTTAGTCATTTTACCCCAATCTCCTCCCCGGCAAGGTGGCGAAATTCGCCTTAATATTTCACCCGAATTCGCAATTAGGCTTGGCTCAGCCCCTGTTTATCTGACATGCCTTCGGTAAGAGATGTCGGCCAGACACGTTATGCGCCACCTTCCCTCTCTCCCATTTTCGTCGAATTCAGATCTAGGCAATTAGAGCATGGTAGATCTAGGCTCAACTGACTTCTATTTTAGAATTCTAGCCCTGCCACGAGAAGAACTCGAGGCGTTCTCGAGTGAGCTTTTTGACAGTTGGGAAGCTCGAATATCGCACGAAGTCCCACTCGATGA
>JAYVNN010000549.1:0-2730 GCA_043758435.1 Chthoniobacter sp.
ACCGCTGGAAGCCGCGTGTCTCCGGCGGCAATCACGCCGCGCCCTGGCCCGCCACCGTCGAGCCGCTGCTGCGCAAGCTGCTCGCCGCCCGCCCGCCCGTCGGCTACAGCCTCGCCGCCAGCGAGGTCAGACGCCGGCTCGATTTGCCAATCGATCCCGCCACCGTCCGCCGCTTCGCCCTCGCCAACGGACTCGCTCCAAGCAAGCCCGCACCCAAGCCCAGGGCCGCCGTCCGCCGCTGGCAATGCAGCAAGATCGGCGCGCTCTGGCAGCTCGACGCCACCCCGCACCGCTGGTGGCCCGACGGCCCCATGCTCCCGCTGCTCAACATGCTCGATGATTGCAGCCGCCGCCGCGTCGGCGCCCGCATCTATGCCGCCGAAAACCTGCCCGCCTCCCTCGACTTTCTCCCGCGCGCCTTCCTCGAACACGGCCTGCCCCTGCGCCTCTACGTCGACTGCCACAGCTTCTTTCTCTCCAGCGTCCCCGACGCCCTCACCCAGCTCGGCACCGCCCTCCACTTCTACGACGTCACCTTCCGCTACGCGCCTTCCCCACAGGCCAAGGGCAAAATCGAGTGCAGCCATCAGGCCTGGCAGAACCGACTGCCCGCCTTGTTCGCCGCAGACCCCGTCCCCGATCTGCCCGCCGCCAATCTCCTGCTCGCAGACCTCTGCCGCCATCGCGACACCCACGAACGCCACCGCGAACTGGCCATGACTCCGCTGCGCGCCTGGCAGACCGCGCGCAAGGAAGGCCGCTGCGCGCTGCGGGTGCCGCCCAAATGCCCGTGGTGGCCCTGCGTCTGGAGCCTCCGCTCCACGGTCACCGTCGCCCCCGACGGCCGTGTCGCCGCCGGTTCGCTCCGCGTCAAAGTCCCAGCGCCGCCCGGCACGCGCCTCGTCCACTGCCTCCATCCAAACTCAGACATCTCCATCCTCCGTCACCACCCCAGCCACGCCGCCAAACCGATCCTCCTCTTTCATCTTCCCTCCTTCTAAACCTCTGTCCGCTTTTGCTCGCAAGCACTTGTCCGCTTTTGCATGCACGACGACAGCGTTAAAATTTTCCGTTGACGGCTTTGCGCGCACTGGCAGAAGAGTCGGGCTGCAGTTTCGAGGAATCATGAGCGCGAGGTCCATCATGCTGAGCCGCGGGAACAGTCAGTTGCGGCTCGACGCTTTGGTGCCAGTCGCTCCTCCGGCAGAACACCCACCAACCCATGACCGATCACGAATTATTTTCCGGCTCCGATCGGCGCTTTTGCAATGCCGAAAATGGCCTCGCGCACGGTGCGCTGGCTGACGAAAAAATAGCCTGCCATGTCCCCCGAAATAGCTGAGCACTGCCGCCAGATCATCGAGGAGCTGAAGTGGGGCCGCGTCATTCCCTTCCTCGGCGCCGGCGTGAATCTGTGCGGCTTTGATCGCACTCCGGGCGACGGCGCGCTGTGGGAGAAAAAGGGCTGGCTGCCGAATGGCAGCGAGCTTTCGCGGCATCTCGCGCATCGCTTTGCATACAATGATCCGGCGACGGACTGGGACCTCATGCGCGTCTCGCAATACGCGAGCGTGGTGAGCGGCGGCGGGCCGCTTTACGACGAGTTGCAGAAGCTTTTCGCGCGCGACTATCCGGTCACTTCGATCCATGCGCTGCTCGCGAAAATGCCGGGCGCGCTGCGACAGGTCGGCTGTGCGGGAGGGCTGCCGCTGATCATCACCACAAATTACGACGAGGTGCTGGAAGCCGCATTCCTGCTGGCCGGCGAGCCTTTCGACCTCGTCTCGTATTTCATCGAGCGGGAAAACCAGCGCGCGAAATTCTGGCATCTCCCGAACGCCTCGGAGCACTTCCAGAAGCGCGCGGGCGGGGCGTCTGCGGAGGCCGCTCCGTGGCAGGTGATGTCCCCGCCGAACAGCTACGCGCAGCTTCCCGTGAACCAGCGGACGATCATTTTGAAAATCCACGGCGCGGTGGATCGGGAGGACAAGGATCAGTCCAGCTTTGTGATCACCGAGGACGACTACATTGACTTCCTCTCGCAGATGGATTTTGCAAATCCGCTGCCGAAGATGCTGGCGGCAATGATGAAGGACACGCACTTCCTCTTCCTCGGATACGGGCTGCGGGACTGGAATTTGCGCGTGATCCTCCAGCGGATTTGGGGCGCGCAAAAACGCTCGTACAATTCGTGGGCGATCCAGCTAAACCCGCAGACCATCGATCGGAAGTCGTGGGCGAAGCGCAATGTGGACCTGCTCGACATGAAGCTTGAGGACTATGTCCCGCTGCTCGAGCAGGCGATTTTCGGCGCGGCCGTGCCGCCCGCCACCCCGGCTCCCGCGCCATGAGAGCGACGCCTCCCGAGCCCGATTCCGCGCGGATCAAGGCGTGCCCGTATCGCGGGCTGGTGCCGTATTTCGAGGACGACGCGGACTATTTTTTTGGACGGCAGAGCGACACGCAGATCATCGTGGCAAACTGCACGACGACGCGAGTCACGCTTTTCTACGGCGCGAGCGGGGTGGGGAAAAGCTCGGTGCTTTACGCCGGAGTCATGCGCGAACTGGGCCTGCGCGCGCGCGCGAATCTCGAGCGGCGCAACTGCCCGGAATGCGTCGGCGTGGCGTTTAGCTCCTGGCGCGACAATCCCGTGGCCGGGCTGCTCGACCGCGTCGAGGCGACGCTGAGGAAGCTGCTCCCCGCGGAGTGGCTGGCGGGGATGCCGCC
>JAYVNN010000550.1:0-2718 GCA_043758435.1 Chthoniobacter sp.
CTTGCGAGGAAAAACTCCCGCACAAACGCGAAGTAAGACGGAATGAACGGCGCGCCGCGGGCGGTCAATTCGGCGCGCAACAGGGCGACGATGTAAACCGGGTAACCGACCAGCAGGCGGCCCCAGTTCATGAGGAAAACCAGCCACGTCCATCGCGTGTAGTTCGGGTAATGATCGGGGTCGCCGGGCGCGCCGAGATACTCGTGATGGCGCAAATGCAGGACGCGGTAAGCGGAGAAATTTTGCAGCACCGGCCACGCACAGACCGCTCCCAGCAGCGCATTCCAAAAGCGGTTCCGGCTCAGCGAGCCGTGCACGGCTTCATGCGTAAAAAGGCTGAGCCCGTGCAGCGCCGCCGCCGCCAGATAAAGCGGAGCAGCCGCCCAGCTCCAGCCGCGATGGCCAGTCGCGGCGATCCCACAAACCGCCACGGCGCTCATCGCGTAAACCGCGACAAAACAAGCCGCCCGCAGCGCGTGCCGATGATCGATGCGATGCAACTCCGGCAGCAGTTCGCGCGAGACTCGCGGCGGGGCCACCACTGCGGCGTTCATGGCTGGTCGAGCCGGTTCCATTTCAAGAATGAATCATCGCTTTGCGGCGAAGGATAGTACGCGCCGCCACCGGCCACGTCGTCGGACTTTCAACCGCGCCGACGGCCGGGCCCGGTCTCAGTTTGACGGCGGCACCGGCATCGTCGCCGCCGCGCTCCCGCCGCGCCACGCGAGCCAATCCGCCGCCCAGCCGAGCAATCCGCCAGCGACGAGATCGAGCGCGTAGTGCTGCTTCGTCGCGAGGGTTGAAAACAAAATCGCGCCGCCCCAGAGCAACGAAATCAGCGCCACGAGCTCGGGATGCGTGCGGCCAAACATCCGCCAGGCCAACGCACCCATGCAGACGACGAACGCGGCGTGGAGCGAAGGAATCGAGTTCAGCGCACCGTCGCCCGCGGCGATCCATTTCATCGCGAAACTCCCCCCGACCTCGGCGGGCCGCGGCCCCGGCGTCGGGAGAAAAAGAAACACCGCGAAGCCGGTCGCCGACATCACCGCGAGCGACACCGAATAGCGCCGGATAGCCGCCCGGGTGGTGAGCAGGAGCGGGAGCCAGCCGACGAAAACGAACTGCGAAAGGTACACCCACGCCCACGGTTCCGGCTGAAACGGCACCGCGCGATCCAGCGCCGTCAGCGGCACCGCGCGCAGCGGAAAAATGGCGTGCCGCGCCAGTCCTTGATAGCCGATCCAAAACATCGCGTTGAACACCACGAACAGCACGACCTTCAGCCGCCACTCCGCCTGCAAACAGCTCCACAACTCCCGCGAACCGGGCCGGACGTGGCGAATTTCGGGTGTGCTCGAGGTGGCAGACATGCTCGCGGAAACAGAAGCCAAACGAACGCGCGGAGTCGATCCTTGTCGCTTCAAGGTAGTGGCTCAGTTTGCCAGAAATTGCAGGGCGAATGCCTCGGCTGCCCGGGCGACCGAAGCGGTCGAGTTCTGACCGCGGACGGCGGCGATTCTCTGCTTCACGGCGGCGATCTAAGGATGACCCGGCATCATCCGCTCTCTCGGAAATGACCGCCGCCAATCCCAGGAAGCCGCTCTTTCGCCGGGTCCAGATTTTTCTCGCCCAAGCTCGGTTCTTCACGCTTTCCGCACTGCTTCACCTCATCCTCGTCGTGGCTGGCGGGAGTGTCGTTTTGTTCCAGCGTTATGTGGCCCCGCCGGATGATTTCGTGGCTGGTGAAGGGTCGCTCATCCCCACGGAAACTGACGCGCAAAAGCCGGACGAACTGCCGGCATCGCCGCAAGTGAACCTGCCCGCTCCCGCGAGTCCGAACTCAGCGCCATCGATGGCCGCTTTGACCGTGACGGGCACGACGACGGCCTTTGCGCTGAACACTGCGCCGGCCGCGAGGTTCGATGGAAAGATCGCGGAGATGGGTGACGGCGGAAAGGCTCTCCGCGCCAAGCTGGCCAGCCTCGGCGCAGGTGCGGGCGGCGGGATGAAAGGCGGCACGATGCGCTTCTTTGGCATGACGGAGAAGACCACGCCGGCGCTCGTCGGGACCTTCTACGATCTGAAGCAGACGCGCGGCAGGAAACCGACGGGGATTTCCCCGGATGAGTATCACCAGGTCTTCCGGCGCTTCGTGGCGCAAGGCTGGCGGGAGAGTGTTCTCCACGACTATTTCAAAGCGCCCCAGCCGCTTTATTCCACGCAGATCATGATCCCGAACATGAAGGCCGATGAGGGTCCGAAGGCCTTCGGCTTGGAAAAGGAGGTCCAGCCCAGCCGCTGGCTCGTGCATTACAAAGGCACGGTCTCGCCGCCGGAGGATGGGGTGTATCACTTTGTCGGCGCGGGCGGCGGCGACGAGCTGGAGCGTGTTGTTGCTGTTGCGTCCGCCGACCACGACCAGCGTGTCACACTCGGCGATGAGCTTGCGCAGGGCGTTCTGACGGTTCTTGGTCGGCTGGCAGACGGTGTCGGCAAAGCGCACCTCACTCTCCGGCCGCGCCCGCCGCAGCGCTTCGACCAGCGTCAGCACTTTGTCCAGCGGCTGTGTCGTTTGCGAAATCACCCCGTAACGAGTGCTTTGCGGGAGCGTGGCGAAATGCGCGATTTCTTCGATGACATGAGCGCCGGGAAAGTCGCCGATGAGTCCTTCCACTTCGACGTGGCCGGGCTTGCCGATGACCACCGGAAAGTAAC
>JAYVNN010000551.1:0-8506 GCA_043758435.1 Chthoniobacter sp.
GCTGATACGGCTCAACTTCGGCATTTCGTCATCAGTAGCGGCGGTTCCCTGAACCTGCAGAACCTCACGCTGACTGGCGGCAAACCTACAACTGCCGGATTCGACTTCGGCGGAGCAGTCTGGAACTTCGGCTCACTTAGCGTGCGCAATTGCACCTTCACCGGCAATACGGCAGTAAGCGAAGGCGGCGCCATTCAGAGCTGGGGCGATTCGCCGTCCTTGCTGGTCGAGAACTCCACCCTCAGCGGTAACCATTCTAATGGGATCGCCGGTGCGATCGACTCTGGCTCCGCCTCGACGGCGTTTCGCTTCGTGACGATCTCGAATAACACCTCGACCGACGGGAACGCGCTGGTGATCTGGGGCCATCCACTCACGATGATCAACGGGCTCATCGGCGGCAATGGCAATGAAGGTGTCGGCTCTGCCAATGGCGGGATCTTTTCCGCTTCCAGTACGAATAACATCTTGAGTAGCGCCAGCGCACCTGGCCTCACGAACGGAGTGAACGGGAATCGGATTGGAGTCCCAGTCGCTCAGCTTAAACTTGGGACACTCGGAAACAACGGCGGGCCGACGCCCACGATTTCGCTCCAACCTGGAAGTGTGGCGGTGGATGCCGGAGTGACGATCGCCGGGATCACGACCGACCAGGTAGGAACATCTCGTCCACAGGGGAATGCACCTGATGTCGGGGCCTTCGAGCTGATACCCTATTTAGTGCAGGGCATCTACGCCGATGTTAACGGACTAGGAGGAAACGGCGCGGGTTCGCTGACCGGCTATCCAGGCGGGAATACTCCAGGTTTCGTGCTGCTTCGAGGGCTTAATTCGGCCAGTGGCATGGTCTTCGATGCGGCCGGAAATCTCTACTACGGTGCCTACGATAGTTCATCGAGATTCGGAAGTGTGTATAAGCTGGCCTTAGGTTCGAGTAATCCGCAGACCCTGGCCTCGTTTTTCGGCCAACCGCCAAGCTCTATCGCGATCAATTCCGCCGGCGATTCGCTCTATGTGGTCATCAACCTTGATTACGCAACCGGAAGCAGGATTTGGAAGGTTGGTCTGAGTGGTGGCCAGGGTCTCGTATACGATGCTCCGGGTGTCGCTGCTGCCGGAGTCGCGATGGATGCCGCGGACAATCTCTATTTCGCCGACACGACCAATCAGCTGATTCGAATCATACCAAGCAGCGGAAGCAGCACGGTCTTTGCATCAGGCGTGTCCGCACGCGGACTAGCGTTCGATGGATCTGGAAATCTTTTTGTCTCGACCGGCAGCAATCCCGGTAACGACTCCATCCTGAAATACACGCCGTCAGGCACGCAAAGCACGTTTGCCACCGGCCTCGCTAACGTGCCTCTGGGAATTGCCTTCGACGCCAACGGCAACCTCTTTGTGGCCGAGACGGGTGCCGCAAACCAGCCAGGAGACATCATCAAAATCTCGCCTGATGGAACGAAGAGCACGTTCGACTCGAACCTAGGTCCAGCGCGTCCATCCGGTAATGGCGGCCCGCAATATCTCGCCATCTTTCCTAAACCAGTGGCGGCGGCGATCCCTATCGTTAGCCCACTCGGTGGCACCTACGAAAACAACGTGCAGGTAACGATAACCAGCACCAGTTCTGGGACGAAAGTTCGCTACACGCTGGATGGCACGAGTCCGTCTTCGACCAACGGTCTAATCTACACCGGTCCATTTACCTTGACCCGGAACACCACAGTTAAAGCCATCGCGTATGGGCCAGGATGGATCGATTCATCAATCGCGTCCGTTGCTTACGGCGTGCTGCCGCCACTCGCGTATTGGCGCAACTTGCAAGGGCTCCCCGCAGACGGGTCACAGGACCTGGCGAATCCTTCCGGCGATGGCGTGAGCAATCTCGCGAAGTATGCCTTCAACCTCGCACCGGCCGCGGGCGACCTGAACAAGGCGAGTTACCAAGTCCTAGATCCGAACGGAGCCGCGGGCCTACCTCTGCTGACGCGCGACGAGCAGGGCCGGTTGGTGATTACCTTTGTTAGGCGCAAAGCTTCCACGAATCCCGAGGTAGCTTATATTGTTGAGACGGGATCGGACCTTTCCGGCCTAAGTCCCCTCGACCTGGCGAGCGCCGCCATCGCCTCCCTCGATTCCACCTGGGAACGCGTCACGGTGGTCGATCCGGTCGTCTCCCCGAGACGCTTCGGCCGGGTGCGCGTGCTCGTCTTTTCACCTTACGTGAATAACTTCAACGCCGGCCTCGGCGCGGCCAGCCTGCGCGGCAGTGCCGTCTGGACCAATGGGGCCGTCAAGCTCACCGACGAGGTCACCGGCGGCGCGGGTGCGGTCGTGTTTGATGGCATCGTCGCCAGTCCGGCGCTCAATGGGTTCACCGCGCGCTTCAATCTCGCGCTCGGCCCGATCTCCTCCGGCATCCCCGCCGATGGTGCCAGCTTTGCCGTCGGCGACCTGGGCACCGGCGTATGGGGCGAGGCCGGTCCTGGCACCGCGCGCAGCCTGGCCGTCGGCTTCGACACCTACGACAACGGCGGCAATGGGAGCATCGGCATCCACCTCTGGGTCAACGGCACCCACGTCGCAGTCAATACCACCAATCCTTACACTAACGGGGTCAGCGTCCCGGTCGAGGTCAGCTACGACAGCGCCACCGGCGTCACGGTGAGATTCAACGGTGCGACGATCTTCAACAACGTGGCGACCCCCGGCTTTGCGTTCCCGCAAAATGGCCGCTTCGGCCTCGGTGCCCGCACCGGCGGCTCCACCGAGCGCGCCGTGGTGGACGACCTCGAGATCACGCCGCGGTAACGCCACGCACCGCCGTGCGAGGGTGGTGCAATCCCGAACTCGCCCACGTCGTCGAGACTGGTTCGGACTTGGCGAATCTGACCCCAAGAGCGCCCGCGTAATTCGGCAGCGATGCACGCCTCGAACTCGCCAAGCGGAGTGCGCCGCTAGCGAGTGCCGGAGACGAGGCTGCGGTGAAAAACACCGCGGCGCAGGGCATCCACGGGAGGGGGGACCGGCGTAGCTGTCCTCGCCTCCATACTACGGTTCATGAGTATTCAACTCGACTCCGGGCAACTCCGCCTTCCGAATCTGCACAGTTCCCATTCCATGAAACGCTCCAAAGTGACGATCCTCCTCACCATCGTTCTGCCCAGTGCGCTCGGCGCTTTCTGGCTCATCGTCAATTCGCGCGCGGCAGTGGAGTCTCCTGAATACATAGTCGTCCGCGCTGAAAAGCCATTTGAGATCCGTGACTATCCGGCGCTTACCGTCGCCACGACACCGATGGAGGGAGAGGAGATGAACGGCGGCTTCGGAAAACTGTTCCGCTTCATCACCGGCAGCAACGAAGGCTCGGAGAAGATCGCGATGACCGCGCCGGTGCTGATCGACACCACGAGGGACAAGAAGACGATGAGCTTCATCATGCCGGTTAAGGCCGTGGACAAAGGCGTGCCGAAGCCATCGGGTGAGAGCGTGACGCTCGGCAAAGTGCCGGCGGCGAGATTCGCGGTGCTGCGTTTCGACGGCGGGCGCACGCTGGAAAACGAGACGGCCGCCATCGAGAAACTCAAGGCACGGCTCGACGCGGAGAAGCTGACGGGAAAAGGCACGCCGACATTCGCCTACTACGATCCGCCGTGGACGCCGACCTTCATGCGCCGGAACGAAGTGATGATCCGCATCGACAAACACCATGAGTAAGTTCGCCGCCCGATGTCTGCTCGCCGTGATCGCCCCTTTGCTCATGGCGGCGGAGGCCGCGCTCAGCGCGCCATTGGCCGTCGCTGAGAAGACCATTTCCTTTCCGAAGAATCCCAACGTCGTGGATATCACCAAGCCTCCCTACGGCGCAAAGGGCGATGGGGTGATGGACGATACCGAGGCGCTCCAGCGGGCCATCAATGAGCACACCGGACGTGGCCACTTGCTCTACTTTCCGAAGGGCACGTATCTCGTTAGCGCCACGCTCAAGTGGCCGAAAAAATTCGGCGGGCGCGACAATTGGGGGAAAACTTTTCTGTGCGGCGAGTCGCGCGAGGCGAGCATCATCCGGCTCAAGGACGCGACGTTTACGGATGTGAAAAAGCCGGAGTCGATGATGTGGTGCGGCGGGTTTGGCTCGGCGGATTGGTTTCACAATTACGTCGAGCATTTGACCTTCGATGTCGGCGCGGGAAATCCGGGCGCGACGGCGTTGCAGTTTTACTCGAACAACTCCGGCGCGGTGCGCGACTGCCGTTTCATCGCGGGCGCGGGCAGCGGTCACACGGGGCTCGACCTCGCGCATCGCGACATGAACGGGCCGCTACTGGTGCGGAATTGCGAAGTCACCGGCTTCCGGCGCGGCATCGCCACGGCGCGTGCGGTGAACGGGCAGACGTTTGAAAACATCGCACTGCGCGGACAGACCGAGGTGGGTTTCGCAAATGAAGGCCAGTCGGTCAGCATTCGCGGTTTCACCAGCGAGAGCGCCGCGCCCGCGCTGTCCACCTATGGCACGCTCTGCCTGCTAGATGCGACATTCACCGGCATCGGCGATGCCGCGATGAAGCCCGCGATGGTGAACTACAATAGCGGCCGCATTTTCCTGCGCGACGTGAAGACGACCGGCTACGCCCGCGCGCTCGGCGACGTGTCGCACACGCCGGACTCCGGCGCGGCGTATCGCATCCGGGGCGAAGACAAGCCCGGCAGCCTCGGACCCGACATTCGCGAGTATTGCTCGGAGAAGGCGACGAGTCCGTTTCCCTCGCCCGGGCAATCGCTGCGCCTGCCGGTGAAGGAAACGCCGGAAGTTCCGCGCGACGATCCAAAGTCGTGGGCGAACGTGGACGACTTCGGCGCGGACCCGACCGGTCAGGCGGATTCCGCCGCCGCGATTCAGAAGGCGATGGACTCCGGCGCGACGACCGTGTTCCTGCCCGGCAGCTACAACCTGCGTTCGACCGTCACGATCCGTGGGAAGGTGCGGCGCGTGTTGGGGCTGGGTGGTGCGATCAACTACGGAAAAGGACTGCGCCCCGATTTCCGTCTCGTCGATGGAGACGCGCCGGTGGTGAGTATCGAACATTTCGCCCACATCCACGGCGGCCTGGAAGTCGCCACGCGCCGCACGCTCGTCCTGCGCAGCGTGCAGGACTGCAACGTCTCGGGCACGGCAGGGTCGGAAGGCGCGGAGTGGTTTTTCGAGGATGTGGTCACCCACGACCTGCATCTCAAAAAGCAGAAGCTCTGGGCGCGGCAGCTCAACGTCGAAAACGAAGGCACGCACCTCACCAACGACGGCGGCGACGTATGGGTGCTCGGCTACAAAACCGAACGCGGCGGCACGCTCGCCCACACGCTCGGCGGAGGGCGCACGGAAATCCTCGGCGGTTTCAGCTACACGACGACGGCGGGAAAACTCGCGCCGATGTTCGTGAACGACGAGGCGTCCGTTTGGGCGTTCTTCGCGGAGGTCTGCTACAGCGGCGACCCGTTCGCCGTGCGCATCAAGGAAACGCGCGGCACGGAGACGAAGATCGTCGGCAAGGACGACGGGCCCACGGTGCCGTATTCGGGCTACCCATCGAAGAAACAGTGACTCCATGAAATCCAATCCAATCACCACCCGCACCACGCGCCTCCCGCGGGTGATGAGCTTGCCCGCCGCGCGAGGTCTGCTCGCCGCTCTGTGCGCGCTCCTCGCCGCGTGCGCGTCGCCGCAGATTCCGACGCGTGCATTCACAAAATCCGACCCCGGCGCCGCCGCGCTGGTCGCCGCTTCGCAGCAGGCGCACGGACGGAAAGCATTCGGGAAAGTGCGCGATGTGAGCGTGCGTTACGAAGGCCGATGGGCCTCGATCGGGCCGCGCTTTCAGCCCGTGCTCGCGGACACCGGATTCCGGCGCGGCTCGGAGGAGCGGCTGCTCATCGGGCCGCGCCTCCTCGCGCAGGAGCACTCGGGACCAGCGGGGAAAAAGCTCGTCGTCCGCGAGCCCGGCAAGGTCAGCGTTGCCTACAACGGCACGCCCTCGACCGACACCGAAACCCAGCGCGCCGCCGCCCTCGTGGCGGATGCCTACACGCTGTTTCTGCTCGGGCCATTTTACTTCGACCGGCCCGGCGTCGTCTTCGCACCCGCAGGCGAAGCGATCGTGGACAAAGCCGCGTGCGATCAGGTGCTCGCGGTGTTGCGTCCCGGATTTGGAATGGCGAAGGAAGACCGCGTGATCCTCTTCATCGACCGTGCGACCAAGCAACTCCGCCGCGTGCGCATGACTCTGAGCGGCCTCGAAAGCACGCGGGGCGCGGAGGTCGATGTGACGTTCCGCGATTTCCGCACGGTCGGCGGCATCGTCTGGCCGACGGATTTCGACGAGCGCATCCGCGTGCCATTTGACCTGCATGCGCACCACTGGCGGATGCTCGGTCTGGACACGAATCGCGGCATGAACGCTTCCGACCTCGCAGTCACCGGATTCAAAGGCGGCGCGGCAAAACCCGCTGCGGTGCTGCCTGCGCGTTAGCGGCAGCATGGAACTCCAGCGTAAACTCGAAATCCTCGCCGACGCGGCGAAGTATGATGCGTCCTGCGCGAGCAGCGGCGCGGCGCGCAAGGATTCGCGCGGTGGCAAGGGCGTGGGGTCCACGGGCGGTGCGGGGATTTGCCATTCGTATGCGCCGGATGGGCGGTGCATTTCGCTGCTGAAAGTGCTGCTCACCAATGCCTGCCTTTACGACTGCCACTACTGCATCAATCGCCGCTCGAGCAATGTGCAGCGCGCGCGCTTCACGCCGGACGAGGTGGTGAAACTCACGCTCGATTTCTACAAGCGGAACTACATCGAGGGCCTCTTCCTCAGCAGCGGCATCATCCAGAGCGCGGACTACACGATGGAACTGGTCATCGCGGTCGCGCGGACGCTGCGCGAAGTGCATCATTTTCGCGGCTACATTCATCTCAAGACCATCCCGGAGGCTTCGCCCGCGCTCATCGAAATGGCCGGGCGCTATGCGGACCGCATCAGCATCAATATCGAGCTGCCCACGCAGGCGGGACTCGATGCGCTGGCGCCCGAAAAAAATCTCGCGCGCACGCAGGACGCGATGGGTCACATCCGCGGGAAAATCGACGAGCGTTTTGCGGAAAAGCGAAAGCCCGATGCGCCGAAGCCGCCGCCTTTTGCCACCGGGCAAAGCACGCAGATGCTCGTCGGCGCGGACGCCTCGAATGACGCGACCATCCTCCAGCGCGCGGACGTGCTCTACGGCACCTACCGGCTGCGGCGCGTGTATTACTCGGGCTTCAGCCCCATCCCCGAACCGTCGAAGCTACTGCCCATCAAGCCGCCGCCGCTGGTGCGCGAGCATCGGCTGTATCAGGCGGACTGGCTGCTGCGCTTTTACGAATTCAAAGTCGGCGAGCTGACCACCGCCGACGCGCCGAATCTCGATCTCGACCTCGACCCGAAGCTCGCCTGGGCGCTGCGCAACCGCGCGAGCTTTCCCGCCGACGTGAACCGCGCGCCGCGCGAAATCCTCCTGCGCGTGCCGGGTCTCGGGGTGCGCAATGTGGATCGCATCCTCGCCGCGCGCCGCTACACGCGGCTGCGGCTGGCAGACCTGCTGCGCCTGCGCGTGCCGATGAAAAAAGTGCTGCCCTTCATCATCACCGCCGACCACACGCCCGCGCTGCTCGGCCTCGATGGCGACGATTTGCGCGCGCGATTTCTGCCGCCGCCACGGCAGATGGATTTGGATTTCAGCGCACCGACCTCCACGCCGGCTGACCTCACCTCCGTCCGCAACGGCGAGCTGTAGCCATGCGCACCGTGCTCATTCAGCCCACCTTCGAAGCCTGGCGCGATCATGCGCGCAAGCTCCTCGCGCAGGGCGTGACGCCCGACGAAGTGCTGTGGTCCGACGATGTCGCGAAAGGTGAGCTATTTTCATCAGACAAAATCTGCGCCGAGGAAAACGGTCCGGTCCCAAAAGTGCCCGCGGCCTTTCTCGACATCGCCCGCACGACCGCCGCGCACACCGACCCACGCCGGTGGGCCGCGCTGTATCGCGTGCTCTGGCGGCTCACGCGCGGCGGCGAGCGGCATCTGCTTTCCATCCCCACCGACCGCGAGATGCGCCAGGTGCAGCAGTGGTGCAAAGCCATCGGGCGCGACATCCACAAGATGCATGCCTTCGTGCGCTTCCGGCTCGTCGGCACGGACGAGGCCACCGGGCGCGATCAATTCATCGCGTGGTTCGAGCCCGAACATCGCATCGTGCGACTGGCCGCGTCGTTCTTTCAAAAGCGGTTCGCGGCGATGGACTGGTCCATCCTCACGCCGCATGAATGTGTGCACTGGGACGGCACCGCGCTGCACTTCACACCCGGCGTCCCGCGCAGCGCCGCGCCCGATGAAGACGCGCTCGACGGCCTGTGGCGCACCTACTACCGCAGCATCTTCAATCCCGCGCGGCTCAAGGTGAAGGCCATGCAAGCCGAGATGCC
>JAYVNN010000552.1:0-2704 GCA_043758435.1 Chthoniobacter sp.
GCAGAGCATGAGGAAATCCGGGCGGCAGCTCGTCTTGTCGAGGTCGTCGGCGGCGGGGTAAAGGCGCGCGCCGTCGTTCGTCGCGGCGATGAGCGCGACTTGGCCGCCGGCGGAAAAGCCGAAGAGGCCGACCCGATCCGGCTGCACGCCCAGCTCCGCGGCCCGCGCGCGCACGAGGCTCACGGCGCGCTGCGTGTCCTGCGCTGGGAATTCCCACGGCTTCGGCAGCTTGTTCGTCGGGCAGCGATGCTGGAGCACGCCCGCGACGAATCCGCGGTCGCGAAACCACTCCGCCAGCTCCGCGCCCTCGTGCCCCGACGCGAGGATGCCGAAGCCGCCGCCCGGCACGATCACCACGGCCGCGCCGTTCTTCTTGTCGGTGGCAGGCTCGTAAATCTCCAGCCGCGGCTCGGCGATATTGGTGAGGCGCAGGATTGGCGGATTCTCGCCGGGCTTGGGCTGCGTCACGGTTTCCGGGCCGGGCACGGTGAAATCGCCGGGCGGCGGGCCGTCCCAGAGTTTGATCACGCGCGACGGATCAGCGTGGAGACGCGCGCTGGCGCAGACGAGGAGGGCGAGGAGGAACGGGGCGGTCTTCATGGCCAGCCAAGGCTCCATAAAGCGGCGGACGTGGCAAGCCGGGATCAGCGACACATGTTCCACCGATGGCTCCGTGCTTGGCTCCGGACGGCCGAGATTTCTCGAAGAATTTCGCTAATCTTGAGGCGAAGGTGGCGGAGTGCCGTACGGAATAAACGGTATGGCCAAGTCCCGGAAATCCTTTGCCAACTCGATCGCTGCGAGCAGTCGATCAAATGGCTTGGGCTTAATTGTTACCGGGGTCTCGCTCATGAAAATCTCGAGGTTCGCCCGCATTTTTCGGTGCTTGATAAACACCCCCGCGTTCAGATCCAAGACACGGACGTGATAACGTCCCGCGGGCGTGATGCCGAAAACTCTGTGTGTCGCCGGGTCTTCGAGGATGTGGAGGCCGTAATCGTGCTCCTTGGTGCAATCCAAAAAGCGAATCCCAGCATCCTCCATTTCCTTGGTGGGCCAAGCATTCTGCTTCTTCCCATTGCAGTGCCGTGACGCTGGAAAAAGATTTGAATAGCTCTGCAGATAACGGGATTTCAGCCGGGGATCAAAATGATCCACGTCGATGGCTGACTCGCCGCCGGCCATGTCCTTATGGAGCATCGAATAGGCGCAACGATCCGAAAAGTCCTTCAGGAGACAGGGCAGTGCCCGCTTCCGATAGTTTGACCGCGTGATCTTTCCTTTTGGAAAGTTCTTACGGACGATTCGTGAAGGTGGTTCGTCTAACTCCGATTTCTTGGACATACTGATCCAGCGCCTCGAAGACGCGATTGACACTCCGCCATTGCCTCAACTCCTCGATCATTTCCTTCGCGCTGACCGGCGGAGTTATGTGTTTCCGCCGCGCAATAGTGAGTTGTTCCAGTTCCACCAGTTCAGAAGCTCCTAAGTTTTCCATCGCTTCCTTAACCGCAAGCGAATGAAAACGTTTTTCTGCTGCTTTATCCCATTCGATTTCAACAGGAACCTCTTGAACCGTCGTGTAGAATTCGTCTGGCGCGTCGATGACCGATGCCATACCAGGAGCAGCGGACGCATCACTGGTTCGCTGCGTTTCTTCGGGAATCTTGGCAGGCACGACTCCCTGCGAAACCCGGTCGTTCACCATGGCACCGAGGTTTAGCGAGGTCGCGATAATGGTTCCAGGAACGCTAATCTTCATTAGATCAAGTCGGCATATATTGCCGCGATAAACTGACGCTGCAACTCCAACGGGAGACGGATGATCGCGAGAGGTTGGCCTTTGATCTTCCCTGTTTTATCTTCGCGCCGGTCGTCCAGCAAATCCCCAATCGAGTAAGTGAAAAGCCGAATCTCACCCACCTCGCCGGTTCGCGCGAGGGCGGCGATATTCACCGAGGGGACGCCCGAAATAAGCCTCTCCGGTGGGCAACGAAAACTCGTGTCCTCGGCGCGATTCGGAAACTCGATGTCCGCGAGATACTTCATCCACGATTCCTGACTGATTTCGATGAGTTTCGCTTCGAAAACGCATGCCCACGCAGCCATGAGCCGAGCAGGCGGCATCATCAACCCGAAATGCACAAGTTTGTGCCCGTCCAAACTCTCCAGCCCGAAGGTGTTGACATACAAGACCACAGGGAACTGGCCCTGCGGAATTTCGATCGTCACCTTTTTGTCGGGCTTTTCCGTGAGATCCTTGGTTGGTTTTTCTTTGGCCATATGATCAGGGATAGCGACTGATGTGCCGTGTTAGGCCCTCATTGAGCGTTGCGCCAGACTTTTCTTGTCAGCGGCACAATCAGCGAAGTTGCGGACTGCGTTCGACGTGAGACAAGGCACTCGCGCGGCGAGCTTTTGAAGCTCGCGCCGGTCAGTAGGCGGCCTGCGCGCCCTTGAGATTCTTTTTCTGAATCCAAGGCATGAGCGCGCGGAGCTTGGCGCCGGTCTTTTCGATGGGGTGCTTTTCGCCAGCCTTGAGGAGGGCGTTGTATTTCTTGTAGCCGCCTTTGTATTCATTGACCCAGTCCTTGGCGAACTTGCCCGATTGAATGTCCTTGAGCGCGGCTTTCATGCGCTTCTTCACGCTGGCGTCGATGATCTTCGGGCCGACGCTCACGTCGCCCCACTTGGCCGTCTCGGA
>JAYVNN010000553.1:0-2704 GCA_043758435.1 Chthoniobacter sp.
AAAACCCGTGCTCCCTGTGTCCCCCGTGGTTCAAAATGACTTTCGGCAAATGCCCCAAGAAATTGTTTCGGATTTCCCCATCGTGCGCCATTGTCCGCCCCTCGTTTTTTCCGACCTATGCGCCTCAATCGTTTTCTCGCCTCCGCCGGCCTCGGCTCACGCCGCGGCGTGGAGGAACTCATCACCGCCGGCCAGGTCCGCATCAATGGCCACGTCATCAGCGACCTCGCCACCCAAGTCGGCCCGGAGGACACGGTGAAAGTGGGCGCGCGCATCATGCACAAGCAGACCTCGCTCACCGCCGTGCTCGCCAAACCGCGCGGCTTTGTCTGCACCGCCGACGACGAATGCCAGCGCCGCACCATCTTCGAGCTGCTGCCCTCGAACTGGCCGCGCGTCCACCACGTCGGCCGGCTCGACATGGACAGCGAGGGCCTGCTCATCGTCACCAATGACGGCGACCTCTCGCTCGCGCTCACGCATCCGCGCTACAAGATCGACAAGGAATACGAGGTCATCATCGACAAACCTTTCAGCCCCCTCGACCGCGAAAAACTCCTGCGCGGCTTTCACATCATGGGGGGGCGGGCGAAAGCGGAGCGCGTGGAAATCATCGGCCCGAAGCACCTGCGGCTCACGCTCAACCAGGGCATCAAGCGGCAAATCCGGCTCATGCTTTACGATCTGGGCTACGAAGTGGAACGCCTCGTCCGCACACGCATCGGCCAGCTCAAAATCGCCGACATGCGGCCGGGGGAATGGCGCATCCTGACCGGCAAGGAAATCGCCGCGCTGAAAGGGCCGGACGTGGCGGCGAAGTAACGCGGCGCTTTCCCCCACGCACTTGCCCGCGGGGCGAAAAAGCGGCATACATCCCGCCATGAGCGCCATCAAAAAATCCGACCACTGGATCAGCCCCGAGGAATACCTCGAAGGCGAGAAGCTGGCGACGGTGCGCCATGAGTATCTGGGCGGCGTTGTCCACGCCATGGCGGGCGCGAGTAAAATCCACAACAAAATCGGCGCGAACGTCAACGGATGGCTCCGTGCCGCCCTGCGTGGCAAGCCCTGCGAATCCTACATCGAAGGTGTCAAAGTCCGCCTCGCTGGCCGGGAAACCGTCTTTTACTACCCCGACGTCTTCGTCGCCTGCGACCCGCGGGATACGGACGAATTCTACAGCGATTATCCCGCCGTCATTTTCGAGGTGCTCTCCGCCGACACGCGGCGTTTCGACCGGTTGGAAAAGCGCTGGGCTTACCAGTCCAGCGAGACGCTCCAGACCTACGTGCTCGTCGATCAGCACAAGATCGAAGTCAGCGTCTGGCAGCGTGGCGCGGAGAAGGAACCGCCGACCGTGCTCACGACGCTGGAGGAATCCGTCGCCCTGCCCGGCCTCGGGCTGAGCCTACCGCTCGCGGAGATTTACGCCGACATCGTGCTCACGCCGGAAAAGAGCCGGGCTCTATGACGGCCGGCCGTGGCGGCTTTTAGAAAAGCGCACCGCGCCAGCAGACATCCCGCCCACGCGAAGCGGAGCTTCGCCCGCAAGGGCGTTCCCAAGCTGGAGCCTGGGAACGAGGAGGAATTCATGTGCGCCGCGAAAGACGGGAGAGGTAGAAAATCAGGGACGCGAACACCGACGGAACTACTCCAATGGCAATGAACCAAGTGCCGCCAAGGAAAAACCAGTAGCCCCAATAAATCCCTGCTTCGTCGTGAATCTCGCCTTGGGAGTTGTGACCCCAAGCGATGTACATCATGGCTGCGGCGACCAACGCACCGACGCTGACAAAAGCGAGAACGACGTGCCGAAGTGGAAGGTTCGAAGGCTCAGTCCCCATACCCATGCGGATTCTGGACATGCCACGCCCAGGCGCTGGCGATGATTTTTTCGATGCTTTGGAATTGCGGGGTCCAGCCGAGTTCGCGGTGGATTTTGTCGCTGGCGGCGATGAGGCGGGCGGGGTCGCCGGGGCGGCGGGGCTGCTCGATGACGGGGATTTTTTTACCCGTCACCTTTTCGCAGGTGGCGATGATTTCGCGGACGCTGGTGCCGCCGCCGGTGCCGAGGTTGTAGAAGGCGCTTTTTTCCGCACCGAGGGCGAGCATGTGGGCGGCGGCGAGGTCGAGGATGTGGATGTAGTCGCGGATGCAGGTGCCGTCGGGGGTCTCGTAGTCGGTGCCGAAAATCTGGACGTTCTCGCGTTGGCCGAGGGCGACTTTGAGGACGTTGGGGATGAGGTGGGTCTCGATGCGGTGGTCTTCGCCGAAGCGGGGGCTGGCGCCGGCGGCGTTGAAGTAGCGGAGAGCGACGAATTTCAGGCCGTGGATTTCATCGTACCAGCGGAGGATTTTCTCGAAGATGAGTTTGGATTCGCCGTAGGGGTTGATGGGGCGCTGGGGGAGCGTCTCGTCGATGGGGATGCGGTCGGGTGGGCCGAAGGTGGCGCAGGTGGAGGAGAAGACGAAGCGTTTGACGCCGCAGGCGATCATGGCGTCGAGGAGGTGGAGGCCGCCGGTGACGTTGTTGCGGAAGTATTTCGACGGGTTTTCCATGGACTCGCCGACGAGGGCATTGGCGGCGAAGTGCATGACGGCGTCGGGCCGGGTGTCCTGCATGGCGGCGAGGATGTCGGCGTCGCGCTGGAGGTCGCCGACGATGAGTTTGGCGCGCGGGTCGAGGGCGCGGCGGTGGCCTTCG
>JAYVNN010000554.1:0-2686 GCA_043758435.1 Chthoniobacter sp.
TCGTCCATGACGATGACGCCGCCGGAACCGGCCATGGATCCGCACGCGGCGAGGGTGTCGAAATCCATCGGGATGTCTTCGAGGCCGATCTCGCGATCCTTGAGTTGGTATTTCTCACCCGCGCGCAAAACCTTGGCCGATGAGCCGCCGGGGATGACGGCCTTGAGTTTGCGCCCGCCTTTGATGCCGCCGCAGAGGTCGTTGATGAGTTCGCCCATCGTCACGCTGCCGACTTCCACCTCGAAGTAGCCGGGCTTTTCCACGTCCCCGCTGACGCAGAGGATGCGGGTGCCGGTGTTATTCGGCTTGCCGATTTTCGCGTACTCCGCGCCGCCCATTTGGATGATGTGCTTCACGTCGCAGAGGGTCTCGACGTTGTTCACGATAGTGGGGCACTGGTAGAGGCCGAGCACGGCGGGGAAATAGGGCGGCTTGATGCGCGGATAGGCGCGCTTGCCTTCGAGCGATTCGATGAGGCCGGTTTCCTCGCCGCAGATGTAAGCACCCGCGCCGCGATGCACGTAGATTTCGCAATCGAAGCCGGAGCCGAGGATGTTCTTGCCGAGAAAGTTCCGCGCCCGCGCCTCGGCCAGCGCCTTCTCCAAAATCTGCGCGCCTTCGGGGAACTCGCCGCGGATGTAGATGTAGCCAAGCTTCGCGCCGACGGCGAAGCAGGAGATGATCATGCCTTCGAGGAGCTGATGCGGGTCCTGGTGGATGATGTAGCGGTCCTTGAAAGTGCCGGGCTCGGACTCGTCGGCGTTGCAGATGAGATAGACGGGTTTCTTCTCGTCCTGCTTGATGAAGCTCCACTTCACGCCGCACGGGAAACCCGCGCCGCCGCGTCCGCGCAGGCCGCTGGCTTTGACTTCGTTGACGATGTCCGCGCGCGGCATGGCGAGCGCCTTTTTCAGCTCCGCGTAGCCGCCGTCGTGCAGGTAGCACTCGATGTCGTTCGTCCAGCCTTCGCGGTCGATATTCTTGAAAACGATCCGCTTTTCGCGCGGATGCGGCGGAAGCACTTTCGGCAACGTGGCGTCGGAGCGTTCCAGCTTGAGCAGCGCGGCTGCGTTCTCGATTTTGATGTTTTCCTTGAAGTTGTCATCCACCATCGCCACCGGCGCGCTGCCGCAGCTCGCGAGGCACTCAACGAACTCCACGCTGAACTTCCCATCCGGCGAAACCGCCACCGGATTCCCATGCCCACCGTGCTGCTCATGCGCCCACTTTTCCAAATCAATCCCCGCTGCTTTCGCGACCGCGGCTTTCAAGTCGTAGCTCCCCGCCATCGAGCAAGAAAGCGTGCGGCACACGCGGATGTGCCGCTTACCTGCGGGCGCACGGCGAAACATTGGATAGAACGTCACCAGCTCCAGCACATTGATCGGCGAAAGCTCCAGCTTCGCCGCGATCCACTCGATGCCTTCGTCCGAGACGTGCCCGAAATGCTCCTGCCACAAATGCAGCAGCGGCAGCGACGCGCTCCGCTTCGACACGGGATAATGCGTGATCGCTTCGTCGATTTTCACCAGCAGTTCGGACGGGACGTTCATGGAAAAATTACGGCGCTGGCGTGGCTTTTGGCGGCATGTGCAGCGGGGCATTTTCCGGCGGCTTTTCGCCGAAATGGACGACGCGGTTTTGCAGTTTGTTGTCGATGAAATGCAATTCCACCGTCTTGCCGTTTTCCTCGTAATAATAGCGCACCATCGGCATCTCCCGCACGGTCTGCTGCTCGATCTGGTAGGTTTCCTCCCGACTCGGCTGCCCGAGAATCGCCTCGACCTCTTTGATCGACAGGGTTCTGCCGGAATCGATTTGTGCATTGAGCGCGTCGATGTTCCGATCCGTGACACGCGGGCCGCAGGCGGCGAGGCCGAGGATGAGAGTGGGAAAAAGGACGCTGGCGGGCATGGAACGCACGGTAGTTTTGAGCATGCGAACGCCCACTCACACCCGCAAGTGCAATTTGTGAAATTTTTCACAAGGGGGGCGAAGGACGGGCATCAAACCTCGGGTGAGAAAAAAAGTACTGTCCCGCTGGTTTTGGCCCGCTGCCTGCTTGGAAATCCGTATTATTTTATGAACAAACGATCCGCCTTCACCCTGATCGAAGTCATGATCATCGTTGCACTGATCTCGAATGTGCTGCTGGTCGCCCTCCCGGCTTTCATCCGCTCGCGCAACATGGCGCAAAATACGCGCTACATCTCCGACCTGCGCACCATCGCCGGAGCCTTTGAGATGTACGCCGCGGAAAATAACAAATACCCGCCCACGGCCAGCGCGAGCGCCATTCCGACCGGCATGAGCGTTTACCTCAAAAACATTCCCTACACCGCGCGCAACGCCATCGGTGGCCAGTGGTATTGGACCTACAATACGGCCGCGTCTCCCGCGGCGGTCGTCGGCTCCCTTTCCCCTTCTACCCTCGACGACGTGCGCATGGCCGACATCGACATCCGCATCGACAATGGCGTCCTTGCCACCGGCACTTGGCGCAAGACAGATGCGACCAATGTGCAATACACGGTCGAGCAGTAGGGTCGGCCGGGTGAGGGAATTCTATTGCGCAAGGAGCGCCCGGTAGAGCGCGAGGTAGTCATCCACCATCCGCTGGTAGCCGAAGCGTCCCTCCGCCCGCTCGCGCACCTTGCGCCGGTTGAGCACCAAAGCGGGCGCGACC